>NZ_JBITSH010000015.1:0-157453 GCF_044540535.1 Streptomyces sp. NPDC085937 | reverse complement strand
CGCCCGCCCTCTGGCACTCCGTCTCCAGTATGGTGTTGTGGGCCTCAAACCCGCAGGGGCCCCCCCCCCCGCGGGGGGCCGGGGGGCCGGGGGGCGGGGGGGGGGCCCCCCCCCCCCCGGCGGCGGAGGCCCTGTCGGGGGGGTGGGCCTCGGTGACCGGCCGGCCGGGGCGACGGGGGAAGTGCGTCCCGGCCGGCCGGGGTACGGGGGGCGGCGCCCCCCCCCCTGCCGGGGGCCCGGGGTGCGGCGCCGGCCCGGTCAGGCCTTGGCCAGCTCCTTCTCGCCGCCCGCCCCGGGCGCCGGGACGGAGTCGTCGCGGCCGGCACCGTGGTCGTCCAGCAGCGTCCGCTCGTCGAACGGGGCGCGCCCGGCCAGCACCTCGGCCACCCGCTCCTTGTCGATCTCCTTGGTCCAGGTGCCGATCAGCACCGTGGCGATCGCGTTGCCGGCGAAGTTGGTCAGCGCGCGGGCCTCGCTCATGAAGCGGTCGATGCCGACGATGAGGCCGATGCCGTCCACCAGGGCGGGCTTGTGCGACTGCAGACCGCCGGCCAGGGTCGCGAGGCCCGCGCCGGTGACACCGGCGGCGCCCTTCGAGGCGACCAGCAGGAACAGCAGCAGCGGGATCTGCTCGCCGACCGACATCGGGGTGCCCATGGCGTCGGCGATGAACAGCGAGGCCATGGTCATGTAGATCATGGTGCCGTCGAGGTTGAAGGAGTAGCCGGTCGGGACGGTGATGCCGACCACCGGCTTGCTGACGCCCAGGTGCTCCATCTTCGCGATGAGCCGCGGCAGCGCGGACTCGGAGGAGGAGGTGGACAGGATCAGCAGGAACTCACGGCCCAGGTACTTGAACAGGCTCCACACGTTCAGCCCCGCGACGAGCTTCAGCATCGCGCCGAGCACCACGAAGATGAACAGCACACAGGTGAGGTAGAAGCCGAGCATCAGCACGGCGAGGCTCTTGAGCGCGTCCAGGCCGGCCGAGCCGGTGACCGCGGCCATGGCGCCGAAGGCACCGATCGGGGCCGCCCACATGATCATGGCGAGGACCCGGAACACCAGCCGCTGGATGTGCTCGATCCCGCGCAGGACCGGCTGCCCGGCGTTGCCCATGGCCTGCAGGGCGAAGCCGCACAGCAGCGCGATCAGCAGGGTCTGCAGCACCTCGCCCTGGGTGAAGGCGGACACGATGGTGGTCGGGATGATGCCGAGCAGGAACTCGGTGGTGTCCTTCGCCTCCGCGTCGATCTGCGCGTGGCCGGTCTCCTTGACCGCGTCGGTGATCGCGAGGCCGCTGCCCGGCTCCAGGATGTTGCCGACGACCAGGCCGATGGCGAGGGCGACGACCGACATGACCATGAAGTAGCCGAGCGCGATGCCGCCGACCGCGCCGACCTTGGCGGCCTTCCGCACGGACCCGATGCCCAGCACGATGGTGCAGAAGATGATCGGCGAGATCATCATCTTGATCAGGTTCACGAACCCGGTGCCGATCGGCTTCAGCTCGACCGCGAAGTCGGGTGCGATCAGGCCGACGGCGATGCCGAGGGCGACCGCGATGATCACCGCGATGTAGAGATAGTGCGTGCGGTCCCGCTTGGCCTTGGGTGCGGCAGGTGCCGTATCGGCGGTGCTGGTCACGGCGGCCCTCCTTGACGTCGTCGTCGGCATCACCGGCGTGCGGCTCACGTCCGGGGGATGGTTCGGGGGAACGCGGTGACTATGTCGCGCCTTGTGAGCGTGGTCACCCTTCCGTTCATTTAGTTCACCGGCGAACCGCGAGGCAGACTGGCGGGGTGCGCTTCCCCCTCCCCCGGCCCCGCAGTCTCGCGGGGCAGCTGTTCGCCATGCAGGCCGTGCTCCTCACGGTCGTGGTGGCGGGGTACGCGCTGGCCACCTATCTGAGCCACCGCGGCGAGGCCGAGGAGGCGGCGGGCCGGCAGGCCACCTCGGTGGCGCTCTCGGTCGCCGACTCGCCGTCCGTGCGGGAGGCGATCCGCTCGCCCGACCCGTCGGCGCGGCTCCAGCCGTACGCGCTGGAGGTGGTGCGGGACACCGACGTCGACTTCGTGACGATCATGGATCCGCGGGGCATCCGCTGGACCCACCCCGACCCCGGCCAGATCGGCCTGGTCTTCCAGGGGCACACCGGTCCGGCGCTCAAGGGCCGCACCTTCACCGAGACGTACACCGGCACGCTCGGTCCGTCGGTGCGCGCCGTCGCCCCGGTACGGGACGGCGACCGGATCGTCGGCCTGGTCAGCGCCGGGATAAGGGTCGAGGAGATCGGCCGGCGTGTGCAGGAGCAGCTGACCGCGCTGCTGGTGGTCGCGGCCGGTGCCCTCGGGCTCGGCGCGATCGGCACGTACGTGATCAACGCCCGGCTGCGCCGTCACACCCACGGGATGAACGCCACCGAGCTCAGCCACATGCACGACTACCATCAGGCCGCGCTGCACGCCGTGCGCGAGGGCCTGCTGATGCTGGACGGGCAGTACCGGGTGGCGCTGATCAACGACGGCGGCCGGGTGCTGCTCGGGGTGGACCAGGAGGAGGACGTGGTGGGCAGATCGGTGGCGGAGCTGGGCCTGCCGGCTCCGCTGACGGGCGCGCTGCTCGCCTCGGAGCCCCGCATGGACGAGGTGCACCTGACGGCCGACCGGGTGCTGGTGGTGAACACCTCGCCGGTCAGCGGCGGCCAGCGGCGCGGCTCGGTGGTGACCCTGCGGGACGTGACCGAGCTCCAGTCGCTGATGGGCGAGCTGGACTCGGAGCGCGGCTTCACGCAGGCGCTGCGGTCCCAGGCGCACGAGGCGGCCAACCGGCTGCACACCGTGGTGTCGCTGATCGAGCTGGGCCGCGCCGAGGAGGCCGTGGACTTCGCGACCGCCGAGCTGGAGCTGGCTCAGGCGCTCACCGACCAGGTGGTGGACGCGGTGGGCGAGCCGGTGCTGGCGGCGCTGCTGCTGGGCAAGACCGCGCAGGCCAACGAGCGGGGCGTGGAGCTGGTGGTGTCACCGGACAGCCGGCTCGACGACGGTCTGCTGCCGTACGCCCTGCCCTCCCGCGACCTGGTCACCATCCTCGGCAACCTGATCGACAACGCGGTGGACGCGGCGCAGGGCGGGGTGCGGCCCCGGGTGACGGTGACGGCGCTGACCGAGGAGGACGGCTCGGAGCTGGTCCTGCGGGTCCGCGACACCGGCCCCGGGGTCGCCCCGGACCGCGCGGAGGACGTGTTCCGGCTGGGCTTCACCACCAAGCCGGCCGGTCCGGGCGGCCGGGGTCTGGGCCTCGCCCTGGTCCGGCAGGCGGTGGCCCGGCACGGCGGCACCCTGTCGGTGACCTCGGGTGAGGAGGGCGGCGCGGTGTTCGACGTACGGATCCCGCTGCGGGACGCCCGCCGGGACGCCGGGCACGCCGCGGTCGCGCACGGCACGGGCGGTGCCGGGTGACCGCGCAGCCCATCCGGGTGCTGGTCGTCGAGGACGACCCGGTCGCCGCCGACGCGCACGTGATGTACGTCGGGCGAGTGCCCGGTTTCGAGGCCGTCGGCACGGCGCACACCGGGGCCGAGGCCCGCCGGATCCTCGACCGCACCCCTGTCGACCTGCTCCTCCTCGACCTGCACCTGCCCGATGTGCACGGCCTTCAGCTGGCCCGTTCGCTGCGCGCGGCGGGCCGTCACGCGGACGTGATCGCGGTGACGTCGGCGCGGGACCTGGCGGTGGTGCGCGAGGGGGTGTCGCTCGGCGTCGTGCAGTACGTGCTGAAGCCGTTCACCTTCGCCACGCTCCGGGACCGGCTGGTGCGCTACGCGGAGTTCCGCGCGGCCGCCGGCGAGGCCAGTGGCCAGGACGAGGTGGACCGCGCGCTGGCGGCGCTGCGCGCCCCGCGTCCGGCCGCGCTGCCGAAGGGCCTGAGCGGCCCGACCCTGGAGCGGGTGACGGTGGCTCTGCGGGACGCGGGCGAGGGGCTGACCGCGACGGGCGTCGCGGAGGCGGTCGGCATCTCCCGCATCACGGCCCGCCGCTACCTGGAACACCTCGTCGACGCGGGCCGCGCGGTCCGCCGCCCGCAGTACGGGACGGTGGGCCGGCCCGAGCTGCAGTACCGGTGGGTCACCGGCCGGTGAGCGGCGCCGGCCGGGGTGGTCGCGGGGTGAGCGGCGGGTTTGCGCCGCCGGCCCACGGGCCGGCGGAGGGGCTGAGGGGGCCCGTGTCTCGTACGCCGATACGAGTGACGGGTGCGCGTTCCGGTCCGTGGGCGTACGGGCCGTCAACGCCGGCTTACGCATATGCCTCTTGAGCTTGCCGTTCGGGTGCGGAGGCGTTCCCCGGCGGGCGCGGTCGCCCCGTGACGCCGAAACCCGACCGGCCGGTAGCCGTACCTTCCTACAACGGGTGATCCTGGCCGAACAGACCGTAGTCACCCCCTGCGTACGGGCCTAGCTTGTGGGCCGTGCGCCGACCTCCCCCTCGCAGCGACCGCCATCCGCCCCCGCCGTTCAACGCCCCCGCCGCCCGGCGGCTGCGTGCCGCGCTGGGCCTGGACCCGGACCACGTGGCCCAGGCGTTACGCGTCTCCTACGACCTGCCGTACGTCACGCCGGCCCTCGTCGCCGCGTGGGAACGCGGGAGGGCGTCCCCCTCCCACCCCGAACTGACCGCACTCGCGGGCGTGTTGTGGTGCTCACCGGGCGAACTCATCGGGCGTCCGCGCACCTTGCGGGAACACCGGGTCGCACGGGGCCTGGCCCCCGAGGACGTCGCCCGCGCCGTCGGACACGAACTCCACGTCTACCTGCGGATGGAGGAGACGGGCCGGTGGCGCGGCACCGAACGCCAGTCGGCCGCCCTGGCCCGGACACTCGGCCTGTCCCTGGCCGACGTCATCACCGTCACCGGCCGCGAGGACCAGCTCGCGGAACTGCTGCGCGGCGCGGCGACCACACGCTGGCAGGCGTACGTCCGGCCGGTGTCGAAGATCGCCCCGCTGGAGCGACGGCTGCTGGAGGGCGTGCTGCACCGGCTCCACCAGGACTACCAGGGCCACATGGCCGCCACCCTCAGCTGGGGCGGCGGCCCCGGCGACGCGGGCGACACGGGCCGCGACTTCCTCGCCCGCATCGTCGACCACTTCTGGCACACGGCGGCGGCCGAGGGCGGCCCGGCGCAGGTGTAGCGACGGCGTCCGTGGGGGCCCGGATGCCGGCCCCCACGGGATGAACGGACCGGACTAGAAGACCGACTCCGCCTCGTCCATGCGCTCCTTCGGGACCGTCTTCAGTTCCGTGACCGCCTCCGCGAGCGGCACCATCACGACGTCCGTGCCGCGCAGCGCGGTCATCCTGCCGAAGTCGCCCCGGTGGGCGGCCTCCACCGCGTGCCAGCCGAAGCGGGTGGCGAGGACGCGGTCGTACGCCGTCGGCACGCCGCCGCGCTGGACGTGGCCCAGGATGACCGGCTTGGCCTCCTTGCCGAGCCTGCGCTCCAGCTCGTAGGCCAGCGCCGTGCCGATGCCCTGGAAGCGCTCGTGGCCGAACTTGTCGATCTCGCCCTTGCCGTAGTCCATGGTGCCCTCGGCCGGGTGCGCGCCCTCGGCGACGCAGATCACCGCGAACTTCTTGCCGCGGTCGAAGCGCTCCTCGACCATCTTGACCAGCTGCGCCGGGTCGAAGGGCCGCTCGGGCAGGCAGATGCCGTGGGCGCCGGCGGCCATGCCGGACTCCAGGGCGATCCAGCCCGCGTGGCGGCCCATGACCTCGACGACCATCACGCGCTGGTGGGACTCGGCCGTGGTCTTCAGCCGGTCCATCGCCTCGGTGGCGACACCGACGGCGGTGTCGAAGCCGAAGGTGCGGTCCGTGGAGGAGATGTCGTTGTCGATCGTCTTGGGGACGCCGACCACGGGCAGACCTGCGTCGGACAGCATGCGGGCCGCCGTCAGGGTGCCCTCGCCGCCGATCGGGATCAGCGCGTCGATGCCGAACTCGTGGATCATGTCGGAGGCGTTCTCGCAGGCCTCGCGGAGCCGGTCGCGCTCCAGCCGGGAGGAGCCCAGTATGGTCCCGCCGCGGGCCAGGATGCCGCTGACCGCGTTGAGGTCGAGGGTGCGGTAGCGGCCGTCCAGGAGACCGGAGTAGCCGTCCTCGAAGCCGATGACCTCGTCGCCGTAGTTGTCCACCGCTCGGTGCACGACCGACCGGATCACTGCGTTCAGCCCAGGGCAGTCGCCGCCTGCGGTGAGGACTCCTATACGCATCGTGCTGTGTCTCCTGGTCGCTGTCTCGATACCGGTGAGCCACTGCCGATTCTTTCACGTCCCCCAGGGCACCGCCGACGCCGGATGCACGGGCGTCTTAACCAGCGGCGAAGGTATTGTCAAGAGGGATCCGCTCACTTGTGTGAGCGGCTTCGTGGCCCGGCCGTTGGCCCCGCCGTCGCCTTCGCGGCCCCCGACGAGCCCTCGACGAAACGGAGAGCGCGCGTGACCCGCAGCGTGTACGTGACCGGCATCGACCGCGGCGACGGCCGTCAGGTCGTCGAACTCGGGGTCATGGAGCTGCTGACCCGGCAGGTCGACCGGGTGGGTGTGTTCCGTCCCCTGGTGCACGACGGGCCCGACCGGCTCTTCGAACTGCTGCGGGCCCGCTACCGGCTCACCCAGGACCCCGCGACCGTGTACGGCATGGACTACGCGGAGGCGTCCACGCTGCAGGCCGAGAGCGGCACCGACGAACTGGTGTCCACGCTCGTGGACCGGTTCCACCTGGTCGCCCGCGACTACGACGTCGTCCTGGTCCTCGGCACCGACTACGCGGACACGCAGTTCCCGGACGAGCTGTCGCTGAACGCCCGCCTCGCCAACGAGTTCGGCGCCTCGGTGATCCCGGTCGTGGGGGGCCGCAGGCAGACCGCCGAGTCGGTCCGCGCGGAGACCCGCAACGCCTTCCGCGCCTACGACACCCTCGGCTGCGACGTGCTCGCGATGGTCGTCAACCGGGTGGCGCGCGAGGACCGCGACGAGATCGCCGAGCGGCTCGCCACCCGGCTGCCGGTGCCCTGCTACGTGCTGCCCGACGAGCCCGCGCTGTCCGCGCCCACGGTCTCCCAGATCGCCCACACCCTCGGCGCCAAGGTGGTGCTCGGCGACGACTCGGGGCTCGCCCGCGACGCCCTGGACTTCGTCTTCGGCGGCGCCATGCTGCCGAACCTGCTCGCCGCCCTGACGCCGGGCTGCCTGGTGATCACCCCTGGCGACCGGGCCGACCTGGTGGTGGGCTCGCTGGCCGCGCACAGCGCCGGCACCCCGCCGATAGCCGGTGTGCTGCTGACCCTGGACGAGGTGCCCGGCGAGCGCATCCTCACCCTCGCCGACCGGCTGGCGCCCGGCACGCCGGTGCTGTCGGTGGCCAGCAACAGCTTCCCCACCGCCGAGCAGCTGTTCTCCCTGGAGGGCAAGCTGAACGCGGCCACCCCGCGCAAGGCGGAGCGGGCGCTCGGCCTGTTCGAGCGGTACACCGACACCGCCGAGCTCACCCGCACGGTGTCCGCGCCCAGCAGCGACCGCGTCACCCCGATGATGTTCGAGCACAAGCTGCTCGAACAGGCCCGCTCCGACCTGCGCCGGGTGGTGCTCCCCGAGGGCGCCGAGGAGCGGGTGCTGCACGCGGCGGAGGTGCTGCTGCGCCGGGGCGTGTGCGAGCTGACCCTGCTCGGTGACGTCGACCTGATCCGCAAGAAGGCCGCCGACCTGGGCATCGACCTCGGCGACACCCAGCTGATCGACCCGGCCGTCTCGGAGCTGCGCGACTCCTTCGCGGAGAAGTACGCGGCGCTGCGCGCGCACCGGGGCGTGACCGTGGAGCTGGCCTACGACGTCGTCTCGGACGTGAACTACTTCGGCACGCTCATGGTGGAGGAGGGCCTCGCCGACGGCATGGTCTCCGGTTCGGTGCACTCCACGGCGGCGACCATCCGCCCGGCCTTCGAGATCATCAAGACCCGCCCGGACGCGGACATCGTCTCGTCGGTGTTCTTCATGTGCCTGGCCGACAAGGTGCTGGTGTACGGCGACTGCGCGGTCAACCCCGACCCGGACGCCGAGCAGCTCGCCGACATCGCGGTGCAGTCGGCGGTGACCGCAGCCCGGTTCGGGGTGGAGCCGCGGATCGCGATGCTGTCGTACTCGACCGGCACCTCCGGCTCCGGTGCCGACGTGGACAAGGTGCGCACCGCGACCGGGCTGGTGCGCGAGCGCCGGCCCGACCTGCGGATCGAGGGGCCGATCCAGTACGACGCGGCCGTGGAGCCGTCGGTCGCGGCGACCAAGCTGCCCGGCTCCGAGGTGGCCGGCCAGGCGACCGTGCTGATCTTCCCGGACCTGAACACCGGCAACAACACCTACAAGGCCGTGCAGCGCTCGGCCGGCGCGATCGCCGTCGGCCCGGTCCTCCAGGGGTTGCGCAAGCCGGTCAACGACCTGTCCCGGGGCGCCCTGGTGCAGGACATCGTCAACACGGTCGCGATCACCGCGATCCAGGCCCAGTCCCCGGCCCCGAGCGAGAAGGCAGCCGCCCAGTGAGCCCCTCCCGTGTCCTCGTCCTCAACTCCGGTTCCTCGTCGGTGAAGTACCAGCTGCTGGACATGGGCGACACCAGCCGGCTGGCCTCCGGTCTGGTCGAGCGGATCGGCGAGCGCACCTCCCTGGTGCGGCACACCCCGCTGGCGTCCGGCGGGGAGACCCGGGAGCGGACCGGCCCGGTCGCCGACCACGACGCCGCGCTGAAGGCGATGGCCGAGGAACTGGCCGCCGATGGGCTGGGCCTCGACTCCCCCGAGCTGCTCGCGATCGGCCACCGGGTGGTGCACGGCGGCAAGTACTTCACCGAGCCGACGGTGATCGACGAGCGGGTGCTCGCCGAGATCGAGCGGCTGATCCCGGTCGCGCCGCTGCACAACCCGGCCAACCTCACCGGCATCCGCACGGCGACGACGCTGCGTCCGGACCTGCCGCAGGTCGCCGTCTTCGACACCGCGTTCCACACGACGATGCCGGAGTCCGCGGCCCGTTACGCGATCGACGTGGAGACCGCCGACGCGCACCGGGTGCGCCGCTACGGCTTCCACGGCACCTCGCACGCGTACGTCTCGCGGGCCACGGCCCGGCTGCTCGGGAAGGCACCCGAGGAGGTGAACGTGATCGTGCTGCACCTGGGCAACGGGGCGTCCGCCTCGGCCGTGCGCGCGGGCCGCTGCGTGGACACCTCCATGGGGCTCACCCCCTTGGAGGGGCTCGTGATGGGTACGCGGTCCGGTGACATGGACCCGGCCGTCATCTTCCATTTGATGCGCGTCGGCGGAATGTCCGCCGACGACGTCGACACCCTTCTGAACAAGAAGAGCGGTCTGGTCGGTCTGTGCGGGGACAACGACATGCGGGAGATCCGGCGCCGGATCTCCGAGGGTGACGAACGGGCGAAGCTCGCCTTCGACATCTACATTCACCGTCTGAAGAAGTACATCGGTGCCTATTACGCCGTCCTCGGACGGGTGGACGCGGTGGCCTTCACCGCCGGGGTCGGCGAGAACGCGGCCGAGGTGCGCGAGGCCGCCGTGGCGGGCCTGGAGGGACTCGGCCTGGCGGTGGACGGCGAGCGCAACGCGGTGCGCGGCGGCGGGGCGCGGCTGGTCTCGCCCGAGGGGGCGAGGGTCGCCGTCGCGGTGGTACCCACGGACGAGGAAATGGAGATCGCACAGCAGACATACGCACTGGTCGGAAAGAACAACTGAGCAGCGACTTTCTCATGTGTACATTCCGCCAGACGGAATATTCCGGAGCGAAACAAACCGATAGGATCGCCCCATGCGCCGTTCGAAAATCGTCTGTACTCTCGGCCCCGCGGTCGACTCCCACGAGCAGCTTGTCGCCCTGATCGAAGCCGGCATGAACGTGGCCCGCTTCAACTTCAGCCACGGCTCGCACGCCGAGCACCAGGGCCGGTACGACCGGGTCCGGGCCGCCGCCAAGGAGACGGGCAGGGCCATCGGTGTCCTCGCCGACCTCCAGGGCCCCAAGATCCGTCTGGAGACCTTCGCCGAGGGCCCCGTCGAGCTGGTGCGCGGTGACGAGTTCACCATCACCACCGAGGACGTACCGGGCGACAAGACGATCTGCGGGACCACCTACAAGGGGCTCCCGGGCGACGTCTCCCGCGGCGACCAGGTCCTGATCAACGACGGCAACGTCGAGCTGAAGGTCGTGGACGTCGACGGCTCCCGGGTGAGGACGATCGTCATCGAGGGCGGCGTCATCTCCGACCACAAGGGCATCAACCTGCCCGGCACCGCCGTGAACGTGCCGGCGCTGTCCGAGAAGGACGTCGAGGACCTTCGGTTCGCCCTGCGGATGGGCTGCGACCTGGTCGCCCTGTCCTTCGTCCGGGACGCCAAGGACGTCGCCGACGTCCACCGCGTGATGGACGAGGAGGGCCGCCGGGTCCCGGTCATCGCCAAGGTGGAGAAGCCGCAGGCGGTGGAGAACATGGAGGACGTCGTGATGGCGTTCGACGGCGTGATGGTCGCCCGCGGTGACCTGGCCGTCGAGTACCCGCTCGAGAAGGTCCCCATGGTGCAGAAGCGCCTGATCGAGCTGTGCCGGCGCAACGCCAAGCCGGTGATCGTGGCGACCCAGATGATGGAGTCGATGATCACCAACTCCCGTCCGACCCGCGCCGAGGCCTCCGACGTGGCCAACGCGATCCTGGACGGCGCCGACGCGGTCATGCTGTCCGCCGAGTCCAGCGTGGGCGCGTACCCGATCGAGACCGTGCGGACGATGTCGAAGATCGTCCAGGCGGCCGAGCAGGAGCTGCTCTCCAAGGGACTTCAGCCGCTGGTGCCGGGCAAGAAGCCGCGCACCCAGGGCGGTTCGGTGGCCCGCGCCGCCTGCGAGATCGCCGACTTCCTCGGCGGCAAGGGCCTGGTGGCCTTCACCCAGTCCGGCGACACGGCCCGCCGGCTGTGCCGTTACCGCGTCGCGCAGCCGATCCTGGCGTTCACCACGGACGAGTCGACCCGCAACCAGCTGGCGCTCAGCTGGGGTGTCGAGCCGTACGTGGCGCCCTTCGTCAACAGCACCGACGAGATGGTCGAGCTGGTGGAGCAGGAGCTGGTCCGCCTCAGCCGGTTCAACGAGGGCGACATCGTGGTGATCACCGCCGGTTCGCCGCCCGGGGTCCCCGGCACGACCAACATGGTCCGCGTCCACCACCTCGGCGAAGCGACCTCCTGACCGGACACCCGGCCCACAGGTCCGAGGGCGCCCCCTGCGAGCAGGGGGCGCCCTCGGTGTGTCGCGGCTCCCGGAAGGGTCCGGTGTGCGGCCCGCGGCCGGTCAGTCGGTGACGTACTGGTGCAGGCCCGGGATGTGCAGGGTCCCGCCGAACTGACCCGCCTGCTGCACCGTCACCTTGGTGAAGTAGATCAGCGGGATGTTCAGCGGCGGCGGGTTCTCCGGGTCGAACGTGATCGGGATCAGTCCGAGCAGGTTGCCGGAGATGCTCTCGGTGTACATCACCGTGTCGCCGTCGCGGATGGTGGACGTCGACCCCTTGGCCGCCTGCACGTGGTACGTCTTGCCGGACTGCTCGTCCTTGACCGTCTGGTGCAGGTCGCCGATGTCGGTGCCGTCGGATATGACGTACTTCAGCACCTTCTTGGTGGTGCCGTTGGCGGTCCGCACCTCGACGATGCCCTTGTAGTCGGCGCCCTTCAGCAGCAGCGAGCTGGCGTTCAGGTACCACGGGTCGTCGGGCAGCGGGACGTTGTTGTCGACCCCGCCCTCGGCGTCGGTGGCGACCGGGCAGTCCTCCAGGTCGACGCCGGACGACTCCGGCGGGCTCGGCGACGCGGTGGCCTCCGGCTCCTCGGACTCCTCCTCGACGGCCTCCTCGGCCTTCTCCGTGGCGTCCTCGACCGCCTCGCCGGTGCCGGCGGTCTCCGCGGCCTGGCCGGAAGGCTTCTGCGGGGACTCCTCGCCCTTGTCGTCCTTCTCCTGCGACCCGCTCGCGGGAGCGGACTCGGACACGGACGGCGTGGGACTCGGGGTCTCCTCCTCCTTGTCGCCCGGGGTGAAGACGTCCTTGATGGCGTCCCCGATCTGCTCCAGCAGATTCCGGTCGGTCTCGGAGGGGGAAGGCGTGGGCTCGGTCCGCTCCGCGGCCTGTCCGCCCGTGGTCGCGGACGGCGTCGGCGTGGGGTCGGGCTTGTCGTCGGAACCTGAATCCGGCGAAGAGTCCGAGCCCTTGTCCGCGTCCTGTGCGGGGGCCGAGGCGGTCGGGTCCGCCGAGGGCTCCTTGTCGTCCTCGGAGGCGCCCTCGCTCGCGGTGGCGGACGGTGTGGGCGACGTGCTCGCGTCCTCGCCCTTCTCCGCCTTCTCGATGGCCTCCAGGCACTCCTTGAACTCGTCGGCCGTGAGGTTCCTCGACGACGGCTGGTCGTCGGCCTGGGCGAGTGTCGGGGTGAAGCCCATCCCCATCAGCACCGCGGTCGGCATCGCCGCGAGGGCTATCGCCTTCCCCGCGGGCATGTGGAACCTGGTGAACAGCGGCTTCTTGGGTGCCGCGTGTCGCGGCCCGGTTCTCACACGGGATGCCTCCACATCAGCCCCGTGGGTCACCTCGTCAGCCGGCACTGTGCCTCCCGTTCGCCCCGTTCGCCGGGCTCGTTCCTGACAGATCCTTCGGCTCACCCGTCGCCGCGGCGCCCTCTGCGGGGCCGGTGACCGTGGTGTCGGGGAGGGCGCCCTCGGGTGCGCCGCCGTACCCGGCCTCGTCCGCCGGCGGCTCCTGCGCCGGCGGGTCGCCCGGCACCCACGACACCGCCATCGCCCCGCCCACGAGGGCGAAGAGGAAGCCGATGAGGAAGCCACCGAGGTTGGACACGGGGATGGACACCAACGCCAGCAGGATCGCCGCGACACCCGCGAACACCCGGATGTGCTTCTGGAACCAGAGGCTGATGCCGAGGACGACGAGCAGCACGCCGATGATCAGGGACCCGGCGCCCGCGGTCGTCGCCATCGCCAGGGTCAGATGACCGATCCGCAGGTTCGCGTACGGGAAGTAGGCGATGGGGAGTCCGCCGAACATGATGAACAGACCGGCCCAGAACGGCCGCTGGCCACGCCAGGCGCGGAACTGCAGCCGTCGGCGGGTGAACTGGCCGGAGGCGGCAGGAGTCTCGGCGCTCATGAGAAACAGCTCCCTGGATGGCGTTGCTGTGGTGGTGATGTGCGCCGCGCGTGAAAGCACGGCGGGAAGGTGGACGGGCGGGGGCGCCACCGGCTCCCCCGCCCGTCAGCGAGTGCTTAGTAGCACTCCTTGACGCCCGTCGAGAGCGACATCTTCAGGCCGCTGAGCTTGAAGGTTCCGGCGGTGGTCGCCCACGCCGTCTGCTTCACGTCCTTCAGCACGGCCTTGTCGGCCTGCTGCGCGAACCCGAAGGGGTTGGCCTGCTCGCCCCCGCCCTTCATGCCCGGACCCTTCTTGGCGTCCTTGGCGGCCACACCGATGTCGATGTTCGTGAACGTCGCGTCGGCGTTCAGTTCGGCGACGTCGATGTACAGGTTCTCGGCCTTGACCGGCTCGGCGCCGTCGCCGGCCCGAAGGATCAGGCTGACGTTGCCGAACACGGGGATGTTCGGGGTGACGACCGACTGGCACAGGCTCTTGATGGTCGCCGTCTTGAACGCCGACACCGCGACGGGGTGAGCCGTCTGCTTGCCGTCCGCGGTGTAGCCCTCGTCGATGGCGCCGTACTGCGAGAAGCCCTCGCCGACGAGCTCCTTCGTGGTCACCTTGAACGACTGGCCGGAAACGCTGAACGACGCCGCGAGGGCGCCCTGCGCGAGAGCGACACCTATGCACGCCGTGGCGGCGACGCTGGGCACCATGACCACAGCGAACCGCTTCCATCTGGTCCCGCCACGCACCTGGGACTCCATATTTCCTCCTTCTCGGACGTACATCTCCTGTCCTGACTCGCCGCCATGAACGGCGGCTCAGCCGGGCAGGGATGGGAGAAGTGCTACGTCCTCGGGAAGGAGAGCGCCCGCACTCGGCGGCGCGGAGAACGCGCCCGAATCACCGGCGATCACCCCCGAGCGACAACCACTGGTCGCGCCTGACACGCATCACGCACAACCCTGCTGGACAGGCTTCACCCGCGGGCGAAGACCCCCCTGTCCAAGGAACGCCGTCCTTGCCGGCGCTCCTGCTCGGTGGGGACCCAGGAGTTCCCGTGGCCCGACCGGCTGTCGGGGTGCGGGTAATGGACCGAGCGTCGCCGATCGTGGTGCATTCTCGCCGCCCGCACAAGGGGGTTCGTTACTCGCTAGTAACGGCCGGATAACCGCGGGGCGACCCGCCGGACCCGAGCGGCGACGCTGGGTGCACCGGCAGGGGGGTACATACCTGTTGATCGCCGGACAGAACCAGACGGATCAACGCCTGCGACTTACTAGCAGTAACAGCGGCCGCGATTACCAAGATTTGGTAAAGCGCGGCCGCTTCGGCCTCCGTCGACCAAGAGGCACCTCGGGTCCCACCGATCCCCGGATCGGGCAGAACGGGGGTTAACGGGCGCCCGGGTGCGGGTGGTTCAGAACAGGGCCCGCGCCAGGGCCCGGCGCGCGGCGACCACGGCCGGGTGGTCGGCGCCTACCACCTCGAACAGCTCCAGCAGCCGCAGGCGCACGGTGTCCCGCTCGTCGCCCGTCGTGCGGGCGACGGTGTCGATGAGCCGACCGAAGGCGTCCTCGACATGACCGCCCGCCAGATCCAGGTCGGCGGCGGCGATCTGCGCGTCGATGTCCTTCGGCTTCTCGGCGGCGTCCTTGCGCACCTGCCTCGGGTCCATGCCCCGCACCCGGCGCAGCAGTTCGGACTGGGCCAGCCCCAACTTCGCCTCGGGGTTGCCCGGGTCGTCGGCGAGCACGTTCTTGTAGGCCTGGACGGCGCCGTCGAGGTCGTCGGCGTCCAGCGCGCGGGCGGCGGCCTCGAGGAGGGCGTCGTAAGGGCCGACGGGGGCCTCGGCGGTGGCCGGAGCGCCGCCGCCCGGCTCGGCGTCGGGGTCGACGACGAGTCCGGTCAGGCCGAAGCGCTCCTCGGCGACCTGCACCAGCTGGTCGAGGGTCTGACGGATCTGCGCCTCGCCCGCGGCACCCTGGAAGAGCGGCAGGGCCTGTCCGGCCACCACCGCGAAGACCGCCGGGATCCCCTGGATCCCGAACTGCTGCATCAGCATCTGGTTGGCGTCGACGTCGATCTTGGCGAGGAGGAAGCGCCCGTTGTACTCGACGGCGAGCCGCTCCAGGACAGGGCTCAACTGCTTGCAGGGCTCGCACCACTCGGCCCAGAAGTCGATGACGACCGGGACCTCGGTGGACCGCTGCAGGATGTCGCGCTCGAAGCCGGCTTCGTCGACGTCGATGACGAGATCGGCCGGGGAGATCGCACCTCCGCCGCCCCGCCGTGCCGTCTCGGCGCGCGCCTGCTCCGCCTTCGCCTTGGCCTCCTGGGCCGCCTTCACCGCGGCGAGGTCGACGACCCCGCTCATGGACATGTTCCGTGGCTGCATGCGTCTATCCTCCCCCGTACTCCGCGCGAGTGTGAAAAGCGCCCGGGAAAGCCAGGCGTACGTGTGGTGCGGTGCGCCGGGTCCCCACCCGGCGCGGTGGTCGTCGCTCGGGCACGCCGGGTCTCCGGCGCGCTTTCGCTACGAGTCGTAGCGTAATGGCAGGGGGCGGGTACGGGGCATCGCTTTCCGGTGATCTCCCTCACCAGCGCACGGAATCCGCCGGTTATGGTCGTGCCATGCAGCGCCGCAACCCAGCCAGCCGCACCGGGCGCCCCCGCAGCGCCACGGCCGACGCCGCGATCCTCGACGCGACCCGGCAGGCGCTGGTGGACCTCGGGTGGTCCAAGCTCACCCTGTCGGACGTCGCGGTGCGCGCCGGGGTCGCCAAGACCACGCTGTACCGGCGCTGGTCCGGCAAGAACGAACTCGTCGTGGACGCCGTCGCGGAGCTGTTCGACGAGCTGACGCTGCCCGACCGGGGGTCGCTGGCCGCCGACGTAGAGGGCGTGGTGCTGCAGTTCGCCGCGATCCTGGCGCGTCCCGAGGCCCGGAGCGGGCTGATGGCGGTGGTCGCCGAGGCCACCCGGGACGAGGCGCTGCGCGAGCGGATCCGGGCGTCGATCGTCGACCGGCAGAAGCGGCTGGTGGTGGCGGGGCGGGCCCGCGCCCAGGAGCGGGGGGAGCTGCCGCCCGAGTCCGACGCGCTGCGGTCCGCCCGCGCGGTCGACCTGATCTTCGACATGGTGGCGGGCGCGGTGGTGCACCGGACCCTGGTCAGCAACCAGCCGGCCGACGAGGAGTGGGTGCACGGGCTGACCCGGGTACTGCTGTCGGGCCTCGCCGCGAGCGCCCGTTGAACGCATGCCGGGCGGGGCGCGCGGCCCCGAATCCGCCACGGTCGGCCGACAGTCGCCTGTCACCCTCCGGTCGCGCGCTGCGACGGTCCTGATCGGGGCGGCCGCCCGCACGCCCTGATCGCGCCGCGCCCCGGCGGGCGGGGGGCCTGCCGGGGCGGTGCGTCGTCCGGGAGCGGCTCAGAAGCCGGCGGGCTCGGTGTACACGCCCCACTCGTCACGCAGGACACCGCAGATCTCGCCGAGGGTGGCCTCCGCGCGCACGGCGTCGAGCATCGGCTCGATCATGTTGGCGCCGGAGCGGGCCGCCGCGACCATGGCGTCGAGGGCGCCGCGTACCTTCGCGTCGTCACGGGCGGCCTTGCGCTCGCCGAGCAGCCGTACCTGCTCGCGCTCGACCTCGTGGCTGACCCGCAGGATCTCCAGGTCGCCGGTGACGGACCCGGTGTTGACGTTCACCCCGACGACCCTCTTGTCACCCTTCTCCAGCGCCTGCTGGTAGCGGAACGCCGACTCGGCGATCTCGCCGGTGAACCAGCCGTCCTCGATGCCGCGCAGGATGCCGGAGGTGATCGGGCCGATGGGGTGCTTGCCGTCCGGGTGCGCCCTGAGGCCCCGCTCCTTGATCTGCTCGAAGATCTTCTCGGCGTCCGCCTCGATCCGGTCCGTCAGCTGCTCGACGTACCAGGAACCGCCCAGCGGGTCGGCGACGTTGGCGACGCCGGTCTCCTCCATGAGCACCTGCTGGGTGCGCAGGGCGATCTCGGCGGCCTGTTCGCTGGGCAGCGCGAGGGTCTCGTCGAGGGCGTTGGTGTGCAGGGAGTTGGTGCCGCCGAGCACCGCCGCGAGCGCCTCCACGGCGGTCCGCACCACGTTGTTGTACGGCTGCTGCGCGGTGAGCGAGACACCGGCGGTCTGGGTGTGGAACCGCAGCCACTGCGCCTTCTCGCTCCGCGCGCCGTACACGTCCCGCATCCACCGCGCCCAGATGCGGCGGGCGGCGCGGAACTTGGCGATCTCCTCGAAGAAGTCGACGTGCGCGTCGAAGAAGAAGGACAGTCCCGGTGCGAACACGTCGACGTCGAGTCCGCGGCTGAGGCCCAGCTCGACGTAGCCGAAGCCGTCGGCGAGGGTGTACGCCAGCTCCTGCGCGGCCGTCGAGCCGGCCTCGCGGATGTGGTAGCCGGAGACCGACAGCGGCTTGTAGGCGGGGATGCCGGCCGCGCAGTGCTCCATCAGGTCGCCGATCAGGCGCAGGTGCGGCTCGGGCTGGAAGAGCCACTCCTTCTGGGCGATGTACTCCTTGAAGATGTCCGTCTGGAGGGTGCCGTTGAGCACGGCCGGGTCGACACCCTGGCGCTCGGCGGCGACGAGGTACATGCAGAAGACGGGCACGGCGGGCCCGCTGATGGTCATCGAGGTGGTGACGTCACCGAGCGGGATGTCCTTGAACAGGACCTCCATGTCGGCCGCCGAGTCGATCGCCACCCCGCAGTGGCCGACCTCGCCCAGGGAGCGCGGGTCGTCGGAGTCGCGGCCCATGAGCGTCGGCATGTCGAAGGCGACGGAGAGGCCGCCGCCGCCGTTGCCGAGGATCATCTTGTAGCGCTCGTTGGTCTGCTCGGCGTTCCCGAACCCGGCGAACTGCCGGATGGTCCACGTCCGCCCCCGGTAGCCGGTCGGGTACAGCCCGCGGGTGAAGGGATACTCCCCCGGCCAGCCGATCCGCTCGAACCCCTCGTAGCTGTCCCCGGGCCGGGGCCCGTACACCGGCTCCACGGGGTCGCCGGAGAGCGTGGTGAAGTCTGCGTCGCGCTTGCGCGCGGCGTCGTACCGGGCCTGCCAGCGACGGCGGCCCTCCTCGATGGCGTCAGCGTCCATACCCACGAATTTACTAGGACGTCCAAGTAAATGACAGTGGGGCAGGCCAGGAGGCGGACACGGGGCGGTACGGGGCACCGGCTACCCTCGACGGCATGAAGAAGAGCGTCCTGACCCGCTACCGGGTGATGGCCTACATCACCGCGGTCCTCCTGGTGCTGCTGACCCTGGGTGTGATCGGCAAGCGCCTGTTGGACCTGAGCGGTTTCGACAGCTTCGTCACCGTGGTCGGCATCGCCCACGGCTGGCTGTACGTGCTGTACCTGATTTTCGCCTTCGATCTGGGCAACAAGATGAAGATGCCCGTGGGACGCCAGCTCTGGGTGCTGCTCGCCGGCACCATTCCCACCGCGGCCTTCTTCGTCGAGCGCCGCGTCACGCGTGAGGCCGAGCCGCTGCTCGCGCGGGAGGCCGGCACCACGCCCGCCGCGGCCTGACCCCGGCGCACGCCCTACCGCGTGATGAAGTGGCACTGCGTGGCGCGGGACTTCCCGTTCACGAACAACCTCGCGCACGCCTTGCCGTAGTGCGGCAGCGTCTGCGGAGCCGCACGCCGTAGCGGCGCCCCTTCGCACTGCGCGCGGGTGCGTCCCCGTGACGTGCGGTACGTCCGGTTGTCGGTGTCGGCGTAGGTGAAGTCGATCCTCCAGTTGCAGAACCTGGAGAACGTGGCCGCGACCCCGACGCAGTCCACCCCGGACAGCTGACTCTCGATCTTCTTGCCCGAGCCCGAGATGCTGTGCGTCAGGAAGCAGCCCACCGGAACCTTCACCGTGGTGCCGCGCAGCTCGTAGGTGAACGTGCCGATGGCCGTGGAGCCCGTGGCACTCGCGTGCGCCGGGGCCGCCGTACCCACGATGGCGAGGGACAGTGCACCGATGGCTGCCGGCATTCCACGCATCAGCTGGCGAAGACGAAGACGCATACCGAGACTCCCACTGGATCGATCCGCCGACGCCCACAGGACGGGGACGCCGGCCGATCAGACTTCCAGCAGCGCGTGTTCGACCAAGCGTTTCTGCAGGTCATCAGGGTGAGAAAACCACCGTGACGAGGGAGCCCGCGGTCGACCGCTGACGCCGCTCACTCCGCCTCGAAATCCCCCGCCGCCAGCCGCAGCGGGCGGAGGATGGCGAAGAGTTCCGAGCATTCCTCGGCGTCGTAGGCGCTCAGGCCGAAGTCCATCGCCATCAGGTCGCGGGTGGCCGACTCGACGACCTCGCGGCCCTTGTCGGTGATGGACGCGAGGGTGCCGCGACCGTCGTTGGGGTTGGGGCGCTTGGCCACCAGACCCGACCTGACCAGCCGGTCCACGGTGTTGGTCACCGACGTCGGATGCACCATCAGCCGCTCGCCGATCTTGGACATCGGCAGCTCGCCGGACTTGGAGAAGGTCAGCAGGACCAGCGCCTCGTACCGCGCGAACGTGAGCCCGTACGGTTTGACCACCGCGTCGACCTGGGCCAGCAGAATCTGGTGGGCCCGCATGATCGAGGTGATCGCGGCCATCGACGGCACGCTTCCCCAGCGCTGCTTCCAGAGCTCGTCGGCACGGGCGATGGGATCGAACGAGAGACTGAGCGGCTTCGGCACGGACCAGACCCTACCGGCGGGTCAGATGCCGGTCAGCCCCGTCTCGCCCTTCGGTCCATGGGGCGGACGGCACGGCGGTCACACCGCTGCCGCCCACCCCACCCCGTACGGGGTCAGTCGGCGAGGTGCCGTTCGACGGTTTCCACCTTGGACGTCAGGCCGTCCCGCACACCCGGGCGGATGTCCGCCTTGAGGACGACGGAGACGCGCGGCGCGCGGGCCTCCACGGCGGCCACGGCGCGCTTGACCACGTCCATGACCTCGTCCCACTCCCCCTCGATGGAGGTGAACATCGCGTCCGTCCGGTTCGGCAGCCCGGACTCGCGCACCACGCGTACGGCGTCGGCGACGTACTCCCCCACGTCCTCGCCGACACCCAGCGGCGTCACGGAGAAGGCGACGATCACGCGTTCACGATCCCTTCGTTACGGGCGCGGGAGGCGATCACCGCGTCCTCGGCCTCACGCCTCAGCCGCCGCTCGGCGAAGAAGCCGCCGGTCGGCAGCACGGACATGACGAAGTAGTACGCCGCGGTGCCCAGCGACCACTTCGCGCGGTTCCAGGCGTCCGCCCAGAAGATCACGTAGAGGACGAACAGGATGCCGTGGACCGCGCCCATGACCGGGACGGCATTGAAGTCGGTGGTCCGCTTCAGGACCGAGCAGACGAGCAGCAGCAGGAACGAGATCGCTTCGGGGCCCGAGACCAGGCGGAGGCGGCGGAGGGCGGAGGCGGTCTTGATGTCCACGGGTCACCTTCGAAAGGGAGAGACGTCGGCGTCGACGTGCGGTCGGCTTGTGAACGCGCGCACAAGCGTAGCCATTGTGGCAAACCCCGTGGGCGATCACCGCAGGGGGTCGGCTGGGTGGGCTCCCTAGGGGGCCACGGTGGGCCCGTGCGGGTCGGATCAGGGTGCGACTCCCCCTCCGGGACCTGTCGGCGGGGCGAAGGGGCCGCTAACGTCGCAATGTGGCGATGTTCCGACTTCAGAGCAGCAAGGTGCTCGCCGTCGACATGACCGGGGACGCCGTGAAGGCGAAGAACGGCTCCATGGTCGCGTACGACGGGCAGATGGCCTTCAAGAAGCTGACGGGTGGCGGTGAGGGCCTGAGGGGGATGGTGACCCGGCGGCTCACGGGCGAGCAGATGACGCTCATGGAGGTGAAGGGCCACGGGACCTGCTTCTTCGCGGACCGCGCCTCCGAGATCAACCTGGTCACCCTCAACGGCGACAAGCTGTACGTCGAGTCCAGCAACCTGCTGGCGACGGACGGCGGCCTGCGCACGGGCACGACGTTCACGGGCCTGCGCGGCGCCTCCCAGGGCAACGGGCTGTTCACGACCACGATCGAGGGGCACGGCCAGGCCGCGATCATGTCGGACGGCCCCGCCGTACTGCTGCGGGTCGGCCCGCAGTACCCGCTGACGGTCGACCCGGGCGCGTACGTCGCGCACCAGGGCAACCTGCGCCAGTCCTTCCAGTCGGGCGTGACCTTCCGCACGTTCATGGGCGAGGGCGGCGGCGAGGCCTTCCAGATCCGCTTCGAGGGCGACGGGGTGGTCTACGTCCAGCCCAGTGAGCGCAACACCATCGCGGGGGACGTCTGACATGGGCTTCCGGGAGATCAACTCCAAGATGATCGAGGCGACGGTCGCGCCCGGCCAGCGGCTGTTCAGCCAGCGCGGCGCGATGCTCGCGTACAAGGGCGAGGTGGGCTTCACCCCGAACCTGCGCGGCGGCCAGGGCGGGGTGATGTCGATGATCGGCCGGCGCGTGGCGAACGAGGACACGCCGCTGATGACCGTCGAGGGCAACGGCACCGTGCTGTTCGGGCACGGCGGCCACCACATCCAGGTGATCAACCTCTCCGGGGACACCCTCCACGTCGAGGCGGACCGGCTGCTGGCCTTCGAGGGGACGCTGGAGCAGGGCACGGTGTTCCTCGGTTCCCAGGGCGGGGTGATGGGCATGGTCCGGGGCCAGGTCTCCGGTCAGGGCCTGTTCACCACCACGCTCAAGGGACACGGCGCGGTCGCCGTGATGGCCCACGGCGGAGTGATCGAGGTGCCCATCACCCCGCAGCGCCCGGTGTACGTCGACCCGCAGGCCTACGTCGCCCATCACGGCGACGTACGCAACAAGCTGTCGACGGCGCTCGGCTGGCGGGACATGGTGGGCCGGGGCTCCGGGGAGGCCTTCCAGCTGGAGCTGAGCGGCAGCGGCGCGGTCTACGTCCAGGCCTCGGAGGAGAAGCTGTGAGCACCTACGGAACGCCGGGCGCCGGGACCGCGGCCTTCGACCCGATGACACTGCCCTCCGACGACAACGTGAACGACTACACCTTCTGCGTGGAGCTCAAGGGCACCCAGTGGTTCATGCAGAAGGGGAAGATGATCGCCTACTACGGCGCCATCGAGTTCAACGGCATCGGGCACGGGCGACTCGACCGACTTGTCCGTACGGCGTTTCATTCGCCACTGCACGCGAGCGACTGGGTGGTGGCGGAGGGTTCGGGCAAGATGCTCCTCGCCGACCGGGCCTTCGACGTCAATTCGTACGATTTGGACGAGGGCAATCTGACCATTCGCTCAGGCAACTTGCTCGCTTTCCAGCCAAGCTTGTCGCTGAAGCAGTCGATCGTGCCGGGTTTTCTGACACTGATCGGAACCGGAAAGTTCGTGGCGGCGTCCAACGGACCGGTGGTGTTCATGGAACCGCCGATCAGGGTGGACCCGCAGGCGCTGGTCGGCTGGGCGGACTGCCCGTCCCCGTGCCACCACTACGACCACACCTACATGACCGGCCTCCTGGGCGGTCTACGTGCGATGACGGGCCTGGGCGGAGCATCCGGCGAGGAGCACCAGTTCGAGTTCGTCGGCGCCGGCACGGTGCTGCTGCAGTCGACCGAGGCGCTGATGGCGGAGCAGGCCGTCGGGGCGCCTCCGCAGCAGCCCGGGGTGCCAGGAGGGGGCGGACCTGCGCGGTCCGGACCGGCCGGAAGCGGACAGCGGCTTCCCGGACAGCTGGGAGACCTCCAGCGTCGCTTCGGGCTGTGAGCGGTAATGTGCGGGGTGTGACATCGAACGCCTGCACGTGATGTCACACGGAAGCCCTATTAGTTCGCCTTTCAACTTCCTTAGGTAGACTTCATTCATGGAGACCGAGACGGCCACCCGCTGGCTGACCAATGCGGAGCAGTGCGCCTGGCGCACCCACCTGGAGGTCAACAAGCTGTTGACCTACCAGCTCGAGAAGGATCTGCAGCCGTTCGGCCTGACAATGAACGACTACGAGATCCTGGTGAACCTGTCCGAGTCGGAGGACCGGCGGATGCGCATGAGCGACCTCGCCTCCGCCACCATGCAGTCCAAGAGCAGGCTCTCCCACCAGATCACCCGGATGGAGAACGCCCACCTGGTCCGCCGGGAGAACTGCGAGTCCGACCGCCGCGGACTGTATGCCGTCCTCACCGAGCACGGCATGGAGACGATGCTGAAGGTCGCGCCGCACCACGTGGCGTCGGTGCGCCGGCACTTCATCGACCTGCTCTCCCCCGAGGCGCTGATCGAGCTCGACAAGGCCCTCAAGCCCATCGCCGAGCACCTGCGGGGCCAGCGGGGACGGCTCTGAGCTCCTCCTGACGCCTACGACCGGGGCGTGCCCCGGTCCGCGCCGGCGAGCGGCAGGCGGAGTTCGAAGAGGGCTCCGCCCGCCGGCGCCGCGCCCGCGGTGAGCGTGCCGCCGTGCCGTACGGCGACGTCCCGTGCGATGGCCAGGCCCAGACCGGCTCCGCCGTCGTCCCGGCTGCGCGCCGCGTCCAGCCGTACGAAACGCTCGAAGATCCGTTCCCGGTCCGCCTCGGCCACGCCCTCGCCGTCGTCGGCGACCGCGAGCACCGCCCAGGCGCCCTCACGGCGCACGGTCACCGTGACCCGTGCGCGGGCGTGCCGCGCGGCGTTGTCGAGCAGGTTGCCGAGCACCCGCCCGAGCTGACCGGGCGACCCGGACACCTCCACGGACTCCGCGTCCACCGTCACCCCCGCGCGCCCCGCGGCCCCCTCCCGGGCCAGGGCGGCCAGGTCCACCCGGGTGCCGGCGGGCCGCTCCCCCGCGTCGAGGCGGGCGAGCAGCAGCAGGTCGGCGGCGAGGTTCTGCAGCCGCACGGTGTCCTCGACCGCGCCGTCCAGGTCGAGGAGTTCGGGGTGGGCGGCGGCCACCTCCAGCTGGGTGCGCAGGGAGGCGATGGGGCTGCGCAGCTCGTGCGAGGCGTCGGCGACGAACCTGCGCTGCCGCTCCACGGACGCCTCCAGGGCGGTGAGCGTGGCGTTGGTGGTGCGGGCGAGCCGGGCGACCTCGTCGTGCGTCGCCGGTTCGGGGACGCGGCGGCCCAGGTCCTCGGAGGCGGTGATCGCGGCCATCTCCCGGCGGATGCCCTCCACCGGGCGCAGGGCACGGCCGGTGACCAGCCAGGTCACCGCGGCGACGACACCGAGCAGCAGCGGGAAGCCGATGAGCATGGCGGTCAGCGCGGTGTCCACGGCGCTGTGCTCGGCGGCGAGCGGGGCGCCCGCGTGCACGGTGAGCCGGCCCCGGTCGGGGGTCTCCACCTCCACGGCGGCGAAGCGGTAGTCCTCGGTGTCGCCGTCGACGGTGGCGGAGCCGTTGACGAAGGTCGTCCCGCGGTCGATCTCGCCGGGGGCGAGGGGGTCGTCGTCGTCATCGTCGTCGGAACGGCCGGAGTCGCCCTGGGAGCGGCCGGAGTCGTCGGCGCGGTCGTCGCGGGCGTCGTCACCGTCGTCGTCGCGGGCGTCGCCCCCCGCGGGACCCGTCGGCGCGGGCGTCACCTCGGCGGTGCCCGTCCCGGTGATCCGTTCCAGGTCCTCCGAGGCGGCGACCAGGGTGCCGTCCTCGTCGACGATCTGCACCGGCGCGTCTTCGGCGTCCAGACCGGAGAGCTTGTCCAGCGGTGTGCGGACGGCCAGTTCGGAGGCGACGGCCTGCGCGGAACGCTCCGCCCGGGTGCCCGCCTCACCGGTCAGGTTGGCCCGCAGGGACAGCAGGACGGCGGTGCCGGCGGCGACCAGGGCCACGGCGACGACGAGGGTGGCGCCGAGCGTCGCCCGGGAACGGACCGAGCCGAACAGGCGGCTCACGGCGCCGTCTCCAGCCGGTAACCGGCGCCGCGCACGGTGCGGATGAGGTCCGCGCGCAGCTTGCGGCGCAGAGAGCTGACATAGACCTCGACGATGTTGGGGTCACCCTCGTAGGCGAAGTCCCAGACGTGCTCCAGGATGTCCGCCTTGGACACCACCTCGCCGGCCCGCAGCACCAGGTGCTCCAGCACCGAGAACTCCTTGGCGGTCAGCTCGACCTCGTCGCCGCCGAGCCACACCCGGCGGGCGGCGGTGTCCACCTTGAGGTCGCCGTGCACATGGACCGGGGAGGCGCCCGCGGCCGGCCGGCGGCGCAGCAGCGCCTTCACCCGGGCGACGAGGACCACGTACGAGAAGGGCTTGGTGAGGTAGTCGTCGGCGCCGGTGTCCAGTCCCTCGGCCTCGTCGTACTCGCCGTCCTTGGCGGTGAGCATGAGGATCGGCACGTCGTGCCCGGCGGCGCGCAGGGCGGCGCAGACCCGGTAGCCGTTGAGGCCGGGCAGCATGATGTCGAGGATCACCAGGTCGTACGGTTCGGTCGTGGCCCGGTCCAGCCCTTCCCTGCCGTCGTGCACGACGTCGACGGCGTAGCCCTCGGCGGTGAGGCCCTTGGCGAGGGAGAGGGCGAGGCGCTTTTCGTCCTCGACGATCAGGAGTCGCATGCGGTCCAGGGTCGCAAAGGGAAGCTGAAGATCACTTCAGGCTGCTTCAGCTTCCGCTCAGCGTCGGTGGGCGACATTGATGTCGTACAGCGCGAAGCACACCGACTCGGGAGGAACGTACATGAAGCGCAACATCGTGATCGCCGTTGTCACGGCCGCGGCTCTGGTGGGCGGGGGCACGGCGACGGCCCTCGCGGTCGCGGGGGACGACGACGACTCGACGTCGGTGACGCGGACGGACGACGACAGGGACGACCGCGGTGAGGACAGGTCGGACGACGACTGGGACGACCGCGGTGAGGACAGGTCGGGCGACCGGGACGACCGCTCCGGCGAGGACGACGACGCGAGCCGCGCCGCCGTCCCCGGTGACGTGACCGCCGCCGAGGCCATCGCCGCCGCGCTCGAGCACACGCCGGGCACGGCCGTCTCCGCCGAACTGGACGACGGCTCCTGGGAGATCGACGTCCTCGGCAAGGGCGACACCTGGCACAGCGTCAGGATCGCCCCGGACACCGGCAAGGTGCTCGGCGCCCAGAAGGACGACGAGGACGACGCCGCGGAGGTGCGCGCCGCGCTGAAGAACGCCTCGGTGACGGCCGAACAGGCCGCGAAGGCGGCGCAGTCCAAGGGCACGGTGGTCTCCGTCGACCTGGACGACGACGGCGACGACCGCGCCTGGGACACGGAGACCCGCGCCTCCGGCGGGGACGAACGGGACTGGAAGGTGGACCTGCGGACGGCCTCCGTCACGGCCGACCGCGACGACGACTGACACGGGGCTCCGCCCCGGACCCCGCTCCTCGAACGCCGGAGGGGCTGATGTCGGCCCGTCCGGCGTTCGAGGACGAGGCCCGCCAGGGCCGACAAGGGGGTCAGTTGCCGGTGAGTCCTTCCACCAGTTCGTCCGCCGCCCGGTACGGGTCCAGCCGGCCCGTGACGATGCGCTCGGCGAGCGCCCCCAGGCGGCGGTCCCCGTGGAGGTCGCCGATGCGTTCGCGGAGGGCCGTGACCGCGATCGTCTCGACCTCGCGGGCGGCGCGCGCCTGGCGGCGTTCCGCGAGGACCCCCCGCTCCTCCATCCAGGCACGGTGCTTCTCCAGCGCCTCGACGACCTCGTCGACGCCCTCCTGGCGGGCGGCGACCGTCTTGACGATCGGGGGGCGCCAGTCGCCGGGACCACGGGACTCCCCGAGGCCCAGCATGTGGTTCAGCTCGCGGGCGGTGGCGTCCGCCCCGTCGCGGTCGGCCTTGTTGACGACGTAGACGTCACCGATCTCCAGGATTCCGGCCTTGGCCGCCTGGATGCCGTCGCCCATGCCGGGGGCGAGGAGGACCACGGAGGTGTCGGCCTGGGAGGCGATCTCCACCTCCGACTGGCCGACGCCCACCGTCTCCACCAGGATCACCTCGCAGCCGGCCGCGTCCAGGACGCGGATGGCCTGCGGCGCGGCCCATGCAAGGCCGCCGAGGTGGCCGCGCGTGGCCATGGAGCGGATGTAGACGCCCGGGTCGGAGGCGTGCTCCGACATCCGGACGCGGTCACCCAGAAGGGCGCCCCCGGAGAAGGGGGAGGACGGGTCGACGGCCAGGACGCCGACCCGCTTGCCCTGTTTGCGGTACGCGGTCACCAGCGCCGAGGTGGACGTCGACTTGCCGACGCCAGGGGAGCCGGTGAGGCCGACCACGTAGGCGTTGCCGGTGAGCGGCGCGAGAGCCGCCATGACCTCCCTGAGCTGCGGGGACGCCCCCTCCACCAGGGAGATCAGCCGGGCCACGGCCCGCGGCCTGCCCTCTCTGGCCTGGGCCACCAGAGTGGAGACGTCCTGCATCACAGCTCCGTTCACGTAAGGGAAGTCGGCAACAACCGGTTCAGGCCTTGGGTACCCGCACGATCAGCGCGTCACCCTGGCCGCCGCCACCGCACAGGGCCGCGGCGCCGACGCCGCCGCCCCGCCGCTTCAGCTCCAGCGCCAGGTGCAGCACCAGCCGCGCGCCGGACATCCCGATCGGGTGGCCGAGGGCGATGGCGCCACCGTTGACGTTCACCTTTTCGGAGGAAACGCCCAGGTCCTTCATTGACTGGACGGCAACCGCGGCGAAGGCCTCGTTGATCTCGATCAGGTCGAGGTCGGAGACCTCCAGGCCCTCCTTCTTCAGGGCGTGGCGGATGGCGTTCGACGGCTGCGACTGGAGCGAGTTGTCGGGGCCGGCCACGTTGCCGTGGGCGCCGATCTCGGCGATCCACTCCAGGCCCAGCTCCTGCGCCTTGGCCTTGCTCATCACGACCACGGCGGCGGCGCCGTCGGAAATCTGCGAGGAGGAGCCGGCGGTGATGGTGCCGTCCTTGGCGAACGCCGGGCGGAGCTTGCCGAGGGACTCCGCGGTGGTGTCGCCCCGGATGCCCTCGTCCTTGCTGAAGAGCACCGGGTCGCCCTTGCGCTGCGGGATCTCGACCGGGGTGATCTCGGCCTCGAAGACGCCGTTCTTCTGCGCGGCGGCGGCCCGCTGGTGGGACAGGGCGGCGATCTCGTCCTGCTCGGGGCGGGCGATGCCGAGGCGGGTGTTGTGCTTCTCGGTCGACTCGCCCATGGCGATGTTCTCGAAGGAGTCGGTCAGACCGTCGTGCGCCATGGCGTCGAGCACCTGCACCGCGCCGTACTTGTAGCCCTCGCGGGACTTCGGCAGCAGGTGGGGGGCGTTGGTCATGGACTCCTGGCCGCCGGCCACGACCACGTCGAACTCGCCCGCGCGGATGAGCTGGTCGGCCAGCGCGATGGCGTCGAGGCCGGAGAGGCACACCTTGTTGATGGTGAGCGCCGGGACGTTCATCGGGATGCCGGCCTTCACGGCCGCCTGGCGCGCCGGGATCTGGCCGGCGCCGGCCTGGAGCACCTGCCCCATGATCACGTACTGGACCTGGTCGCCGCCGATCCCCGCACGGTCGAGGGCGGCCTTGATCGCGAAGCCGCCGAGGTCGGCTCCGGAGAACGACTTCAGCGAACCGAGCAGCCGACCCATCGGGGTGCGGGCGCCCGCGACGATGACGGACGTCGTGCCGTTCGTTGCGGATGATGCAGAAGATGCAGAAGTCATGAGCTGCGGTCCCCTTCCGGCTGCACAGCCGAGGAGTGAACGAGGGTTTACTTCGAATGTACTGACGTGCGGTGGACCCCGTCATCGGCCTTTCGGTGTGATCGCGCGCACGTTGCGTAACCGCCCCGGGGACGCTGCACTGATTCCATGCTGACGCGAATCGACCACATCGGGATCGCCTGCTTCGACCTCGACAGGACCGTCGAGTTCTACCGCTCCACCTACGGCTTCGAGGTGTTCCACTCGGAGGTCAACGAGGAGCAGGGCGTGCGCGAGGCCATGCTCAAGATCAACGAGACCTCGGACGGCGGGGCCTCCTACCTGCAGCTCCTCGAGCCGACCCGCGAGGACTCCACCGTCGCCAAGTGGCTCGCGAAGAACGGCGAGGGCGTCCACCACATCGCTTTCGGTACGGCGGATGTGGACGCGGACGCGGCCGACGTCAAGGAGAAGGGCGTACGCGTTCTGTACGAAGAGCCCCGGCGCGGCTCCATGGGGTCACGGATCACCTTCCTGCACCCGAAGGACTGCCACGGCGTACTGACAGAACTGGTCACTTCCGCGCCCGTTGAGTCGTCCGAGCACTGACCCACGTACATAAGGGCCGGTAGGGTTGGGTCTGGTCGCCGCTCCATGCGTGGTGACCGAGTCCCGTCGTGTTCGGCGACGGGATCGCCGGGGTCCGGGTGGCGGGGGGCGAGCGCGGGGCAGCAGCCCATGCTCCGCCGATGATCTGACACCATTCCCCGGGGGCTCCGTTCGGGATGGGCGGAGCTCGGCCAGACTTGCGACCAGGGGACGGATGGGACCGCGCAGTGCGGGGCTACGAGAGCCAGGAGCGAGAGCCGGCGGCTGACGTCGACCACCTCTCTCGGTTCGAAGCCGAGATGAAGCGGCTGAAGACCGAGCGGGAAAAGGCGATCCAGCACGCCGAGGACCTCGGCTACCAGGTCGAGGTGCTGCGCGCCAAGCTGCACGAGGCGCGGCGCACCATCATGTCCCGGCCCGCCTACGACGGCGGCGACATCGGCTACCAGGCCGAGCAGTTGCTCCGCAACGCGCAGCTGCAGGCCGACCAGCTGCGCGCGGACGCCGAGCGGGAGTTGAGCCAGGCGCGGGCGCAGACCCAGCGCATCCTCCAGGAGCACGCCGAGCAGGCGGCCCGTCTCCAGGCGGAGCTGCACCAGGAGGCGGTGACCCGGCGCCAGCAGCTCGACCAGGAGCTGGCGGAGCGCCGGCAGACCGTCGAGTCGCACGTCAACGAGAACGTCGCGTGGGCGGAGCAGCTGCGGGCCCGCACCGAAGAGCAGGCCCGCCGCCTGATGGAGGAGACCCGCGCCGAGCGGGAGCAGGCGCTGGCCGCGGCCCGCGAGGAGGCGGAGCGGCTGACCGCCGAGGCCCGCCGCCGGCTGCAGAGCGACGCCGAGGCTGCCCGCAGCGAGGCCGAGCAGCTGCTGCGCCGGGCCCGCGCGGACGCCGAGCGGCTGCTGAACGCCGCGTCCACGCAGGCGCAGGAGGCCACCGAGCACGCCGAGCGGCTGCGCACCTCCACGGTCAGCGAGTCGGAGTCGGCGCGCCGTCAGGCGCAGGAGCTCAGCCGGGCCGCCGAGGAGCGGATGGCCGAGGCCGACACCGCGCTGCGCGAGGCCCGCTCCGAGGCGGAGAAGGTCCTCACCGAGGCGAAGGAGGCCGCCGCCAAGGCGCTCTCCTCGGCCGAGGCCGCCAACGAGACGCGGACGCGCACCGCCAAGGAGCAGGTGGCGCGGCTGGTCAGCGAGGCCACCAAGGAGGCCGAGTCCACCAAGGCGGACGCCGAGCAGCTGGTCGCCGACGCCCGCGCCGAGGCCGAGAAGATCGTCGCGGAGGCCGCCGAGAAGGCCCGCACGCTCACCGCGGAGGAGTCCGCCACCCAGCTGTCCAAGGCGGCCAAGACCGCGGAGGACGTGCTCAACAAGGCCTCGGAGGAGGCCAAGCAGACCACCCGCGCGGCGGCCGAGGAGGCCGAGCGGATCCGCCGGGAGGCCGAGGCCGAGGCGGACCGGCTGCGCGCCGAGGCGCACGACATCGCCGAGCAGCTCAAGGGCGCGGCGAAGGACGACACCAAGGAGTACCGCGCCAAGACGGTCGAGCTGCAGGAGGAGGCGCGCCGGCTGCGCGGCGAGGCCGAGCAGCTGCGCGCCGACGCGGTCGCCGAGGGCGAGAAGATCCGCGCGGAGGCCCGCAAGGAGGCCGTGGCGCAGATCGAGGAGGCGGCCAAGTCCGCCGAGGAGCTGCTCGCCAAGGCCAAGGCGGACGCCGACGAGCTGCGTTCCACCGCGCAGACGGACAGCGAGAAGGTCCGCACCGAGGCCATCGAGCGCGCCACGACGCTGCGCCGGCAGGCCGAGGAGACCCTGGAGCGCACCCGCAAGGAGGCCGAGCGGCACCGCGCGGAGGCGTCGGAGCAGGCCGACGCCCTCAAGGAGGACGCCGAGCGGGCCGCCCGAGAGCTGCGTGAGGAGACCGAGCGGGCCGTCGAGGCGCGCCGCGCGGAGGCGGCCGAGGAACTGACGCGGCTGCACACCGAGGCGGAGGAGCGGCTCGCCACCGCCGAGCAGGCGCTGAGCGACGCGCGCGAGGAGGCCGAGCGGATCCGCCGCGAGGCGTCCGAGGAGAGCGAGCGGCTGCGCACCGAGGCCGCCGAGCGGATCCGTACGCTCCGTCAGCAGGCCGAGCAGGAGGCCGAGCGGCTGCGCGACGAGGCCGCCGCGGACGCCTCGGCGTCCCGCGCGGAGGGCGAGGCCGTGGCCGTGCGGCTGCGGTCGGAGGCCGCGGCGGAGGCGGAGCGGCTGAAGTCGGAGGCGCAGGACAGCGCCGACCGGGTGCGCGCGGAGGCGCAGGCGGCCGCCGAGCGGATCGGCACGGAGGCGTCCGAGACGCTGGCGGCGGCGCAGGAGGAGGCGGCCCGGCGGCGCCGGGAGGCCGAGGAGCTGCTCGGTGCGGCCCGCGAGGAGGCCGACCAGGAGCGCGGGCGGGCCCGGGAGCAGAGCGAGGAGCTGCTGGCTTCGGCGCGTACCCGCGTCGAGGAGGCGCAGGCCGAGGCCGTACGGCTGGTCGAGGAGGCGGACCGGCGCGCCACGGAGATGGTGTCGGCGGCCGAGCAGCACGCCCAGCAGGTGCGGGACTCCGTCGCGGGGCTGCACGAGCAGGCACAGGAGGAGATCGCCGGGCTGCGCAGCGCCGCCGAGCACGCGGCGGAGCGCACCCGTCGCGAGGCCGAGGAGGAGGCGGACCGGGTCCGCACCGACGCCTACGCGGAGCGGGAGCGGGCGAGCGAGGACGCGAGCCGGCTGCGGCGCGAGGCGCAGGAGGAGACGGAGGACGCCAAGGCGCTCGCCGAGCGGACCGTCTCGGAGGCGATCACGGAGGCCGACCGGATCCGTTCCGAGGTCTCCGAGCACGCGCAGCGGATGCGTACCGAGGCGTCCGACGCGGTCGCCGAGGCCGAGCAGGCCGCCGCGCGCACCCGGGCGGACGCCCGCGAGGACGCCAACCGGATCCGTTCGGACGCGGCGACGCAGGCGGACACGCTCATCACCGAGGCGCGCAGCGAGGCGGAGCGGCTCACCGAGGACACGATCACGGAGACCGACCGGCTGCGTACCGAGACGGTCGCCGAGGCCGAGCGGGTGCGGTCGGAGTCGGTCGCCAAGGCGGAGAAGCTGATCGCGGACGCCACCGGTGACGCGGAGCGGCTGCGCGCCGAGGCCGCGGAGACGGTCGGGTCGGCGCAGCAGCACGCGGAGCGGATCCGGCGGGACGCCGAGCGGGTCAAGGCGGACGCGGAGACGGAGGCCGAGCGGCTGGTGTCCGGTGCGCGCGAGGAGGCCGAGCGGACGCTGGACGAGGCCCGCAAGGAGGCCAACAAGCGGCGTTCGGAGGCGGCCGAGCAGGTCGACACCCTCATCACGGAGACCACCGCCGAGGCGGACAAGCTGCTCACCGAGGCGCAGCAGCAGGCGCTGAAGACCACGGCCGACGCCGAGTCGCAGGCCGACACCATGGTGGGCGCGGCTCGCAGCGAGGCCGACCGGCTGGTGTCCGAGGCCCGGGTCGAGGGCAACTCGTTGGTGGAGAAGGCGCGTACGGACGCCGACGAGCTGCTGGTCGGCGCGCGCCGGGACGCGACGCAGATCCGGGAGCGCGCCGAGGAGCTGCGCGACCGCATCACGAGCGAGATCGAGGAGCTGCACCAGCGGGCCCGCCGCGAGTCGGCGGAGACGATGAAGTCCGCCGGCGACCGCTGTGACGCGCTGATCAAGGCGGCCGAGGAGCAGCTGGCGAAGGCGGAGGCCAAGGCGAAGGAGATCGTCTCCGAGGCCAACTCCGAGGCGGGCAAGGTGCGGATCGCCGCCGTGAAGAAGGCCGAGGGGCTTCTGAAGGAGGCGGAGCAGAAGAAGGCCACGCTCGTGAAGGAGGCCGAGGAGCTGAAGGCCGAGGCGGTGCGCGAGGCACGGCGCACGGTCGAGGAGGGCAAGCGCGAGCTGGAGGTCCTGGTGCGGCGCCGCGAGGACATCAACGCGGAGATCTCGCGCGTCCAGGACGTCCTGGAGGCCCTGGAGTCCTTCGAAGCCCCGGGCGGCGGCAAGGACAACGGCGTCAAGGCGGGGGCCGCGGCGGGCGCTACCCGTACGGGTGGCAAGTCAGGCGACAGCTAGTAAACCGGGCGAATTCCCTTGTACGGTGAGGGCTTTGACCATGGCTTTGGCAAGGCTTCCGGCGGCGAGCCACTCAAAAGGGGTGTCATCTTCCGTATCAAACGTGCATCCGCTCGATGACACAGCGCTTCGGCCCCTAGGATTCCACCTATCACCTCACCGGTCTCATTCGACAGGAACCCCATGAGCGACACTTCCCCCTACGGCTTCGAGCTTGTGCGGCGTGGGTACGACCGCGCTCAGGTGGACGAACGTATCTCCAAGCTCGTCTCCGACCGTGACAGCGCTCTCGCCCGCATCACCGCTCTGGAAAAGCGCATCGAAGAGCTCCACCTCGAGACGCAGAACGCCCAGGCCCAGGTCAACGACGCGGAGCCGTCGTACGCGGGTCTCGGCGCGCGCGTGGAGAAGATCCTCCGCCTCGCCGAGGAGGAGGCGAAGGACCTGCGCGAGGAGGCCCGGCGCGCGGCCGAGCAGCACCGCGAGCTCGCCGAGTCGGCCGCCCAGCAGGTACGGAACGACGCCGAGGCCTACGCCGCCGAGCGCAAGTCCAAGGCGGAGGACGAGGGCGTCCGGATCGTCGAGAAGGCCCAGGGCGAGGCTTCCCAGCTGCGTTCCGAGGCGCAGAAGGACGCCCAGTCCAAGCGCGAGGAGGCGGACGCCCTCTTCGAGGAGACCCGCGCCAAGGCCGCCCAGGCCGCGGCCGACTTCGAGACCAACCTCGCCAAGCGGCGCGAGCAGTCCGAGCGCGACCTGGCCTCGCGTCAGGCCAAGGCGGAGAAGCGTCTCGCGGAGATCGAGCACCGCGCGGAGCAGCTGCGACTGGAGGCCGAGAAGCTGCGCACCGACGCCGAGCGCCGGGCCCGCCAGACGGTGGAGACCGCCCAGCGCCAGGCCGAGGACATCGTGGCCGACGCCAACGCCAAGGCCGACCGGATCCGTTCGGAGTCCGAGCGTGAGCTCGCCGCGCTGACCAACCGCCGCGACTCGATCAACGCCCAGCTGACGAACGTCCGCGAGATGCTGGCGACCCTCACGGGTGCCGCGGTCGCCGCCACCGGCGCGCCCGCCACCGAGGACGAGCCGATCTCCCGCGGCGTCCCGGCCCAGCAGTCCCGGTAACACCCCCGGACCGGGCCACCGGACACCGGCGAAGCCCTCTGCCACTGAGGTGGCAGAGGGCTTTGTCCCGTTTTAGCGTGGCCGCATGATCGAGCTCGAGGGGCTGACCAAGCGGTACGGCGAGAAGGTGGCGGTGGACAGCCTGACCTTCACCGTCAGGCCTGGCATCGTCACGGGCTTCCTCGGTCCGAACGGCGCCGGCAAGTCGACCACCATGCGGATGATCCTGGGTCTCGACCACCCCACGTCCGGGGACGTGCGCGTCGACGGCGCGCACTACGACCGGCTGAAGGACCCGCTGACGAACATCGGCGCCCTGCTGGAGGCCAAGGGCGTGCACCCGGGGCGCAGCGCCTACAACCATCTGCTGTGGCTCGCGCAGAGCAACGGCATCCCCGAACGGCGGGTCCGCGAGGTGCTGGACACGGTCGGGCTGACGGCGGTGGCGCGGAAGAAGGCCAAGGGCTTCTCGCTCGGCATGGGGCAGCGCCTCGGGATCGCCGCCGCGCTCCTCGGCGACCCGCGGATCCTGATGTTCGACGAGCCGGTCAACGGGCTCGACCCCGAGGGCATCCACTGGATCCGCACGCTGATGAAGTCGCTCGCCGCGCAGGGCCGCACGGTCTTCGTCTCCTCCCACCTGATGAGCGAGATGGCGCTGACCGCCGACCACCTGGTGGTCATCGGTCAGGGCCGGCTGCTCGCCGACACCTCGATGGCGGAGTTCATCCAGCGCAACTCCCGCTCCTACGTCCGGGTGCGCAGCCCGCAGCGGGAAATGCTGCTGGACCTGCTGCACGGGGCCGGCATCACCGCCGTGGACGGCACGGACGGAACGCTGGAGGTGGACGGCTCCAGCGCGGAGACCGTCGGGGAGCTGGCCGCCCGCAGCGGCGTCGTGCTGCATGAACTGAGCCCGCAACAGGCCTCCCTGGAAGAGGCGTTCATGCAGCTGACGGCCGAGTCGGTGGAGTACCACGCCCACACGGGCGTGCCCGTTCCCCCGCAGCAGTGGGGCGAGACCTGGACGAAGGGCTGAGCATGGCGACGACCCAGGCCGTACGGTCGGAGTGGACCAAGATCCGGTCGGTGGCGTCCACCGTGTGGACGCTGTCGACCGCGGTGGTCGTCACCATCGCCCTCGGCATGCTGATCTCGGCCCTGTCGAAGAACGAGTTCGGCAACCTGAGCGAGCGGGAGCAGCTCTCCTTCGACCCGACGTTCATCAGCTTCGCCGGCACCAGCCTCGGCCAGCTCGCGATGATCGTGTTCGGTGTGCTGGTGGTGTCGAACGAGTACAGCACCGGGATGATCCGCGCCTCGCTGGCGGCCGTGCCCAAGCGCGGCACGTTCCTGTTCAGCAAGCTGGCCGTGGCCACCGCGCTGGCGTTCGTGGTGGGCATGGCCACCAGCTTCGCCACCTTCTTCCTGGGCCAGCTGATGCTCGGCAGCCTCGGCACGTCGATCGGCGACGACGGGGTGCTGCGCGCGGTCATCGGCGGCGGGCTCTACATGACGCTCATCGCGCTGTTCTCCATGGGCGTCGCCGCGATGCTGCGCTCCCCCCTGCTGTCGCTGGGCATCCTGATGCCGTTCTTCTTCCTGATCTCCAACATCCTCGGCAACGTCAGCGCCACGGAGAAGGTCGGCCGGTTCCTGCCCGACCAGGCGGGCAGCCGGATCATGCGGGTGGTGACCCCGGTGGACGACGACACCCCGTACGGCCCCTGGGGCGGCCTCGGGATCATGGCGCTGTGGGTGATCGCGTCGGTCGCCGGCGGATACGTGCTGCTGAAGCGGCGTGACGCCCAGTGAGCGACCGCACCGGACCGGTTCTCGCCCGGCCTTGAGCGGAACCGTCAGTGTCCCGATAAGCTCCTAACCCTTACGGGGGCGTGCGCCCTGCTGTCCTGAACCTTTCGATGGGTGCGGAGCATGATCGAGGCAGTCGGCCTGACCAAGCAGTACGGCGACAAGACCGCTGTGTACAACCTTTCCTTCCAGGTGCGTCCCGGTGCCGTCACCGGCTTCCTGGGCCCCAACGGCTCGGGCAAGTCGACGACGATGCGGATGATCCTCGGTCTGGACAACCCCACGGCGGGCCGGGTCACGATCGGCGGCTACCCCTACCGCAAGCTGCCGAACGCCCCCCGTCAGGTCGGCGCGCTGCTGGACGCCAAGGCGGTGCACGGCGGCCGGACCGCCCGCAACCACCTGCTGAGCCTGGCCCAGCTGTCGGGCATCCCGGCCCGCCGGGTGGACGAGGTGCTGGGCGTGGTCGGCCTGCACGAGGTGGCCCGCCGCAGGTCCAAGGGCTTCTCCCTCGGCATGGGGCAGCGCCTCGGCATCGCCGCCGCGCTGCTCGGCGACCCGCAGGTGCTGCTGTTCGACGAGCCGGTCAACGGCCTCGACCCCGAGGGCATCCTCTGGGTGCGCAACCTGATGAAGTCGCTCGCCGCCGAGGGCCGCACCGTCTTCGTCTCCTCGCATCTGATGAGCGAGATGGCGCTGACCGCGGACCACCTCATCGTGATCGGCCGCGGGCAGCTGATGGCCGACATGAGCGTGAAGGACTTCATCTCCGCCAACTCCGCCGGCTTCGCCCGGGTGCGCACCCCCGACAGCGAGCCGCAGCAGCGGGAGAAGCTGTCGGCGGCGATCACCGAGGCCGGCGGCCATGTGCTGCCGGAGCAGGACGGCGCGCTGCGAGTGACGGGACTGGCGCTGCCGCGGATCAGCGACCTCGCCCACGAGCACGACGTACGGCTGTGGGAGCTGTCGCCGCACCAGGCCTCCCTGGAGGAGGCGTACATGCGGATGACCCAGGGCGCCGTCGACTACCGCTCCACCATCGACCAGAAGGAGGGGCTGCAGCAGCCGCTGCCGCCCGGCGCGCAGCCGCCGCTGCCGGTGCCGGGGCAGGGACAGCCCGGCTGGTACGCCCCGCCGCCGCCCCAGCAGGGCGGGCAGCCGTTCACCCCGCCGCAGGGCGCCCCCGCGGGCCCCTACGGCGCACCGGCGGCCCCGGGAGCCGCTCCGGGCGCCGCCGCGCCGAACCCGTACGCGCAGGCGCCCCAGGGCCCGGCTCCGGCCGCTCCCCCGGCCGCCGCGCCCCAGTCCGCCCCCTCCGCCGAGCCGACCGAGTCCGAGGACGCCCGATGAGCACGCCCCAGCCCCCGATGCCGCAGAGCGCCTCACCCGAGTGGCAGGCGGCCCCCGGTACCGCACCGTCCGCGCCCCCGTATCCCGGCTACACGTCGCCGATCCCGGTGGTGCGCACCCACCTGGGGCACGCGCTCGCCTCCGAGTGGACGAAGATCAAGTCCGTGCGCTCGACCCTGTGGACGACGGGCGTGTTCGTCGCGCTCGTGGTCGGCATCGGTGCGCTCACCGGCCTGGTGGTCGCGAGCGCCGACCCCGACCTGGGTGGCGAGAGCCCGCTGTCGCTCGGCTTCTTCGGACTGCTGCTGGGCTCGATGTGCCTCATCACCCTCGGCGTGCTCACCACCGCCTCCGAGTACGGCACCGGCATGATCCGCACGACGATGGTCGCCTGCCCCACGCGTGGCCGGGTGCTCGCGGCGAAGGCCCTGGTGTTCTTCGTGCTCGCCTTCGTGGTGACGCTGGTGTGCGCCACGCTCGTCGGCCTGGTGCACGTGTCGCTGCTGGAGGAGTACAACGCCAAGTCCCCCTCCGGCGAGGAATGGCTGAAGGGCACGGTCGGCGTCTCGCTCTACCTGGCGCTGCTGGGCACCCTGTCGCTGGCGATCGGGTCGATCGTGCGGCACTCGGCGGGCGCCATCACCATCATGATCGGCGCGGTACTCGCCCCGCTGGTGATCGCGCTGTTCATGTTCTCCACCTCGCTGCAGGACGTGCAGCAGGCGCTGTTCGAGTACTCCATCCCGAACCAGATGAGCATCTTCTACGCCAACTCCCTGTCGGACTCCGGTCCGTCGGGGTGGGACCCGCTGTGGATCATGCTGGTCGTCACCGCTGCCGCGCTCGGCGGGGCCTTCGCCCTGCTGCGGAAGCGGGACGTCTAGGAACCGCTCAGAACCTCGGCGCGTTACGGGACCGCTGCACCCGCGTGGTGCGGCGGTCCTTCGCGTTCCAGCAGGCCTTGTGCCAGTGCCGGCGCTCGTCGACGCCCGAGTGCTCCGGCCAGGCCACCACGTGCGGCACCCCGTCCGGGATCAACTGGTCGCAGCCCGGGCAGCGGTAGGCCTTCCCCTGGGCGCTGGCGCCGGCCACGTGCCGCACGCTCCAGGACTCGCCGTGCCAGTCCTCCGAGGACTGCCAGCCGCCGTAGCGCCCGGAGCGGTCGTCCTCGGCGCTCCGGCCGGACGAACCGGCTCCCTTGGGTCGGTTGCGACGCGGGGACACAGGACACCTCACGGGGCTATACAGGATGCACGGACCGCGTCCAGCCTACGCGGCGGACGCGGGGGTACGCGTACGGCACCATTCGTCACAAGTCACTCCGTGGCACGGGGCGGCCCCTCGTGAGCGGCCCATTCTGCAGACAATCCGCAAAATCGCCCGCCCGGCCGTGTCCTCGGCACGTGTCGGGCGGTTATGCCCTGCGGGGGAGCTCCGCGTCGGAGCCAAGGAAGCAGGAAAAGCAATGCGCGTTGGAAGTTTCGTGTTGGCCGCCCAGTTCCCCGGGCAGGGCGAGGGGGAGGCGCTGCACCGCGCGGTCCGCTCGGCCGAGGTGGCCGAGGAGTCGGGGCTCGACACGGTCTGGCTGGCCGAGCACCACTTCGTGCCCTACGGCACCTGCCCGTCCGCCGTCACCCTGGCGGCGATGCTGCTCGGCCGCACCCGCAGGCTGCGCGTCGGCACGGCGGTCAGCGTGCTGCCCACCGTCCATCCCGTCGCGCTCGGCGAACAGGCCGCGCTGCTGCACGTCGCCAGCGGCGGACGGTTCTCCCTCGGCCTCGGCCGGGGCGGGCCGTGGGTGGACCTGGAGGTGTTCGGGGCGGGCCTGGAGGCGTACGAGAAGGGGTTCCCGGAAGCACTCGATCTGCTGATGCGCTGGCTGCGCGAACCGTCCGTCGGGGCGGACGGCGAGCGGTACAAGTTCCGCGAGGTCCCCGTGGTCCCCCGCCCGTCGGAGGCGCTCACGGAGACCGGGGGCCCGGAGGTGGTGGTCGCCTGCACCTCCCCGTCGAGCGTACGGCTGGCCGCCGAGCGCGGGCTTCCGATGCTGCTCGGCATGCACGTCGGGGACGAGGAGAAGGCCGAGATGGTCGCCCTGTGGCGGCGCCACGCGCGCGCCTGCGGGCGGCCCGCCGCGGAGATCGACGCCGCGGCCCACGTCTCGGCCGGGGTCTGCCAGATCGCGGACCGGCGCACGGACGCGGCGGAGGCCCTCATGAAGGCGATGCCGGGCTGGCTGAAGCAGGGGCTGGAGGCGCATGTGACGGTGGACGGACGGGAGCGCCGGATGCGCGACCCGCTGGCGTACACCGAACTCCTCTGCGGGCTGCACCCGGTGGGCACCCCGCGGCTGTGCGCGGACCGGCTCGCCGCGACCAGCGAGCGGACCGGGATCTCCCGCTTCGCCCTGCTCGTCGAGGGCTCCGGTGACCTCGCGGCGACCGAGGAGAACGTACGGCGGCTGGGGGCCGAGGTGCTCCCCCAGCTCGCCTGACGATCATGGACGTTCCCAGGGATGCTTGCCGCCCCGGTACAAACCGCACCTCCCGCGTACGGAGCGGCAAGCTGTTCGACGGAGCGTCAGCAGTCGCGAAGTTCCGGCGACTGGTTGAGCAGTTGGTTGCGCACCGAGGTGAAGCGGGCCAGCGTCTCGTCGACCGAGGAGTCAAGCGGGAACACGGCCACCCGGTGGCAGTTCTGGAAGGCCAGCCGGACACCGAAGTGCCGTTGCAGCGCGCCGCGTATCGCGTCACTCGCGAGCGCACGCAGCAGCTGACCGCGTGCCTGCTCGTCCGGCGGAGGCGTCTGGTTGTCGGCGAAGGCTCCGCCGTCGACCTTCAGCTGGGCCACCAGGGAGCTGATCATCTCCCACGCATAGGGCAGGGAGGTCCGGACGCAGTCGACGAAGTCAGCTTCGTCGACCTCGCCTCGCTCGGCCTGTTCGAGTAGGGCCGGTGAGACGTCGAGCGACATGGGTTCTCCTCTCGCACCCCCAACGCACAGGGGTTGCCTGACAGATAAGGGAGTGCGCGAAAACGGGCACGCTGCGTACACAGTTCGCGACCTCCCGTTCAATACCGTAAGCAACGGACCGTGACCGCACCAGGAGAATGCTCGGATGCGGAACTTCCTGTGGGCCGGTAATCGGCCATTGCACAACACGCGTTTTCCAGGAGATACAGGACGCGCCCCGCGAGCCCGGCGGGGCGCCTGTGAGGGCGGATCGCGCCGACCCCGCCCGGTCGAGTAGCGTTGCCGACCATGCGTCTCGTCATTGCCCGCTGCTCCGTGGACTACGCCGGGCGGCTCACCGCGCACCTGCCGTCGGCACCCCGTCTGATCCTGGTCAAGGCGGACGGCAGCGTCTCGATCCATGCCGACGACCGGGCCTACAAGCCCCTCAACTGGATGTCGCCGCCCTGCACCCTGAAGGAGGGAACCGGCGAGGAGGAGGGCGTCTGGACCGTCGTCAACAAGGCGGGCGAGAAGCTCATCATCACGATGGAGGAGGTTCTCCACGACTCCTCGCACGAACTCGGCGTCGATCCCGGCCTGATCAAGGACGGCGTGGAAGCACACCTTCAGGAGCTGCTCGCCGACCGCATCGAGACCCTCGGCGAGGGCTACACCCTGATCCGCCGCGAGTACATGACCGCGATCGGACCGGTCGACATCCTGTGCCGGGACGCCGAGGGGCGGACCGTCGCGGTCGAGATCAAGCGGCGCGGCGAGATCGACGGCGTGGAACAGCTCACCCGCTACCTGGAGCTGCTGAACCGCGACCCGCACCTCGCGCCGGTGCGCGGCGTCTTCGCCGCCCAGGAGATCAAGCCGCAGGCCCGGGTGCTCGCCACCGACCGGGGCATCGGCTGCCAGGTCCTCGACTACGACGCGCTGCGCGGCATCGAGGACGACAAGCTCCGCCTGTTCTGAGCGGCGGGCCACGACGACAGGCCAGGGGGCCGGGTTCCGTACGGGAACCCGGCCCCCTGGCCTGTCCGGCGGGTCTGGCCCGTCCGGCGGGTCAGATCAGCGTCTCGGTACCGTCGGGCGTGCCCGGGTCGGTGCTCTGGTCCGCGCTCGCGGAGGTCTCGACGGGGGCGGAGGACGCGGGACCGCTGGCGGAGTCGCTGGTGCTCGGCTCACCCGGGGTGGTGCCCGGGTCCGTCGGCTCCTCGGTGTCGGGGGACGACGGCGAGCCGGTCGGCTCCTCGGTCTCCGTCTCCGACTGCGACGGGTCGGGCGAGTTCGACGTGGGCGGCTTCTGCGACGGGGTCGGCTCGGTGCCCGGCGAGGTGGACTTCGTCGGCCCACCCGGCTTCTTGGTGCCGGTCTCCTCGTCCGTCGGCTCGCCGGCGTCGGTCGCCGTCGGCGTCGGGTCGTCCGCGGTGCCGAGTGTGCCGTCCGGGCCCGGGTCGGACGGCCGGCTGGTGGCCCGCCCGGTGTCGCCCTCGTTGCCGGAGGCCGGGTCCGCGTCGAGGCTGCCGTCGTCGTCGGCGCCCTGGCTGGCCGAGGGGTTGACGCCCACGTTCTCGGACGGGGTCGCCGGGTCGTTCCCGGAGGTGGCGCCGAGGGTGACGACGGTGCCCAGCACGGCGACCAGCAGCGCGCCCGCGCCGGCCGCGACCAGGTTGCGCCGGGCCAGTCCCCTCAGCCCGCCGCCGACGCCCGCCTTGTCCGCCGGCGGGGGTGCCGCGGCCGGCACCCCGCTGGTGACGACCAGGCCGGTGTCGGCCGGGGGCTGGAGGTCGGGGAAGGCCATCGGCACACCGCGGGGCGGGGAAGCCGACTCCTCGACATGGGCCTCGGGCACCTCCTCCCCCGCGGTCGGCGCGAGCGCGAGCGGGACGCCGGAGCGGTCGGCGACCAGGGCCAGCGCCCTGCGTCCCGCGACCGTGCCGCGCTTGTCGGCGAGGGCGCCGCGCAGGCCGATGGAGGCCTCCAGTTCGGCACGCGCCCGGTCGAGCTGTCCGGCGCACAGGGCGTGGATGCCGAGCTCGTGGTGGAAGTAGGCCTGTTCCGCCACGTCCCCGGCGATCCGCGCGGCCTCCGCACCGGCGCGGAGCGCCCGTTCCCAGGCGCTCCAGTGCATGCCCGCGGCGAAGGCGGGCGCGGCGGTGCGGGCGAGCTGCACGGCCGTGCTCGGCTCCCCCTCGGCGGAGCCCGGGGCGAGCGGGGAGAGGGCGGTGAGCGCGGCGAGGACCGCGTCGGACTCCGCGCAGACCCGTTCCGGGGTGACCGAGGGGTGACCGGTCCACCAGGCGTAGTGCTGTGCGGCGGCGCGGGCCTGCTCGTCGGCGTCGTCGCCGTACCCGGCGGCCTCCAGCTGGGCCGGCACGCCGGCGGCCAGCCGGTGGCGGGCGCCGACCGGGGAGACCAGTCCGCAGGCGACCAGCTCGCCGAGGGCGGCGTCGGCGTGGGTGTCGCCCACCAGGGCGGGCAGGTGCGCCTGGTGCGGCACCTCGCCGCCGAGCGCGACGGCGAACCGCAGGGTGGCGCGGGCGGAGGCGCTGAGCCGGGAGGCGAGCAGCGGCGCCGGGGCCGCGGCCTCGCCGAGCGCGGGCAGCGGCACCTCGTCCTCGTCGACCGGGTCGTAGGGCGCCTCGTCCGGCCGTACGTCCTCGAAGACGCCGAACTCGTCGACGGCACCGGCGCCGGCCCGCAGCCGGTCGCGCTGCCGCAGCAGGGCGCCGGCCTGGACGAAGCGCAGCGGCAGCCCCTCGGACTCGAACCACAGGTCGCCCGCCCAGGTGGCCTCCTCGTCGGTGAGGCCGCGGCCGACGGCGTGGCCGAGCAGGTCGAGGCCGGCCGCGCGGTCGAGCCCGGACAGCTCGACGTCCTCGACACCGGCGTCGGCGGAGGGGGCGGCCACGTCCGGGGTGACGGCGAACAGGAAGGCGCACTCGGGGGTGGCGTCCAGCAGCTGGTCGAGCGCGGCCCCGCCGAACTCCAGGTCGTCCAGGACGACGACGGCGCCGATCTCACGCACGAGGGTGAGCAGTTCGTCGCGGTCCGGACGGTGCAGGGGGGCGTCGTGGACGGCGTGGAAGAGGTCGTACAGCACGTCGTCGGAGGAGCGCCGGTGGCCGCTCAGGCGGACGACGCCGTCAGGTGCCAGGTCGGCGCAGTCCTCGGCGACGACGTCGAGGAGCCGGGTGCGGCCCGAGCCCCCGGGGCCCACCAGGCGCACCGAGCGGCCCCGGGCGAGCAGCCGCACCAGGTTCTCCCGCTCGTCCTGCCGGGCCAGCAGCGGCAGCGCGGGCTGCGCCGGGCCGGGGGGGACGGGCGGGGTCGCGGCGCGCTCCACCTCGGCGCGTTCGGCCTCGGTGAGCTTCGCGGGCCGGTCCGGTCGCTCCGCGGGCGGGCAGGGCTCGATCTCGCTGCCGTCGACGGGGTTGACGGTCAGCAGGAAGTCGCCGGAGACGAGCTGCACCGTGCGGGCGGGCACGGGCGTGTGCTGTCCGAAGTCTGACGTGAGGGATTCCCTGGGAGCGCGCTGGCGCGGCGCGTCGCCGTCACCGCCGTGGCCGTACTCCTCGGGTCCCGTGTGGTTCGGGTCCATAGGTCCTAGCCCCCCAAAAGCGTCGTGGCTGAAGCCCTCCCCCGGCCTCGCTGCACACCGCGCTGTCGCTTCTGGTCCGGGCCCGCTCGAGGGTTGCAAGGCAGCGGGCAGCCGAACCCTAAACCTTCGGTCAGTATCCACGACAGTCCGGGGTGCCCGGGCGTCCGAGTGGTCACGGTCTCGTGAGGATTGTGCGCGCGGGGAGGGGTTCGCGGGCGTCGACCCGGGTCCTTCCGCTCGTCCTGTGCGCCCCCGTACGCCCTTACACGCGGGGCAGCGTGTCCACCCCGATGCCCCCCTCGATCGCCAGGATCCGGTGCAGCCGGGTGGCCACCAACAGGCGCTGCATCTGCGGCGGTACGTCGCGCAGCACCAGGCGTCGGCCGCAGCGGCCGGCCCGTCGGTGGGCCCCCATGATCACCCCGAGTCCGGTGGCGTCCCAGGAGTCCAGTTCGGACAGGTCCAGCACCAGGTCGCCGACGCCGTCGTCGACGGCCGAATGAAGGACCGTACGGGCGTCCGCCGCGCTGCGGACGTCGAGGCGGCCCCCGACGACCAGCTCGGCGTGGTCGCCCCTGATGTGCATATGCGCTCCCCGTGATGCGTCTCGTGCTCCGCGGTGTTCTGTCGGCCGGTATTGCACCCTCTGACTGCGTAACGACCGCTGAGGTTGCTACCTGTGAGCGAACCGATACCGAATTCACCCCGGCGTGTGACGCACGCCGGGGTGATCGCGGTCTCAGTGCTCGTAGAAGCCCTGCCCGCTCTTGCGCCCGATGTCACCGGCGTCAACCATCCGGCGCATCAGCTCGGGAGCTGCGAACTTCTCGTCCTGCGACTCGGTGTAGATGTTGCCCGTGGCGTGCAGCAGGATGTCCACGCCGGTGAGGTCGGCGGTGGCCAGCGGGCCCATGGCGTGGCCGAAGCCCAGCTTGCAGGCCAGGTCGATGTCCTCGGCGCTCGCCACGCCCGACTCGTACAGCTTGGCGGCCTCGACGACGAGGGCGCAGATGAGGCGGGTGGTGACGAAGCCGGCGACGTCGCGGTTGACCACGATGCAGGTCTTGCCGACCGACTCGGCGAACTCCCGCGCCTTGGCGAGGGTTTCGTCGCTGGTCTTGTAGCCGCGGACCAGCTCGCAGAGCTGCATCATCGGCACCGGTGAGAAGAAGTGCGTGCCGACGACCCGCTCCGGGCGCTCCGTCACGGCCGCGATCTTGGTGATCGGGATGGCGGAGGTGTTGGAGGCGAGCACGGCGTCCTCGCGCACCAGCTTGTCGAGCGTGCGGAAGATCTCGTGCTTGACCTCGAGCTTCTCGAACACGGCCTCGACGACGACGTCCGCGTCCGCGCAGGCGTCGAGATCGGTGGTCGTGGTGATCCGGCCGAGGGCTGCCTCGGCGTCCTTCGCCTCGAGCTTCCCCTTGGCGACGAACTTGTCGTACGACGCCTTGATCCCGTCCGTGCCCCGCGTCAGCGCCTCGTCGGTGACGTCACGCAGGACGACCTCCCAGCCCGCCTGTGCGGAGACCTGGGCGATGCCGGACCCCATGAGACCGGCCCCGATGACGGCGAGCTTGCGTGCCACTGTGCGACTCCCCTGATACGCGCTGTCCATGTTCTCCAGGAGCGGACATTAGCGGGCGTGAGGGGCCCTGTGACCGGTAAGTAACGCGCGTCACGTCTCACATGACGGACATCACACCGGCGGCACGCGCACGGAGAGCCGACGGCCCGTCAGGCGCCGGGAGCGGCGGGCGCGAAGCCGTCGCGCCGCGTCGCGGGCGGGTGCGAGGGTAGGGGTCCCGGTGCCCGCCCGACGAAGGAGAAGCCCGGCATGGCCGTGATCCACCGCACCACCCTCGAGCCGACCAAACTGGAGCTCCTGACGGCCTGGCTGCCGTCGCGCCCCTGGTACCACGGCGCCCCGGAGGGCCCGCGGCTCACCAGGGCGGGCGGTTTCCGCCTCGACGACCCCCAGGGCGAGGTGGGGATCGAGTTCCTGGTCGCCACGGACGCCTCCGGCTCCGCGCCGGCCGCCTATCTCGTGCCGCTCACCTATCGCGGCGCACCGCTCGACGGGGCGGACGCGGCGCTCGTCGGCACCACGGAGCACGGCGTGCTGGGCCGTCGCTGGGTCTACGACGCCTGCCACGACCCGGTGGCCGTCGCCGAGTTGGCGGCGCTGGTCGAGGGCCGGGTGGAGCCGCAGGCACAGAGCGCGAGCGACACCCCCGACCGGGAGGTCACCCGCGCCCTGGCGGGCGAGGGTCCGGTGCCGGCGGAGTTCCCCGCCGTCATGGACACCGGGGAGCACACCGAGCTCACCGCCCCGGACGGCACGGTGCTACGGGTGCTGCGCGTCCTGCACCCTGCTCCGGACGGCACACCGCAGGCGGAGCCGGGCGCCGCGGGCCATGTCGCCGGGGCGTGGGAGGCGGAGGACGGCACCCGCGTCCAGGGGCTCATGGTGCTGCTGCTCACGCCGCCGCCCGCCCCGTAGAGGGGGCGCCCGGTGGACGTCGTCCGTACGGGACCGCGCCGTGACGGTGGGCACACGCGTGCCCCGGGTCGCGGGGGCGTCACTAGGCTGACCTCATGGTCAACCTGACACGCATCTACACGCGGACCGGCGACAAGGGCACCACCCATCTCGGTGACATGAGCCGGGTCGCCAAGACCGATCTGCGCATCTCCGCATACGCCGACGCCAACGAAGCGAACGCGGTCATCGGTACGGCGCTGGCCCTGGGCGGGCTCCCGGAGGAGGTCGTCACGGTCCTGACGCGCGTGCAGAACGACCTGTTCGACGTGGGCGCCGACCTGTCGACGCCGGTGGTGGAGGACCCGAAGTACCCGCCGCTGCGGGTCGAGCAGTTCTACGTCGACCGGCTGGAGGAGGACTGCGACCGCTTCAACGAACAGCTGGAGAAGCTGCGCTCCTTCATCCTGCCGGGCGGCACGGCGGGCGCGGCGCTGCTGCACCAGGCCTGCACGGTGGTGCGCCGGGCCGAGCGCTCCACCTGGGCCGCGCTGGAGGTGCACGGCGAGACGATGAACCCGCTCACCGCCACCTATCTCAACCGCCTCTCCGACCTGCTGTTCATCCTGGCCCGGATCGCGAACAAGGAGACCGGCGACGTGCTGTGGGTGCCGGGCGGCGAGCGCTGAGTTCCACCGGCGCACGGCCCGGTACAGGCCCAGCAGGATCTCGGCGCCGCCGAGGAACATGAGCAGGACGCCTGCCCTGGGCAGCGAGATCACCGGCAGCTCCACCCCCTGGGTGCAGCGCCAGAGGGCGAGGCCCCCGAGCACCGTGCCCGCGCCCGCGCCCGCGCCCGTGGCACAGTGCTCGGCCGCCTCACCGGCCCACCTGCTCCCGGCCGGCGGAGCCCGACTCGGCTCCGGCGCCGTCCGCCGGGGCCTTCTTCGGCCAGAGCCAGTAGCTGAGCACGATCACGCCGTGGATGCCGGCCGCCCTCCAGGCGGTGAAGCGCCAGGACTCCAGGGAGGTGACGCGGCCCGGGTCGTCGACGTACCAGATGGCGAGCTGCAGCAGCACGGTCGCCACCGCGGCGGCGGTCAGCGTGCCCAGCCACACCCTCGTCTCGTGCCGGGCGCGGGCCGTGCCGTAGCGGGGCGGCCGCACCAGCGGGCGGCCGTCGAGGCGGTGCGCCGCGTGCCCGTCGAGCCACTTCACGGTGCGGTGGCCGTGGCCCACGGTGTAGCCGATGTAGAGCGCGGCGAGCCCGTGGGCCCAGCCCGGCTCGGCGCCGTTCTTCAGGTCCCACGCGGTGGCGACGAGCAGCACGACCTCCAGCACCGGCTCGCACAGCAGCAGCGCCAGGCCGGTACGCGGCATCCGCAGCAGATAGCGGAAGGCCAGGCCGGCCGCCAGCAGCACCCAGAACCCGATCTCGCAGGCGATGATCAGGGCGACGATCACGGTTCGCTCCTCTCGGTCACCCTTCCAGGCTCCCGTGCGCCCCGGTCCCGCGCGTCGTCGCCGCCGACGAATCCGCGGTACATCGAAAGATGCAGTACAGGACCGGCCTCGGGGATCAGGCGCACGCCGTGCGCACCGTGTTGGATGGATCCATGGCCGTACGACCCCTCCGCCCGCCCCGCTTCGACGTGTCCGTCGCGCTCGCCGGCCTCGTGGGCGGGCTGTTGCTGTGGGGGTTCGGGCTGGGCGTGCGGCCGGACAGCGACCCGCTCGTGCTGTTCGAGGGCCGGTGGGCTCTGCTGGTCCCGCTCGGCGTGATGGCGTGCTGCGAGTTGCTGCGCCGCACCGCACCGCGCACCGCGGTGCTGGCCGGCACCCTGGCGCTGGCCGCGGACACGGTGACGCAGGGCAGCATCGCCACCATCGTGATGTACACCGACCTGGTGTACGCCGCCGTCGTCTACGGCACGCCCGCCACCGCACGCCGGCTGCCGTGGATCACCGGTGTCGTGACCGTCATGGCGACGCTGGTGCCGTACGCGGTGTGGCGGGTGCCCGAGGCCCTGCTGTTCGGGCTGGTGGCGGGCGCGGTGACGTTCGCGCCCGCGTCGACCGGCCTCATCGTGCGCAACCACCGGGACGCCGCCGACGCGGCCCGGCTGCGGGCCGAACAGACCGCGCTGCTGGCGGAGATGGACCGGGTCCAGGCGGTGACCGCGGAACGCGCCCGGATGGCGCGGGAGTTGCACGACATGGTCGCCAACCACCTCTCCGCGATCGCCATCCACTCCACCGCCGCCCTCTCCCTGGACGACCCCGGCACCTCCCGGGAGGCACTGACGGTGATCCGGCGGAACAGCGTGCAGGGACTGGCCGAGATGCGACGGCTCATCGGGATCCTGCGCGACGGCGCCGACGACCGGGAACCGTCCGCGACGCCCACCCTCGACGGTCTGGGCGCCCTGGTGGCGGGCGCCCGCGCCAACGGCCTCGACGTCACTCTGGACGCCGGGCACGGCGCCGTACCCGCACCGGTCGAACTGGCCGCGTACAGGATCGTGCAGGAGTCGCTGACCAACGCGCTGAAGCACGCCTCGGCGGGTCCGGTCACCGTGTGCCTGCGGCGCCCGGCCGACGCCCTGGAGATCCGGGTGACCAGCGTCCACGGCGACCGGGACACCCCGCGCGCGCCGGGGTCGGGGGCCGGACTGGTCGGCATGCGGGAGCGGGCCGCCCTGCTGGACGGCACCTTCGAGGCCGGGCCGGAGAGCGGCCCGGACGGCACGCTGTGGGTGGTACGTGCCACCCTTCCCGTCACCGACGTCGAACTAGGAGAAGCCTGATGATCCGCGTCCTGGTCGCCGAGGACCAGTCCGCCGTGCGTGCGGGACTGGTCCTGATCCTGCGCAGCGCGCCGGACATCGAGGTGGTGGGAGAGGCGGAGGACGGTGAGCGGGCGGTCGAACTCGCCCGTGAACTGCGGCCCGATCTGGTGCTGATGGATGTGCAGATGCCGCGTCTCGACGGGGTGTCGGCGACCCGGAAGGTGGTCGCGGAGGATCTCGCGGACGTGCTGGTGCTGACCACGTTCGACCTCGACGAGTACGTGTTCGGGGCGCTGCGGGCCGGCGCGGCCGGGTTCCTGCTGAAGAACACGGAGGCGAAGGACCTGATCGAGGCGGTGCGCACGGTGGCGGGCGGCGAGGGGATCGTCGCCCCGGCCGTGACCCGGCGGCTGATCGCCGAGTTCGCGGCGAAGCCGGCCCGCCCGGTGACGGCCGACCCGTCGGTGCTGGACGCGCTCACCCGGCGCGAGCGGGAGGTGCTGTCCTGTCTCGGGGAGGGACTGTCCAACGCCGCCGTCGCCCAGCGCCTGGACATGGCCGAGGCCACGGTGAAAACGCACGTCAGCCGCCTGCTGGGCAAGCTGGAGCTGCGCAGCCGGGTGCAAGCGGCGGTGCTGGCGCAGGAGTTGGGGCTGTGAAGGTTTAATTCACGAACACCTGCGACAGTGGTCCAGACCTATTGACCCGTGGTCCAGACCTTTCTATTCTCGCCGCACCGTGGGCACGAAGGCTCAGTCGTGCCCCCATCCCCCAGAAGGAGGCGCGGCATGCGCTTCAGACACAGAGTCGCGGCAGGGATCGCGACCCTCGTGCTCCCCTTCGCCGGCCTCGTAGGCCTCGCGAGCAACGCCCAGGCGGCGACGTCGGCGACCGCGACCTACGTCAAGACCCAGGACTGGGGCTCCGGCTTCGAGGGCAAGTGGACCGTCAAGAACACCGGCACCACCAGCCTCAGCTCCTGGACCGTCGAGTGGGACTTCCCCTCCGGCACCTCGGTCACCTCCGCCTGGGACGCCGACGTCACCTCCTCCGGCACCCACTGGACCGCCAAGAACAAGTCCTGGAACGGCACGCTCGCCCCCGGTGCCTCCATCAGCTTCGGCTTCAACGGCAGCGGCTCCGGCTCCCCCGCCAACTGCAAGCTCAACGGCGGCAGCTGTGACGGCGGCACCACCAATCCCGGCGACAACCCGCCGAGCGCCCCCGGCACCCCCACCGCCTCGAACGTCACCGACACCTCGGTGCGCCTGTCCTGGTCCGCGGCCACCGACGACAAGGGCGTCAAGAACTACGACGTGCTGCGCGACGGCTCCCGCGTCGCCACCGTGACCGGCACCTCGTACACGGACAGCGGCCTGGCCAAGGGCACGGACTACTCCTACGCCGTGCAGGCCCGGGACACCGCCGACCAGACCGGCCCGGTCGGCGGCGCGGTGCGGGTCCGCACCACCGGCAGCACCGAGGAGCCTCCGCCCACCGGCGACAAGGTCAAGCTCGGCTACTTCACCGAGTGGGGCGTCTACGGCCGCAACTACCACGTCAAGAACCTGGTGACCTCGGGCACCGCCTCGAAGATCACGCACATCAACTACGCCTTCGGCAACGTCAAGAACGGGCAGTGCACCGTCGACGACACGTACGCCGCCTACGACAAGGCCTACACCGCCGACCAGTCGGTCAGCGGCCAGGCCGACACCTGGGACCAGCCGCTGCGCGGCAACTTCAACCAGCTGCGCCAGCTGAAGGCGAAGTACCCGCACATCAAGGTGCTGTACTCCTTCGGCGGCTGGACCTACTCCGGCGGCTTCGGCCAGGCCGCGCAGAACCCCGCCGCGTTCGCCCGGTCCTGCAAGCAGGTCGTGGAGGACCCGCGCTGGGCCGACGTCTTCGACGGCATCGACATCGACTGGGAGTACCCCAACGCCTGCGGCCTGACCTGTGACACCTCCGGCCCGGCGGCGTTCAAGAACCTCTCCCAGGCACTGCGCAACGAGTTCGGCCAGAACTACCTGGTGACCGCGGCCATCACCGCCGACGGCTCCAACGGCGGCAAGATCGACGCGGCCGACTACGGCGGCGCCGCCCAGTACCTCGACTGGTACAACGTGATGACCTACGACTACTTCGGCGCCTTCAACGCGCAGGGCCCGACGGCCCCGCACTCGCCGCTCACGTCGTACGCGGGCATCCCGCAGGCCGGCTTCAACTCCGCCGACGCCATCGCCAAGCTGAAGGCGAAGGGCGTCCCGTCCAAGAAGCTGCTGCTCGGCATCGGCTTCTACGGCCGCGGCTGGACCGGCGTCACCCAGTCCGCCCCCGGCGGCACCGCGACGGGCGCCGCGCCCGGCACATACGAGGCGGGCATCGAGGACTACAAGGTCCTCAAGAACAGCTGCCCGGCCACCGGCACGATCGCCGGCACCGCGTACGCCCACTGCGGCACCAACTGGTGGTCCTACGACACCCCCGCCACCATCAGCTCCAAGATGGCGTGGGCCAAGTCCCAGGGTCTCGGCGGCGCCTTCTACTGGGAGTTCAGCGGCGACACCAGCAACGGTGAGCTGGCCTCCGCCGTCGACGCCGGACTGAAGTAACGCGCACCTGGCACAAGCCATCGCCCCCTCCTCCCGGCCGGGAGGAGGGGGCGATGTGCCTCAGCAGACGATCAGGCGACGTTCACCCTCTGCCCCGGGGGCGCCGCCTCCAGCCAGGCGAGGAATCCGGTCAGCGCGTCCTCGCTCATCGCAAGCTCCAGCCGCGTCCCCCGGTGCAGACAGGCGAGGATCACCGCGTCCGACAGCAGCGCCAGCTCCTCCTCGCCCTCGGGCACGCGACGGCCGGCCACCTCGATCGCGGAGCGCTCCAGGACACGGCGGGGACGGGGGGCGTAGGAGAAGACCCGGAACCACTCGACCCGGTCGCCGTTGTAGCGGGCCACCCCGTAGGCCCAGCCCTTGCCGCCGGTTTCGCCCTTCTCGGGGGCGTCCCAGCGCAGGCTGCAGTCGAAGGTGCCGCCGGACCGCTGGATGAGGCGGCGCCGCAGGCCGAAGACGAAGAGCCCCACCACCACTAGAGCCACGACGATTCCGCACACAGTCAGAGCGAGGACCATCGACACCGACCTCCTCGTCTCCTAGGTAACGGAACGGAAAAATCATCCAGATCTGCCTCAGCCGCGACCGGCTCCGGATCGCTCCGGTGCCGGCCGCGGCTGAATGACGTCATCTCACCGCTCCCCCAGTGCCCCGAAGGGCCTGGGAGGGGCCCCCACGGATCAGCGCCCCGCCGTCGCCGCCCGCAGACGGACGTCCGCGGCGCGCTGGGCGTCGGCGTCGTCCTCCGCCTTCGCGCGGGCGAGCTCCTGCTCCACGCGCTGGACGTCGATCTCGTCCGACAGCTCGGCGATCTCGGCCAGCAGGGACAGCTTGTTGTCCGCGAACGAGATGAATCCGCCGTGCACCGCGGCGACGACCGTGCCGCCCTCGGGCGTGCGGATGGTCACCGGGCCCGACTCCAGCACACCGAGCAGCGGCTGGTGACCGGGCATGACGCCGATGTCGCCGGACGTGGTGCGCGCGACGACCAGGGTGGCCTCGCCGGACCAGACCTCTCGGTCGGCCGCGACCAGCGCGACGTGCAGCTCAGCAGCCAAGGTGGCTCCTCGGGTCACCACCCGGCGGTTGTGCCGGGTGTTGGTTACAAGTCTAGTGGGCGTGGCAGAGGGGACGGGACGTGCCCGCCCCCTCACCAGTGAGCCGTTCGGCTCACGTCAGAGCGCGGGGGTCAGGAGACGCCCAGCTCCTTCGCGTTCTTCTTCAGGTCCTCGATGCCACCGCACATGAAGAACGCCTGCTCCGGGAAGTGGTCGTACTCGCCGTCGCAGATCGCGTTGAAGGCCGCGATCGACTCGTCCAGCGGGACGTCCGACCCGTCGACGCCGGTGAACTGCTTGGCGACGTGGGTGTTCTGGGACAGGAAGCGCTCCACGCGACGGGCACGGTGGACGACGAGCTTGTCCTCCTCGCCGAGCTCGTCGATACCGAGGATCGCGATGATGTCCTGCAGGTCCTTGTACTTCTGCAGGATGTTCTTCACGCGCATCGCGGCGTTGTAGTGGTCCGCCGCGATGTACCGCGGGTCGAGGATGCGGGACGTCGAGTCCAGCGGGTCCACGGCCGGGTAGATGCCCTTCTCGGAGATCGGACGGGAGAGAACCGTCGTCGCGTCGAGGTGGGCGAAGGTGGTGGCCGGGGCCGGGTCGGTCAGGTCGTCCGCGGGGACGTAGATCGCCTGCATCGAGGTGATCGAGTGACCACGGGTCGAGGTGATGCGCTCCTGGAGGAGACCCATCTCGTCGGCCAGGTTCGGCTGGTAGCCCACCGCGGAGGGCATACGGCCGAGCAGGGTCGACACCTCGGAACCGGCCTGGGTGAAGCGGAAGATGTTGTCGATGAAGAACAGCACGTCCTGCTTCTGCACATCGCGGAAGTACTCCGCCATGGTCAGGCCGGCCAGGGCCACGCGCAGACGGGTGCCCGGGGGCTCGTCCATCTGGCCGAAGACCAGCGCGGTCTTGTCGATGACGCCCGACTCGCTCATCTCGTCGATGAGGTCGTTGCCCTCACGGGTGCGCTCACCGACACCGGCGAACACCGACACACCGTCGTGGTTGTTGGCGACGCGGTAGATCATCTCCTGGATGAGCACCGTCTTGCCGACGCCGGCACCGCCGAACAGGCCGATCTTTCCACCCTTGACGTACGGGGTGAGAAGGTCGATGACCTTGACGCCGGTCTCGAACATCTCGGTCTTCGACTCGAGCTCGTCGAAGTTCGGCGCCTTGCGGTGGATCGGCCAGCGCTCGCCCGTGTACTCCTCGTCGGAGTTCAGCACCTCACCGAGGGTGTTGAACACCTTGCCCGTGGTGAAGTCACCGACCGGCACGGAGATGGAGGCACCGGTGTCGGTCACCGGGGCCTGGCGGACCAGGCCGTCGGTGGGCTGCATGGAGATGGTGCGGACCAGGCCGTCGCCCAGGTGCTGCGCGACCTCGAGGGTCAGCGTCTTGAGCTCGCCCTCCTTGGCCGGGTCGGCGACCTGGACGTGCAGGGCGTTGTAGATGTCCGGCATGGCGTCGACGGGGAACTCCACGTCGACGACCGGGCCGATGACCCGGGCGACGCGGCCCGTAGCCGTCGCGGTCTCAACAGTGGTGGTCATTAGTTGTCACTCCCCGCGGTCGCGTCGGCCAGGGCACTGGCGCCACCGACGATCTCGCTGATTTCCTGGGTGATTTCGGCCTGGCGGGCCGCGTTGGCAAGACGGGAGAGCGTGTTGATCAGCTCGCCCGCGTTGTCGGTGGCCGACTTCATCGCGCGCCGCGTGGCGGCGTGCTTCGAAGCGGCCGACTGGAGCAGCGCGTTGTAGATGCGGCTCTCCACGTACCGCGGCAGCAGCGCGTCGAGGACGTCTTCCGCCGAGGGCTCGAAGTCGTACAGCGGCAGGATCTCGCCCTTGACGGCGTTCTCCTGGGCCACTTCCTCGAGGCGCAGCGGCAGCAGCCGGGAGCCGACCGCCGTCTGCGTCATCATCGACACGAACTCGGTGTAGACGATGTGGAGTTCGTCCACGCCGCCGTCCGCGGTCTCCGTCTGGAGCGCCTCGATCAGCGGGGCCGCGACCTTCTTGGCGTCCGCGTACGAGGGCTCGTCGGTGAAACCGGTGAACGTCTCCGCGATCGTGCGCTCACGGAAGTTGTAGTGGGCCACACCGCGCCGGCCGACGATGTACGTGTCGACCTGCTTGCCCTCGCGCTCCAGGCGCTCGGTCAGCTGCTCCGCCGCCTTGATGGCGTTGGCGTTGAAGGCGCCGGCCAGGCCGCGGTCGCTCGTGAGGAGCAGGACCGCGGCACGGGTCGGGTTCTCCGCCTCCGTGGTGAGCGGGTGCTTGGTGTTCGACCCGGTTCCGACCGCCGTGACCGCGCGGGTGAGTTCCTGCGCGTACGGCGTGGAGGCCGCCACCTTGCGCTGCGCCTTGACGACGCGCGAGGCGGCGATCATCTCCATCGCCTTGGTGATCTTCTTGGTCGCGGTGACGGATCGGATGCGACGCTTGTAGACCCGGAGCTGAGCTCCCATGAGTCAGGTCCCTTCCTTACGTCACTTGGCGGCGGACGGGGCGTCCTCGCCGAGCAGCTTGCCGTCGCTCGTCTCGAACTGCTTCTTGAACTCGGCGATCGCGTCGGCCACGGCCTGCAGGGTGTCGTCCGACATCTTGCCGCCCTCGCGGATGGAGGTCATGAGGCCCTGCTCCTTGCGGTGCAGGTACTCCAGGAGCTCCTTCTCGAAGCGGCGGATGTCGGCGACCGGCACCTCGTCCATCTTGCCGGTGGTGCCGGCCCAGACGGAGACGACTTGGTCCTCGGTCGACATCGGCTGGTACTGGTCCTGCTTCAGCAGCTCGACCATGCGCTGACCGCGCTCCAGCTGCGCCTTCGACGCGGCGTCCAGGTCGGAACCGAAGGCGGCGAACGCCTCCAGCTCACGGAACTGGGCGAGGTCCACGCGCAGACGGCCGGAGACCTGCTTCATCGCCTTGTGCTGCGCGGAACCACCGACTCGGGAGACGGAGATACCGACGTTCAGCGCGGGGCGCTGACCGGCGTTGAACAGGTCCGACTCCAGGAAGCACTGGCCGTCGGTGATGGAGATGACGTTGGTCGGGATGAACGCCGAGACGTCGTTGGCCTTGGTCTCGACGATCGGCAGACCGGTCATCGAACCGGCACCCATCTCGTCGGAGAGCTTCGCGCAGCGCTCCAGCAGACGGGAGTGCAGGTAGAAGACGTCACCCGGGTAGGCCTCACGGCCCGGCGGGCGGCGCAGCAGCAGCGACACGGCGCGGTAGGCGTCGGCCTGCTTCGACAGGTCGTCGAAGATGATCAGGACGTGCTTGCCCTCGTACATCCACTGCTGGCCGATGGCCGAGCCGGTGTACGGCGCCAGGTACTTGAAGCCGGCCGGGTCGGACGCCGGGGCGGCGACGATGGTCGTGTACTCCAGCGCGCCGTTCTCCTCCAGCGCGCGGCGGACCGACGCGATGGTGGAGCCCTTCTGGCCGATGGCGACGTAGATGCAGCGGACCTGCTTCTTCGGGTCGCCGGAGCGCCAGTTGTCACGCTGGTTGATGATCGTGTCGACGGCCAGCGCGGTCTTGCCGGTCTGGCGGTCGCCGATGATCAGCTGACGCTGACCACGGCCGATCGGGGTCATGGCGTCGACGGCCTTGTAGCCCGTCTCCATCGGCTCGTGCACCGACTTGCGCTGCATGACCGTGGGGGCCTGCAGTTCGAGGGCGCGGCGGCCCTCGGTCTCGATCTCGCCGAGGCCGTCGATCGGGTTGCCGAGCGGGTCGACCACACGGCCGAGGTAGCCCTCGCCGACGGCGACGGACAGCACCTCGCCGGTGCGGGTGACCGGCTGGCCCTCCTCGATGCCGCTGAACTCACCGAGGACGATGGCACCGATCTCGCGCTCCTCGAGGTTGAGGGCGAGGCCGAGGGTGCCGTCCTCGAACTTCAGCAGCTCGTTGGCCATGGCCGAGGGCAGGCCCTCGACCTTCGCGATGCCGTCACCGGCCAGGGTGACCGTACCGACCTCCTCGCGCGAGGCCGCGTCCGGCTTGTACGACTGGACGAAGTTCTCCAGCGCGTCCCGGATCTCCTCCGGCCGGATCGTGAGCTCCGCCATCTGAGTTCCCTGCTCTCCTTGTTGGGCCCGAAGTTTCACTTGGGGGGTATGGGGACTCCCCCCAATATGAGGTGAATCCTCTTCACGGCCCAACCAGGGCCGTAAGTGCGTACTGCTTACTGCTTATGAAGAATGTGGTGCCTAGCTCGCCAGCCGGCGGCTCGCGTCCTCGAGCCGGTCCGACAGGGAGCCGTTGATGACCTCGTCACCGACCTGCACCCGGATCCCGCCGACGACCGAGGGGTCGACGTCGAGGTTGAGGTGCATCCGCCGGCCGTAGAGCTTCGCGAGGGCGTCGCCCAGGCGCTGCTTCTGGCCGTCGCTCAGCGGTACCGCGGAGGTGACGACGGCCACCATGCGGTCCCGGCGGTCGGCGGCGAGCTTGGACAGGGACTCGAGTCCCGTCTCCAGGCTACGTCCACGCGGCGCGGTCACCAGTCGCGTCACCAGACGCTCGGTGGCCGCGTTCGCCCTGCCGCCGAGCAGGCTGCGCAGCAGCTCGCTCTTGGAGGAGGCGGGCGCGCTGCGGTTGGTGAGCGCGGCGCGCAGCTCGGTGCTGGAGGAGACGATCCGGCCGAACCGGAACAGCTCGTCCTCGACGTTGTCGAGCGCACCGGCCTTCTGGGCGGCGGTGAGGTCGGCGGTGTTCGCCAGCTCCTCCAGTGCGTCCACCAGGTCGCGGGACTGCGACCAGCGGGTGCGCACCATGCCGGCCACCAGGTCGGCGGCCGGACCGCTGACCTGCGAGCCGAGGAGGCGCCGGGCCAGGTCGGCCTTGGCGTCACCGGCCTGCGCCGGGTCGGTGAGGACCCGACGCAGCGACACCTCGCGGTGGAGCAGCGCGGTGACGGCGGCCAGCTCACCGGCGAGCGAGCCGGCGTCCGTGGACGTGGAGTCCGTCAGCGCGTCGAGACGCTCGCGTGCGGCTGCCAGGGCGTCGCGGCTCGCTCCGTTCATCGTGCGGCCTCGGCCTTCTGGTCGAGCTCGTCGAGGAAGCGGTCGATCACGCGGCTCTGCCGGGCGTGGTCCTCGAGGGACTCGCCGACGAGCTTGCCGGCCAGTTCGGTGGCGAGCTTGCCGACGTCCTGGCGCAGCGCGGACGCGGCGGCCTTGCGGTCGGCCTCGATCTGGGCGTGACCGGCGGCGACGATCTCCTCGCGCTGCCGCTGGCCTTCCGCGCGCATCTCGGCGATGAGCGTGGCGCCCTGCTCCTGCGCCTCCTGGCGCAGACGCGCGGCCTCGTGCCGGGCCTCGGCGAGCTGGGCCTTGTACTGCTCGAGGACGCTCTGGGCCTCGGTCTGCGCGGCCTCAGCCTTCTCGATACCGCCCTCGATGGCCTCGCGCCGCTCTTCCAGAACCTTGTTGATGTTCGGGAGGAGCTTCCAGGCGAGGAAGCCGAAGACGATGACGAAGGCGATCAGGCCGATGACGAGCTCGGGGATCGGCGGGACGAGGGGATTTTCCATCTCCTCGGCCGCGATCGTGAGCATCGGGCTCATGGGTTTGCCTTTCGTCTAGTCGGCGGGAAGTTGATCCGCGATTACTTGCCGTAGACGAACGGCATGACCAGACCGATCAGGGCGAGCGCCTCACAGAACGCGAAGCCCAGGATCTGGTTGGCGCGGATCAGGCCGGCTGCCTCGGGCTGGCGGGCGAGGGCCTGGGTGCCGTTACCGAAGATGATGCCGACGCCGACGCCGGGGCCGATGGCAGCGAGGCCGTAACCGATGGAGCCGAGCGAGCCGGAAACAGCGGCAAGGGTCTGGGACATGCCAGTTCTTCCTTTTCTTTACGGACCGGTGGGGGTTGGCCACCGGACGATCAGGGGGTGGTGGTGCGGGGGTGCGCTCAGTGGTGCTCGGCGAGCGCGCCCTGGATGTACGTGCACGTGAGGAGCACGAAGACGTACGCCTGAAGGGCCTGGATGAAAAGTTCGAAGGCCGTCATCACGATCGTCATGATGAAGCTGACGCCCGCGTAGGCGATGCCGACGCCGTTCAGCAGGTACCAGCTGGCGATCGTGAAGAGCAGCAGCAGGGTGTGGCCCGCGAACATGTTCGCGAAGAGACGCACGGCGTGCGTGAAGGGCCGCACCAGCAGGTTCGAGAAGAACTCGATGAGCATGGCCAGCGGCAGCACCGGGCCGAGCGACTTGTCGTAACCCGTGACGTTCTTGAAGAAGCCGACGAAGCCGTGCCGCTTGAACGTCAGCGAGACCCACAGGATGTACACGACGGCCGCGAGTACCGCCGGGTAGGCGATGATCGAGGTGACCGGGAACTGGGCGACCGGGATGATCGACCAGAGGTTCATCATCCAGATGAAGAAGAAGAGGGAGACGATCAGCGGAACGTACTTCTCCCCTTCCTTCTTGCCGATGGTCTCGTACACGACGCCGCGCCGGATGAAGTCGTATCCGGCCTCGGCGACCATCTGCAGCTTGCCCGGGACGACCTTCGGCTTACGGAAGGCGGCCCAGAAGAAGCCGATGATGACGAGCGAGCCGAGCAGGGCCAGCAGCATCGGCTTGTTGAAGTACAGGTTGCTGTCCGCGTCGCCCCAGAGGGGCTCGAACAGGAACGAGTGCAGGCCGGGAGCCGGGAAGCCACAGCCGTCGAAGATGTGGCAGTCGGTCTCGAAGGCGAGCACCTGCGTCGGGTCAGCACTCACCGCGGGCTCCTTCAGCGTGGCGCATAGGTACGGCAACCTCGTTGTGTCGGCGCGGCGCTGAGCCGCGGTTCGGCACGGGACTGGTGTTACGGATGTGGGGGCGGCTGGGGGGCATCTCGCCTCGCGATTGAGCAGGCGTCAGCAGAGATGCCCGCGCCCGCGATGCCGCAGTTGGCACCGGACGATAGCAGGGTCTTGCCGGCCTCTTTATCCCGCCCCTACCCGTCACGACGAGTGCCCCGATTTTTCGGACTTCGTGTCCGTCGTCGACTCGGGTTCGACGTAGAGAATCTTGGACTTCATGTGGGCCCGCGTCTGCGCCGCGATCCATGCCAGCGTGACGGCGACCAAGGTGATCGCGAAGGCCCGGGGGTTGAACAGCGTCGTGTTCTTGAAGACGGCGAGGAAGACGAACAGCAGCAGGATCTGTGCCGCGTAGAGCATCAGGCCCATCGCCTGGAAAAGATGCGGAAGCGATTTGGCGGTGCGCTGCAGGACGTAGAGACCGATCCCCATGAAGAGCATCGCCACCACGGTCGCGACGACGGCTCCGACCGCCCCCTTGCCGCCGGCCACCACAGCACTGATGACGGCGGCGACAGCACCGACGGCAGCCGTGGGCACGGCGGCCTGGGCCAGGATCCGGACGTCATTGGACGGCATGGCGGCAACTCCGCAATTCACAGGGGGCAGTGTGTCGTCATGGACGAGCGTAAACCCCCGGGCCGGGTGCGAATTCACCGCACCGGTGAGCCGTCACAGGGCGGCTCGTCGGCTCTCTCCGGGGTTCTCGTGAACGGTATCACAAACTATTTGATGCAGTCTTTACCTGAAAGGTGTGCTTGGAGTCACACATGAGGGGCAGCCTGCGCGTCTGAGCGCGACAGACGGCCGAATGTCTGATATTGGGGCGGTTCGTGGCCCCAACTTCGCCCCATCGAAGCACCACGACTTGGCAATGCTCTAGTCGAATTCTTACCTTGACCGTGATCGGTCGGCCAGGCGTGCGCGGGGCCCCACGGCACTCGCGCCGTTGACACCGGCGACACCCGCCGGCACCGGAGTACGGGCCTCGGAGGCCTCCTCCGGGCCCTGGACGGGCTCCCCGCCCGGCTGCGGGGCGTCCTCGCCCCCCTCGGCCGCGGCCGTCCTCCTGCGCCGGTAGCGCGGCGGCACGAAGGCCTCCGCCCAGCGCGGGGCACGCGGGGTGAAGCGGGGCAGCAGAAGCAGTACCAGCCCGAGGGTGGAGAGGATCACCACACTCAGCACGATCCACATCGACGCCGAGTTCACCGAGTAGGTCAGTGCGCCGAAGGCGATCAGCGCCGACCAGAAGTACATGATCAGCACCGCGCGGCTGTGCGAGTGGCCGATCTCCAGCAGCCGGTGGTGCAGGTGCCCGCGGTCCGCGGCGAACGGCGACTGACCGCGCCAGGTGCGCCGGACGATCGCCAGGATCAGGTCGGCGGCCGGCACCGCGATGATGGTCAGCGGCAGCAGCAGCGGGATGTAGACCGGCACCGTCTGGTGCACGGCCTCCTTCTCCGAACCGGCGAACAGCTTCAGCGCGTCCGGGTCCACCTGCCCGGTCACGGAGATCGCGCCGGCCGCCAGCACCAGGCCGATCAGCATCGAGCCGGAGTCACCCATGAAGATCCGCGCCGGGTGCATGTTGTGCGGCAGGAAGCCCAGGCACATGCCCATCAGGATCGCCGCGAACAGCGTCGCCGGGGCGGCCGCCTCGATGCCGTACGAGTACCAGATGCGGTAGGCGTACAGGAAGAACGCGGCCGCCGCGATGCACACCATGCCGGCCGCGAGACCGTCCAGCCCGTCCACGAAGTTGACCGCGTTGATGGTGATGACGACCAGGGCGACGGTGAGGAGCGTGCCCTGCCACTGGGTGAGCGCGACCGAGCCGACACCCGGGATCGGCAGCCACAGGATCGTCAGACCCTGCATGACCATCACGCCGGCGGCGATCATCTGCCCGCCCAGCTTGATCAGGGCGTCGATCTCGAACTTGTCGTCCAGCACACCGATCAGCCAGATCAGCGCGGCCCCGGAGAGCAGCGCGCGTGGCTCGTTGGAGTTCTCGAAGAGCTGGTCGAGGTTGGTGAGGTGGTCGGCGACCAGCAGGCCCGCGCACAGGCCGAAGAACATCGCGATCCCGCCGAGCCGCGGAGTGGGCTCCCGGTGCACGTCACGTGCCCGGATCTCCGGCATCGCCCCCGCCACGATCGCGAACTTCCGCACCGGCCCGGTCAGGAGGTACGTCACCGCGGCCGTGATGCAGAGCGTCAGCAGGTATTCACGCACGGGCTTCCCCACAGATCTCGCTGGCCTTCACAGCCCCACACCCTAGCGAGGGGCGCATAAGAGTGGGGACTTCCGGGTACCGACGATGGTTGCACGGACGGCCGTGCCCGCGGCCGCTCCCCCCCCGTCCGGCCCCGCTCAGCGGGGGTACGGCGGGAAGGCCGCCACCAGCTCCCGCACGTCCTCCCGGGCCCGCGCCGGATCCGTACCGCCGCGCAGCACGCTCGCCAGCAGCCCGGCGACCAGCGTCATCTCCCGGGTGCCCATGCCCTGTGTGGTGACCGCCGCCGTGCCCAGGCGCAGCCCGCGGTCGTCGTCGTGCGGCAGGGCGCAGCAGTCCAGGACCAGGCCCGCCGCCGCGAGCCGGCCCCGCGCGGTGCGTCCGTCGACGCCGAGCGGGGCAGGGTCGGCGGTGATCAGGTGGGTGTCGGTGCCGCCGGTGGTGACCACCAGCCCCTCGGCGGTGAGCGCGGCGGCCAGCGCCCGCGCGTTGGTCACCACCTGGTGGGCGTACGCGGCGAACGCCGGGGTCGCCGCCTCGCCGAAGGCGACCGCCTTCGCGGCGATGGTGTTCATCTGCGCGCCGCCCTGGGTGAAGGGGAACACCGCCCGGTCCACGCGCTCGGCCAGCTCCTCGCCGCAGAGGATCATCCCGCCGCGCGGCCCCCGCAGCACCTTGTGCGTGGTCGCGCACACGACGTCCGCGTACGGCACCGGGCTGGGCGCCGCTCCGCCGGCGATCAGCCCCATCGGGTGCGCCGCGTCCGCGATGAGGTAGGCGCCCACGTCGTCGGCGACCTCGCGGAAGAACGCGTAGTCGATGTGGCGGGGGTAGGCGATGGAGCCGCACACGATCGCCTTGGGGCGGTGGGCGCGGGCGAGGGCGCGCACCTGATCGTGGTCGATCAGGCCGCTCTCCGCGTCCACCCCGTAGCCGACGAAGTCGAACCAGCGGCCGGAGAAGTTCACCGGAGAGCCGTGGGTGAGGTGACCGCCGTAGGGCAGGCCGAGGGCGAGGACGGTGTCGCCGGGACGCAGCAGCGCGGCGTACGCGGCGAGTACGGCGGAGGAGCCGGAGTGCGCCTGCACGTTGGCGTGGGCGGCGCCGAACAGCGCCTTGGCACGGTCCACGGCGAGGCGCTCGGCGACGTCGACGATCTCGCAGCCGCCGTGGTGGCGGTTGCCCGGGTAGCCCTCGGCGTACTTGTTGGCCAGCGGCGAGCCGAGGGCGGCCAGCACGGCCGGTGACATGAAGTTCTCGGCGGCGATCAGCTGCAGCGTGGCCGCCTGCCGCTCGCGCTCGCCGAGCAGCACCTCGGCGAGCTCGGGGTCCTGCCGGCGCAGGACATCGGCCTCGAGCGCATGGGTGACCGTCATCGTGGACTCCCGGACGTCGGCACTGACGTACGACCAATGTAGGCCCGCCTGTCCCGGTGCGCCCGCGTTCTTGCACCCGTCCCGCGGGCGTCACGGGCCGCTCAGGTCCGTGCGGGCACTCCGGTCAGCGCCGTCACCACCGGGTCCAGCGCCTGGTGTATCTCGTCGCCGATGGAGCGGAAGAAGGACAGCGGGGCGCCGTACGGGTCGTGGACCTCGTCCGCCTCGGCCGTGGGCGCAAGGAGCCAGCCGCGCAGGGCGGCGGCGGCGCGGACCAGGGCGCGGGCGCGCATGACCAGCCCGTCCTCCAGGGGCGGCAGGGTCGCCGGGTCGATCGCGTCGACCAGGCGGGTGAACTCCTTGAGCGTGAAGGTGCGCAGCCCCGCCGAGTGGCCCATGGAGATGACCTGGGCGCGGTGGTCGCGGGTCGCGGTCAGCACGAGGTCGGCGCGGATGACGTGCTCGTCGAGCAGCTCCCGGCCCGTGAATCCGGAGGCGTCCGCGCCGTACTCCCCCAGCACGGTCTCCGCGTGGGCCTCCATCGGCGCGCCCTCGTGACCCCAGGTGCCGGCGCTCTCGACGATCAGCCCGCCGCCCAGGACGCCGAGGCGCTGGTGCACGAAATGCCGGGTCAGCCGCTCGGTGATGGGCGAGCGGCACACGTTCCCGGTGCTGACGTGGAGGATGCGGAAGGTGTCGCGCGGGAGCCCTACGAAGGTGGTGGTGATCTCCGCGGCCCGTTCCCCGTTGCCTATGCCACGCCCCGCCTCAGGGGCCGTCAATTCGCCACCTCGAGGTCGGGTACCACCTTGCGCAGTTCGTCGGGCGAGAGGGCGCCCTCGCGCAGCAGCACCGGCACCGGGCGGGTGACGTCGACGATGGACGACGGCACGTTGCCCGGGGTGGGCCCGCCGTCCAGGTAGACGGAGACGGAGTCGCCGAGCATCTCCTGGGCGGCGTCGCAGTCCTCCGGGGCCGGGTGGCCGCTGAGGTTGGCGGAGGAGACGGCCATCGGGCCGACCTCGGTGAGCAGTTCGATGGCCACGGGGTGCAGCGGCATGCGCACCGCGACGGTGCCGCGGGTGTCGCCGAGGTCCCACTGGAGCGACGGCTGGTGGCGGGCGACCAGCGTCAGCGCGCCCGGCCAGAACGCGTCGACCAGTTCCCAGGCCATCTCCGAGAAGTCGGTGACCAGGCCGTGCAGGGTGTTCGGGGAGCCGATGAGGACGGGGCTGGGCATGTTGCGGCCGCGGCCCTTGGCCTGCAGCAGGTCGCCGACGGCCTCCGAGCTGAACGCGTCGGCGCCGATGCCGTACACCGTGTCGGTCGGCAGCACCACGAGCTCGCCCCGGCGCACTGCGGACGCGGCCTCGCGCAGACCGGTCGTGCGGTCGGTCGCGTCGTTGGTGTCGTATCGCCGAGCCATTTAGCGGGCCTCCTCGTACACGTGCTGCTGGGGGGAAGAAGTATGCGCCGTGCCGGTCACGGCAGCGCCTTGCGTGCGGTGGCGAACCGGGGGCGGTTGTTCAGGTCGGGGTGGTCGGCCGCGTCGGTCCAGCCGCGGTCCTCGGCGAAGATCCACGGCACCTGGCCGCCCTGGGTGTCGGCGTGCTCGACGACGACCACCCCGCCGGGGCGCAGCAGCCGGTGCGCGGTGCGCTCCAGGCCGCGGATCAGCTCCAGGCCGTCCTCACCGGAGAACAGCGCGAGCTCGGGGTCGTAGTCGCGGGCCTCGGGGGCGACGTACTCCCACTCGGTGAGGGGGATGTAGGGCGGGTTGGAGACCACCAGGTCGACCTGGCCGTCGAGGTCCGGGAAGGCGGTCAGGGCGTCCCCCTGGCGCAGTTCGACCCTGGACCCCTCCACGTTCTTGCGGGTCCACCTGAGGGCGTCCTCGGACAGCTCCACGGCGTACACGCGGGACCGGGGCACCTCCTGGGCGAGCGCGAGGGCGATCGCGCCGGAGCCGGTGCACAGGTCGACGATGCACGGCTCGACGACGTCCATCGCGCGCACGGCGTCTATGGCCCAGCCGACCACCGACTCGGTCTCCGGGCGGGGCACGAACACCCCCGGGCCGACCTGGAGCTCCAGGTAGCGGAAGTACGCCCGGCCGGTGATGTGCTGGAGCGGCTCGCGGGCCTCACGGCGGGCGATGACCTCCCAGTACCGGGCGTCGAAGTCGGCGTCCTTCACCGTGTGCAGCTCGCCGCGCTTGACGCCGTGCACGAACGCGGCGAGCTCCTCCGCGTCGGTGCGCGGCGAGGGCACGCCCGCGTCGGCGAGCCGCTGGGTGGCCTGGGCCACCTCGGCGAGCAGCACGCCTCGGGGGTTCGGGGGTCGCCCCCCAATGTGTTGCTGCACGCTGATCCTCCGGGCTGTCTTCGGGTGCTTACGCGGCGGCGAGCTTGGCGGCCGAGTCCGCGTCGACGCAGGCCTGGATCACCGCGTCGAGGTCGCCGTCCAGGACCTGGTCCAGGTTGTACGCCTTGAAGCCGACACGGTGGTCGGAGATGCGGTTCTCCGGGTAGTTGTACGTGCGGATCTTCTCGGAGCGGTCCACGGTGCGGACCTGGCTGCGGCGGGCGTCGGCGGCCTCCCGCTCCGCCTCCTCCTGCGCCATGGCGAGGAGCCTGGAGCGCAGGATACGCAGTGCCTGCTCCTTGTTCTGCAACTGGCTCTTCTCGTTCTGGCAGGAGGCGACGACACCGGTCGGCAGGTGCGTGATGCGCACGGCGGAGTCGGTGGTGTTCACCGACTGCCCGCCCGGACCGGAGGAGCGGTAGACGTCGATGCGCAGGTCGTTCGGGTTGATCTCGACGTCGACCTCCTCCGCCTCGGGGGTCACGAGGACACCCGCGGCCGAGGTGTGGATGCGGCCCTGGGACTCGGTGGCGGGCACCCGCTGCACGCGGTGCACCCCGCCCTCGTACTTCATCCGGGCCCACACGCCCTGGCCGGGCTCGATCTGGCCGCGGGACTTCACGGCGACCTGGACGTCCTTGTAGCCGCCCAGCTCGGACTCGGTGGCGTCGATGATCTCGGTCTTCCAGCCGACGCGCTCGGCGTAGCGCAGGTACATGCGCAGCAGGTCGCCGGCGAACAGGGCGGACTCGTCGCCGCCCGCGCCCGCCTTGATCTCGAGGATGACGTCCTTGTCGTCGCTGGGGTCGCGCGGGACCAGCAGCAGCCGCAGCTTCTCGGTGAGCTCCTCGCGCCGCGCCTCCAGGTCCTTGACCTCGGCGGCGAACTCCGGGTCGTCGGCGCCCAGTTCGCGCGCGGTCTCGATGTCGTCGCCGTGCTGCTTCCAGGAGCGGTACGTGGCGACGATCGGGGTGAGCTCGGCGTAGCGCTTGTTCAGCTTGCGCGCGTTGGCCTGATCGGCGTGGACCGACGGGTCGGCGAGCTTCTTCTCCAGGTCGGCGTGCTCGGCGACGAGTTCCTCGACGGCCTCGAACATCTTGGGCTCCTGCTGGTACGTGGGTGAAGGGCGGGCGACCAAAAACGCCGGTCCCGGCCTGCCCCCGGGCGGGGGCGCGGCCGTGGACCGGCGATTCGGTGCTCGCTACTTCTTGGAGCCGGCAGCCTTGCCGAAGCGGGCCTCGAAGCGGGCCACACGGCCACCGGTGTCGAGGATCTTCTGCTTGCCCGTGTAGAACGGGTGGCACTCGGAGCAGACCTCGGCGCGGATGTTGCCGCCGGTGATCGTGCTGCGGGTGGTGAACGACGCGCCACAGGTGCAGCTGACCTGCGTCTCGACGTACTCGGGGTGGATGTCGCGCTTCAAGGTGTCTCCTAGGTTCCGGGAGGGCACCGGGTCGCATCCGCGGGATGCGGGGCGTGAACCGGGGCCGACGTACCAGTCTGCCAGGACTGGCGCCGTCTCCCAAAACGGGGGTGGCCCCGGGATCATTCCCGGGGCCACCCCGTGGTGCTCACGGACGGGCGGAGGCTCAGCCCAGCAGGTCGTGATTCTGGTAGCCGGCCGCTCGGCGTGCGGGCCAGCAGGTCCGCCTTGCCATCGCCGCTGACGTCGCCGACCGTGACGACGGCGTTGTACGTGGTGCTCTTCCACGTGGCCAGCTTGGTGCGGCCGGTGAAGGAGCCCGCGCCGGCCTTGCCGGTGCCCTTGTGCAGGTACAGGTCGCCGGTGCTGCGGACCCGGGCCACCAAGTCGGTGCGGCCGTCGCCGGTGAAGTCACCGTGACCGCGCAGGACGTCGAAGCCGGCCCAGCCCGTGCCCGTCTTCAGACGGGCCGAGAAGGTGCCGTTGACCTTGCCCGGGTACGTCCACAGGACGCCCGCGGAGTCGACCATCAGCAGGTCGGGCACGTAGTCGCCGGTCAGGTCACCGGGGTGACGATCTGGCGGCCGGCGCCGTCAGCAGCGCCGCGACGACGGCGAACCGGCGCCTGCGAGGGCCGGGTCCGGACATGGGTACATCCATGCAATTACCCCCTCGGGCTGTTGGGATCGTTCTCTGAATCCTGTTGGAGGAGAGCCCGGAGCAGCGTGAACGTACACCTGTCCGACCACATCCGTGCACGAAAAACGGCCGTCCCGTGAAGGGACGGCCGTTCGTCGTGCCCGCGCGGGGGCCCGAGAAGAAGGTGACGTCAGTCGCCGTTGCCCGGCGTCGGCGTCGTCTTCTGGATCTGCATCAGGAACTCGACGTTCGACTTGGTCTGCTTCATCTTGTCGAGCAGCAGCTCGATCGCCTGCTGCTGGTCCAGCGCGTGCAGCACGCGGCGCAGCTTCCAGACGACCGCCAGCTCCTCGTTGCCGAGCAGGATCTCTTCCTTACGGGTGCCGGACGCGTCGACGTCCACCGCGGGGAAGATGCGCTTGTCGGCGAGCTTCCGGTCGAGCTTGAGCTCCATGTTGCCGGTGCCCTTGAACTCCTCGAAGATCACCTCGTCCATGCGGGACCCGGTGTCCACCAGGGCGGTGGCGAGGATGGTCAGCGAGCCGCCGTCCTCGATGTTGCGGGCCGCACCGAAGAAGCGCTTCGGCGGGTACAGGGCGGTCGAGTCGACACCACCGGACAGGATGCGGCCGGAGGCCGGGGCGGCGAGGTTGTACGCACGGCCCAGACGCGTGATCGAGTCGAGCAGCACGACGACGTCGTGACCCAGCTCCACCAGGCGCTTGGCGCGCTCGATGGCGAGCTCGGCGACCGTGGTGTGGTCCTCGGCCGGGCGGTCGAAGGTCGAGGAGATGACCTCGCCCTTCACCGACCGCTGCATGTCGGTGACCTCTTCCGGACGCTCGTCGACGAGGACGACCATCAGGTGGCACTCGGGGTTGTTGTGGGTGATCGCGTTGGCGACCGCCTGCATGATCATGGTCTTGCCGGTCTTCGGCGGGGCCACGATCAGACCGCGCTGGCCCTTGCCGATCGGCGACACGAGGTCGATGATCCGCGTGGTGAGCACGCCCGGGTCGGTCTCCAGGCGCAGCCGGTCCTGCGGGTACAGCGGGGTCAGCTTGTTGAACTCCGGGCGGCCGCGGCCGTGTTCGGGCGCCATGCCGTTGACGGAGTCCAGGCGGACCAGCGCGTTGAACTTCTCGCGCCGCTCGCCGTCCTTGGGCTGGCGGACCGCACCGGTGACGTGGTCGCCCTTGCGCAGGCCGTTCTTGCGGACCTGGGCGAGGGAGACGTACACGTCGTTCGGGCCGGGCAGGTAGCCGGAGGTCCGGATGAAGGCGTAGTTGTCGAGGATGTCCAGGATGCCCGCGACCGGGATCAGGACGTCGTCCTCGTTGATCTGCGGCTCCTGCACCTCGTCGCGGCCACGACGGCCACGGCGGTCGCGGTAGCGGCCACGACGGCCACGGCGGCCGCCTCCGTCGTCGTCGTACCCGTCGTCCTGACGGCCCCCGCCACCCTGCTGGTTCTGCTGACGGCCGCCGCCCTGGCTCTGCTGCTGGTCGTCGCCCTTGCCCCGGCGGTCACCACGATCGCCGCGGTCGCCCCGGTCGCCGCGGTCACCTCGGTCGCCGCGGTCACGGTCACGTCCGCGGTCACGGTCGCGCCGGTCGCGGCGGCGGCCCTCGCCGCCGTCGTGGTCGGACTTGCCGTCACCCTGCTGCTGCGCCGGGTTGTCGTTCTTGGTGTCGGTCTTCGCCTCGGCCGCAATCGTCTCGGTCGCGGCGGACGGGGCGCCGGCCTCGGCGGTGGCGCGACGGCGGCGACGCTCGGCGGGGGCGCTCTCGGCGGCCTGCTCGGCGTCGGAGGCCTTCGGCGAGGGCTGACCGGGAATCTCGATCTGCTGCTGGGCCGCGGCCTTGTCGGCGGGCGCCTGCTCGTCCTTGGCCTCGGCCTTCTCCGCCTTCTCGGCCGTGTCGCCCGTGCGGGTGCGGGAGGTGGCGCGGCGCTTGGGCTTGGTCTCGCCGGCGGCCTCGGCCTTGGCCGGGGCGTCCGCGGAGGGGGCGCCCGAACCGGCGGCCTGCGCCTCCTTGATGACCTCGATCAGCTGGCTCTTGCGCATCCGCGCGGTGCCCCTGATACCGAGGCCGGATGCGACCTGCTGCAGCTCGGCCAGCACCATGCCCTCGAGGCCGGTACCGCGGCGCCGCCGGGAGCCGGCACCGGTGGCAGGCGCGGAAGCGTCCGTGGCGGGCGCGGCAGCGGTCTCCTCGACACGTGCGCCCATCAGATCGGTGGTGTCGCTCACAAAGGGTCCTTCCCTGGAGCGGACGTCGGCCTGTCTGGCTCGGCGACCGGTTGTGCTGTCCGGCATCGTTCCCTGGTGTGTGGACCGTGCCGGGGCGGTGGTCCGCCTCAGCGGCGGAAGAGATATCTGGTGATGGCGCTACCTCGAGCCGTGGCACCCAGTGTCACGTGGCGCGGTCGCACCGGTTCCGAAGCTCCCCCAGAGGGGGTACCCCCACTGGCGGGCCGTTCAGTGTCCGCGTACGACGTACGGCCTGCGTGCGTCGCAGTGAACACAGTGCGGCTTGGGGGGCTCCCGGAAGAATGTCTGTCCCGGACGGGGACACGAGGCACCTCGCCATGGTGGGGTCGGGTGCAGACTTGAGGTTAACACTACCGGATCCAACAAACATTCCCCCTCTCCAAATCCGGCAACCGTGTCAGGTGGCGAGCGGAAGGACGCTCGCTCCCTGGACGTCGAGCCCGAGCCGGTTCGCGGCCCAGTCGGTGCCGGCCAGTGCCTCGACCTTGTCGGCCGTGCCCGCGTCGGCCAGCGCCATCACCGTGGGTCCGGCGCCGGAGATCACGGCGGGGATCCCGTCCCCGCGCAGCCGCTCCACCAGTGCGGCGCTCTCCGGCATCGCCGGGGCGCGGTACTCCTGGTGCAGACGGTCCTCGGTGGCGGGCAGCAGCAGCTCGGGGCGCCGGGTCAGCGCCTCGACGAGCAGGGCCGCCCGGCCCGCGTTGGCGGCGGCGTCGACATGCGGCACGGTGCGCGGGAGCAGTCCGCGCGCGGTCTCGGTGAGGACCGGCTTCGCGGGCACGAAGACCACCGGAACGACGGATTCGGCGGGCTCCATCCTGATCGCCCGGGCGGCGCCGCCCTCCAGCCAGGACAGGGTGAACCCGCCGAGCAGGCAGGCCGCGACGTTGTCGGGGTGGCCCTCGATCTCGGTGGCCAGCTCCAGCAGCGCGGTGTCGTCGAGCTTGGCGTCGGCGCCTATCGTGACGGCGCGCGCGGCGACGATCCCGGCGCAGATGGCGGCCGACGAGGAGCCGAGGCCCCGGCCGTGCGGGATGCGGTTGGCGCAGACGATCTCCAGACCGCGCGGCTGCCCGCCGAGCAGGTCGAAGGCGGTGCGCAGGGAGCGTACGAGAAGGTGGCGCTCGTCCCGCGGGAGGGTCTCACTGCCCTCACCCGCGATGTCGATGTGCAGCCCGGAGTCCGCCACCCGGACGACGACGTCGTCGTAGAGGCCCAGCGCGAGGCCGAGGGCGTCGAAGCCCGGGCCGAGGTTGGCGCTGGTGGCGGGGACGCGCACCCGGACGGCGGCGGCGCGGAACGCGGGACCGGCCATCGCTCGAAGACTCTCCTTGAGCTGCGTGGACTGTCGAATGACGTTCGATGGACATTCGATGACGTACGAGAACCCTGGGGCCGCCGCCGGCCGGGCTGGCCGGCCGCTTGCGGGCCGCCCCGGGTCACTGGCGGGGACCACGGGGACGACGCACTACCGCGGCATATGCGGCGGGCGGGTTCGGTACAGCCTATCGAAGGAAGGTTCACCTGCGACATAGGGCGCACAGGAGGCGCACGATGCGTGTCGTAAGCCCCCCGTGCACCCCCTGCGGTGAGCGTCCCCAGGCAGGCGCGTCCTTACGCCGGTTTCGCGGATCCGCGTCGCCTGAAGCGCGTGGACCGCACCGCAGGAAACGCGTGGACCGCGTCGCCGGGAGCACGCGGATCGGGTCGCGTGGGTCGGACGCGACTGGGCCGCGTGGGTCAGGCGAGACCGAGCCGCTGGGCGGCCGTGGCGGCGTCGACCGGGACGGTGACCGGCTGCGGGGCGCCGGCGACGGCCCAGTCGGGGTCCTTCAGACCGTTGCCGGTGACGGTGCAGACGATCCTCTGTCCAGGATCGACCTTGCCCTGCTCGGCCGCCTTCAGCAGACCGGCCACCGACGCGGCGGACGCGGGCTCGACGAAGACGCCCTCCTGGGAGGCCAGCAGCCGGTAGGCGCGCAGGATCTCACGGTCCGTCACCTCCTCGATGTGGCCGCCCGACTCGTCCCGCGCGGCGAGCGCGAAGTCCCACGAGGCGGGGTTGCCGATGCGGATGGCGGTGGCGATGGTCGAGGGGTCCTTGACCACCTCGCCGCGCACGATCGGGGCGCTGCCGGAGGCCTGGTAGCCCCACATGCGCGGGGTCCGGGTGCTGACGCCGTCGGCGGCGTACTCCTTGTAGCCCTTCCAGTACGCGGTGATGTTGCCCGCGTTGCCCACCGGCAGGACGTGGATGTCGGGGGCGTCGCCCAGCATGTCCACGATCTCGAAAGCGGCGGTCTTCTGCCCCTCGATGCGCACCGGATTGACCGAATTGACCAGCGCCACCGGGTAGTTGTCGCTCAGCGCGCGGGCCAGCGTCAGACAGTCGTCGAAGTTGCCGTCGACCTGGAGGATCTTCGCGCCATGCACCAGGGCCTGGCCCATCTTGCCCAGCGCGATCTTGCCCTGCGGCACCAGCACGGCGGAGACCATGCCGGCGCGCACGCCGTACGCGGCGGCGGACGCGGAGGTGTTGCCGGTGGAGGCGCAGATGACCGCCTTGGCGCCCTCCTCCTTCGCCCGCGAGATGGCCATGGTCATGCCGCGGTCCTTGAAGGACCCGGTCGGGTTCGCGCCCTCGACCTTGAGGTGGACCTCGCAGCCTGTGCGCTCGGAGAGCACCTGCGCGGGCACGAGCGGCGTACCGCCCTCACGGAGCGTCACGACCGGCGTGGTGTCCGACACCGGAAGCCGGTCCCGGTACTCCTCGATGATTCCGCGCCACTGGTGGGTCATTGCTGGTTACTCTCCTTCAACCCGCATGATGCTGGCGACACCACGCACGGTGTCGAGCTTGCGCAACGCCTCCACGGTCCCGCCGAGGGCCGCGTCGGACGCACGGTGGGTGACGACGACGAGCGACGCCTCCCCGTCCTTGCCTTGCTGGCGGACCGTGTCGATCGAGACACCGTGCTCCGCGAACACGGTGGCGACCTGGGCGAGCACACCCGGTTTGTCGGCCACGTCCAGGCTGATGTGGTAGCGCGTGACGACCTCGCCCATCGGCGAGACGGGCAGCGCCGCGTACGCGGACTCACCGGGGCCGGTGGTCCCGTTGATCCGGTTGCGGGCGACGGCGACCAGGTCGCCGAGCACCGCGGAGGCGGTCGGGGCGCCGCCGGCGCCGGGGCCGTAGAACATCAGCTGCCCGGAGGCGTCCGACTCGACGAACACGGCGTTGTAGGCGCCCCGCACGGAGGCCAGCGGGTGGCTGAGCGGGATCATCGCCGGGTGCACGCGCGCGGTGACGGACGCCCCGTCCCCGGCCCGCTCGCAGATGGCGAGCAGCTTGATGGTGCAGCCCATCTCCTTGGCGGAGGCGAAGTCCGCGGCCGTCACCTCGGTCATGCCCTCGCGGTGGACGTCGTCGAGGCGCACGCGGGTGTGGAAGGCGATCCCGGCGAGGATGGCGGCCTTGGCGGCGGCGTCGAAGCCCTCGACGTCGGCGGTCGGGTCGGCCTCGGCGTACCCCAGGGCGGTGGCCTCGTCGAGGGCCTCCTGATAACCGGCCCCCGTGCTGTCCATCTTGTCGAGGATGAAGTTGGTGGTGCCGTTGACGATGCCGAGCACCCGGTTGACCTTGTCGCCGGCGAGGGACTCGCGCAGCGGGCGGATCAGCGGGATGGCGCCGGCCACGGCGGCCTCGTAGTAAAGGTCCTTGCCGTGCTCCTCGGCGGCGGCGTGCAGCGCGGCGCCGTCCTGGGCGAGGAGGGCCTTGTTGGCGGAGACGACGGAGGCGCCGTGCTCGAAGGCGGTGGTGATGAGGGTCCGGGCGGGCTCGATGCCGCCGATGACCTCCACGACGACGTCCAGGTCGCCGCGTTTGACCAGGGCGGTGGCGTCGGTGGTGACCAGGGACGGGTCGATGCCCTCGCGCACCTTGTCCGGGCGCCGCACGGCGACCCCGGCGAGCTCCACCGGGGCCCCGATGCGGGCGGCGAGGTCGTCGGCGTGCGTCGTCATGATGCGCGCCACCTCTGAGCCGACCACTCCACAGCCCAGCAGCGCCACCTTCAGCGGACGCGTACGCATCATCCGACCTCGTTTCCTGATTACCGTCTCGGTTGCACCAGTCTCACTCACCGAACGGGACTTTCTGCGCCAAGTCCGGATTGTGAGACGTCTATTTCATTTCCGTGACCGCGCCGGCGAAAGATCTTCCGCCGGCGCGGTCACCCTGTTCAGGGCCCTGTCCGGGGCCCTGGCCGGGGCCCTGTTCTTCGGGGGCGTCTCAGCCGACGTCGAGCCGCAGCAGGTCCTCCTCCGTCTCGCGCCGGACGACGACGCGCGCCTGGCCGTCCTTGACGGCGATCACCGGCGGCCGCAGCACGTGGTTGTAGTTGCTGGCCATGGACCGGCAGTACGCCCCGGTCGCCGGCACGGCGATCAGGTCACCCGGTGCCAGGTCGCCCGGCAGGAAGGCGTCCTTCACCACGATGTCACCGCTCTCGCAGTGCTTGCCGACGACCCGGGTGAGCATGGGCTCGGCGTCGGAGGAGCGGGAGACGAGGGAGACGCTGTACTCGGCGTCGTACAGGGCGGTGCGGATGTTGTCCGACATGCCGCCGTCGACGGAGACGTACGTCCGCAGGCCTTCGAGCTGCTTGACGGTGCCGACCTCGTACAGCGTGAAGGCGGTCGGCCCGACGATCGCGCGCCCCGGCTCGACGGAGATGCGGGGGGTGCGCAGCTTCGCGGCCTCGCACTCACGGGTGACGATCTCGCTGAGCGCCTTGGCGATCTCGTGCGGCTCGCGGGGGTCGTCGTCGCTGGTGTAGGCGATGCCGAGGCCGCCGCCGAGGTCGATCTCGGGCAGCTCGACGCCGTGCTCGTCGCGGATGTCCTTGAGCAGCCCGACCACGCGGTGCGCGGCGACCTCGAAACCGGACATGTCGAAGATCTGCGACCCGATGTGCGAGTGGATGCCGATGACCTCGAGCCCGTCGAGCTGGAGCGCGCGCCGCACGGCCTCGGCGGCCTGCCCGCCGGCCAGCGGGATGCCGAACTTCTGGTCCTCGTGGGCGGTGGCGATGAACTCGTGGGTGTGCGCCTCGACGCCGACGGTGATGCGGATCTGCACGCGCTGCCGGGTGCCGAGCTCGCGGGCGATGTGGGCGACGCGGACGATCTCCTGGAAGGAGTCGAGCACGATCCGCCCGACGCCGGCCTCGACGGCCCGGCGGATCTCGGCGACGGACTTGTTGTTGCCGTGGAAGGCGATGCGCTCGGCGGGCATGCCGGCGGACAGGGCGGTGGCCAGCTCGCCGCCGGAGCAGACGTCGAGGTTCAGCCCCTCCTCGTTCAGCCACCGCACGACGGCGCGGGAGAGGAACGCCTTGCCGGCGTAGAAGACGTCGGCGTTCTCGCCGAAGGCGGTGCGCCAGGCGCGGGCCCGGGAGCGGAAGTCGTCCTCGTCGAGGACGTAGGCGGGGGTGCCGTACTCCTCGGCGATCCGCTTGACGTCGATCCCGCCGACGGTGAGCACGCCGTCGCCGTCACGGGTGACGGTCTGCGACCACACCTTGGGGTCGAGGGCGTTGAGGTCGGCGGGCGGCGCGGAGTAGTGCCCCTCGGGGAGGACGTCGGCGTGACGGGGCCCGGCGGGGTGTGCGGAACGGCTCATGGCAGGTCTTGGGCTTCCTAGAGATGTTCGGGTGCGTCGATGCCGAGCAGGGACAGGCCACCGGCCAGCACCGTCCCGGCGGCTTCGGCGAGGGCGAGCCGGGCACGGTGGGCGGCCGAGGGTTTCTCCTCACCGAGGGGCAGCACGGCGGGCAGCAGCGGCACGAGGGCGTCGGCGACGGCGACGAGGTGCCGGGCGAGCCGGTCGGGGGCGCGGTGGACGGCGGTGGCGGCGAGGACGCGGGGGTGGTCGGCGAGGGCCTGGCACAGCGCCGGCTGGTCCGCCACGACCCCCGGCTCCGCCCCGAAACCGAGATCGGCGGCATTACGCACGACCGCCCGACTCCGGGCATGTGCGTACCGCACCCGGAACAGAGGGTTGCTCTCACGCTGCACCAGATGCTCGTCCCCGATGCGGGGCCGGTCGTGCGGTGCGGGATGCAGCAGGGCCCAGCGGGCGGCGTCACGGCCGAGGGGGAGCGGATCGGAGGGCGCGGGAACGGGCCGGACACCGACCTCGGCGTTCTCACCGCGGACGCCGTCGACGTGTACGCCCAGCACACTCGCCCACTCGGCCGGGAGCGGACCGGCGCACTCGGTGTGCACGAGGGCGCCCTGCGACCGGAGGATCCGGGCGATGGCGTCGAGCTGGACGACAGCGCGCACTTCGCGGGCGGCGACCAGCCGTACGGCTCCCTGCCCGGCGAGGGGGTTCCCGTGCCCGTAGCGGCCCCCGCGCCGCAGAACCTCACGGACGACCTCGACGGACGCGGCACCCCCGAGGGAGATGTTGAGGAACCCCGGCCCGGTGACGACGACGTCGCTGATCCCGTCGGTACGGAGCAGTCGGATGCGTAGCAGCTCGGCGACGGCGGGGGCGGGCTGCCCGGCGGGGCGGGCGAGCTGAAGGGCGACGTTGGTGGCGTAGTCGCCGCAGCCGCCGGGCCCGGGGGGCGTGACGACGACCCGCTCGGGCACGGCCACGGCGAGGTCTCCCTCGTCGACGGCACGGCGCACCGCGTGCAGCACGGTGCGGGAGAGCTCGACGGGGGTCACGGGACCAGCGTAGGCGAGGAGGGGGGTGGGTAGGCGAACAGGTTTGACGCCTGTCCCGGGATGTGGACGCACGTGGACACGGCCGGACCTGCGGTTCTCAGCTGCCGGCGTGCCCGGCGGCGGCCTCGGCGTCCCCGGGCCCGCGCACGCGCCCGAGAGGATCTGCGACGTGCGCGCGGACGAGCCGGACAAGCTCCTGCGGATCGAAGGGCTTGGCGAGAAAAGCGTCGACGCCGACGTCGAGGCCACTCTCGACCTCGTGCTGGGTGCAGGCGCTGACGACAAGGAGGGGGATGTGGGCGGTACGGGGGTCGGACCGCAGCCGCCCGGCGGTTCTGAGCCCGTTGAGCCGGGGCATGACGACATCCAGGGTGATGAGGTCGGGCCGCACCTGATGCACGACTTCCAGACACTCGGCACCATCGGCGGCGGTCACCACCTCGAAGCCCTCCAGCTCGAGGTTGACCCTGATCAACTGCCGGATGACCTTGTTGTCGTCGACCACAAGAACCCGGCCCGAAGTGCTCGGCACGACTCGAGAGTAGGTCGGGACCGGCCACCGCGTCCGGCGTTTCCCCACTTCCACCCCGTCCGGGCGACGCGCCGCACGCCGGACCGCCGTCGGCGGGGCGACCGGCTGCACACCGGACCGACCCCGCCGGGCGACCCGCTGCACGCCGGACCGACCCCGGCCGGCGCGGAAAGTGGTTCATGACCACCCCCCGGGAACTGGTAGTGTTCTACCCGTCGCCGCGATCACCGCGCCCGACACGCCCCCGTAGCTCAGGGGATAGAGCAACGGCCTCCGGAGCCGTGTGCGCAGGTTCGAATCCTGCCGGGGGCACCCAGCATGAGGTGCCCAAAGACCCCGTCACCAGCGGAAACGCTGAGAGCGGGGTCTTCGCGTATGCGCAGGGCGAATGGGGCATGGAGTGGTGCACTGTGCAGAGCCAATCGTGGCGGGGACGAAATCCTGGGTGGTCCTGACGGAGATGGGTGGTCGGCCAGTCGGCGGAGTGAGTTCGTCCCGGGTGCTCTCCGTTTCCCAGTCTTCTATCGAAGCCTGCGCCCCAAGCCGCGCGGAGCCCGGCGGACCAAAATGTATGGCGGGCGGTCAAGGTGAGAGGAGAGTTCACTGCCAGTAGTCCGCGCCTGGGCGGTAGTGGCGCTCGACGACTCCGCTCCCGTTGAGTTGGGGCGGTCGGCCTGACAGCGCGGTGAGGTCCGTGTTGCCAAGCCAGCCCAGTCGCACGCTGTGCCGGGTCAACCGTCTCGCCGGTATGAGCGGCCGGCGAGATGGACGTGCCGCGTGCGGAGTGGGGCGGCCGGTCCAGACGGCGACGAGGTCGCCGGTGTCCCCAGGGCTGCTCGCCCGCCTGGCGTCCTTGGCACCGACTCGCTCGCTCCGTAATGACTACTGGACCTGCATACCGCCCGCGGTGGTGGCATCAGGAGTAGCATATGGAGCATGAGCGAGCCTACTCAGAAGTACTCGATCACTATGCCCCGTGACATTGCCGAGGCCGCTCGTGCGCGCGGTGGCCCTTCCGGCCTGTCGTCCTACGTCGCCGCGGCCGTCGCCCGCCAGATCGAGCGCGACAACCTCAATGACCTCATCCAGGTCGCCGAGGCTGCGCACGGCCCCATCACGGACGAAGAGATCCAGGCGCTGCGTGATCAGCTCCATCAAGCCCGCGAACAGCAGAACCGGCGCGGGGCGGACGCGGCGTGACGCACACCCCCGCCACCCCGAGCGGCACCCTGGTCCTCGACAGCGAAGGGCTGGCCAAGGCCGTCCTGCGTGACCGCGCAGTGACCGGCTGGCTCGCTCTGGCTCGCGCCGATGACCTGCGCGTGATCACATCGGCAGCCACCCTCGTCGAAGTGGTACATCCCCGCATCAACCGCCCGGCTCTGGAGTGGACCCTTTCGCGTCTGGTCGTCGAACCGGTCAGCGAGCCGATCGCCCGGCAGGCGGCCACGCTCCTTGCCGAAGCCGGCCTGCACGGCCACAAGTACGCCATCGACGCCATGCTGTGCGCCACCGCCCTCGCCGCGCCTGGTCCGGTCACGGTTCTCACCTCCGACCCGGACGACCTCACAGCGCTCGGCGGCGGACGTATCACCGTGATCAAGGTCTGACGGCGGCGCTCAGCCCTCGAAGCCGGAATCAGCTGTCGCGGCGGGGGCGGCCAGGGCGGGCCGTTCATCGGCGGCTGCGCCTGGATGCGGCAGTCCAGCGTGCCTGCCTGGCGTAGCCAGGTGCCGTCGCACTGTCCGCGCGGCCCCCGTCATGCTCCACGGCTGGAAGGTTGACCGGCACGAGCACCCGAAGCTGGCGCCGTGGCCTACGTGTGGGGTGGCAGCGTCGGGTGCGCGTCCGTGGGCACGAGTTGGACCAGGCCTGCCCGGGTTCCGTCCTGCGCCTCCGTGTGCGCCGCTCGGACTCGCCAGGTGCCTGGCGGGGGGGCAGTGGGGCGTAGGACGGGGTGCCGCCGTCGGGGTATTCCTGATCCAGGTCCGAGCCCGCTTCGGCTGAGTCCATCAGGACTGCTGGGCCCTCCGTCGTCCAGGTGCCGTACTCCTCCCAAGGCGTCGTGGGGTCCGTGAGAGCCGCGTCCACTGCGGCGGTCAACTCGGCCTCGTCGTGCGCTGCCAGCCAGCGCACGAAGAGGCTGAGTTCAGGTACGTAGCGCGTCCTGACCGGTTCCTCTGCCAGGACCAACGCCTGGGCGCCCATGTCGCCCACGGCGATCACCCCCGCCAGGTCGTCCACCTCGCAGGCCCTGTCGTAGTCGTCCACGGCCGTGGCGTCTCCAACCATCACTCCGGTCTGCGTGCATCCGTGCCATGCGGGCAGGGCGGAGACGGGGACAACGATCAGCGGGCCGCCCATTGATTCCACCCAAATGCGGTCGTCACCCATGTGTTTCCCTGACCAGGTTGCCGTTCTCGTCGTACAGCTCCAGCGTGTATGTCACTCCGAAGCGGGTGAGGAGGGCGGCCAGGTCGTCGAAGCGGTGGGGGGCCACCACCCCGTTCAAGAGGACGTCCTGGTCGTCGGGCTCGAGTTCGAACTCGCACCAGTCCGTGCCCACCTCGTAGCCGTGCCAGGACGACGAGCGCGATCTCCAGCCCAGGCAGCAGCCGAAGCGTTCCGCCAAGAAGTGGCCGTCCCGGTAGCCGTGCAGGATGCCGCACATGCTGTAGTCCGAGTGCGCCCACTCGGGGGCGAGCAGTCCACCTGCCTCAGCCACGCGTCGCCCTCACCAGCCAGCTCCGCGATCTCAACCGCACCCCCGTCTCCGTCGCGTACGCCGTGAATGCCTCCGTTGCCGCCTCGCGCGCGCGGGCGACCGCCTCAGCCGGTGTGTCGCGGAGCCAGTGGCGCATCGGGCCCCAGCCGAAGAGGAACGCCGACGCGTCGGCGGGGTCCGTACCCCAGAGTTGCTGGGTTTCCAGGGGTTCCACCTCGATCGACGTGTAGCCCGCCCTGGAGAGGACGTCCCGTGACCGCGCCGGGTCCGCGAACGACGCCGGGCCCGTCTTCGACGCCGCCGTCAGGTCCGGCAGCGGTGCGTGTTCCGCCACCGCCTCGAAGATCCTCGCCTGGTCCAGGCGGTCGAAGGACTGAGGACAGACGAAGGCCAGGCGGCCTTCCGGCCGCAGGGCGCCGGCGATGTTCGTGAACGCCGCCACCGGGTCCGCGAAGAACATCACGCCGTAGCGGCTCAGGGCGACGTCGAAGCTCGCCCGTTCGAAGGGGTGAACCTGGGCGTCGCCCTGGACGTGGGTCACATTGGTGAGGCCTTCGGTCTCGGCGGTCGCGCGGGCACGCTCCAGCATGGGGGTCGACAGGTCGATGCCCACCGCCCGGTGCGCGCTGCGTGCGGCCAGCCGGGTCACGTGGCCGTTGCCGCAGCCGATGTCCAGGACCGTGTCGGTGCCGCGCAGTGCGGCCGCGTCGAGGAGCGGGCCGTTCAGGGAGTCGTTCAAGCCGTCGTAGCGCGCCTGGTGTTCGGCCCAGTGCCGGCCCTCGTAGCCGTTCCAGGCCTCGAACTGGTGCGTGTTCGCGATGGGGGTGTCCGCCATGGGGCCATCGTGCCCTGCGGGAGCCGGTTACGGGCCGTTTCCTGAGCCGGCTTCAGGGGTGGATTGCTCCAGCCGCGTCCCGTGAGGACTGTGGGGCAAGCACGCTGTCGTTCATGTATGTAAATCCCGTTCATTCTATTGATTCGCCTCCACCTCTCTGCATAGAGTCCCGCCACCTCGCCCGTACGGAATGGACGGAGCCTCCCGTGTCGAAGCAACTCCGCAAGCCAGTACGAACGCGGCGGCTCGGCGCGCTCGCCGCCGTGGTTGTCGCCGCCGCCGTCACCGCCACCGGGTGTTCCTCGGGCTCCTCCGGTCAACAGCAGGACGACTCCGCGCCGTTGGAGGTCTGGATCCGGCAGGACGCCGGCAGCCCCGCCGCCGAGTCCGCGGAGGCGCTCACCAAGGCGTTCAGCGAGAAGAGCGGTATCCAGGCGAAGCTCGTCGCCGTCGGCGTCAACGACTTCGAGACCAAGCTCCAGCAGCGCACCGCGCAGAAGGACCTCCCCGACATCGTCATCAACGACACCGGCCAGCTGGGCAACCTGGTGACCCAGGGACTCGTCCGCGAGGTGGACCGGAAGGGTGTCGCCGGGGGCGGCGACATCGCCGACCGCGCCTGGGAGGCCGCGCAGGGGTACGACGGCAAGTACTACGGGGTGCCCTTCAATTCACAAGCCTTCGCCCTGCTCATACGGAAGGACTGGAGGGAGAAGGTAAACGCCCAGCTGCCTTCCTCCTGGGACGAACTCATCCAGCTCGCCGCCGCGTTCACCAACGACGACCCCGACGGCAACGGCAAGAAGGACACCGCCGGCATGGTCGTCCCCGGCAGCACCACCCGCGGGTATCTGACCTGGTGGTTCTCCACCATGCTGTGGTCCGAGGGCGGTGACTTCGTCAAGAAGGACGGCGACGGGTACAGCGCCGCCGTCGACGACCCCGCCTCCGTCAAGGCCGTCGAGAAGCTCCAGGCGATGTTCTGCGACTCCAAGGTCGTGCAGCCCGGCGCCAGCACCGCCGACTCCGCCACCACCCACACCGTCTTCGAGAGCGGCAAGGGCGGCATCTACCTGACCGGGCCGTACATGCTGCCGCGCTTCGACGGCTCGCTGGGCAAGGACAAGTACGAGGTCGTCGCCGCCCCGCCCGGCGCCGGCGGCGAGGCGGCCCTGGCCGAGGGCGAGAACGTCTACCTGATGGCCGGCTCCGGCAACGAGAAGGGCCAGCAGGAGTTCGCCGAGTTCGCCGCCTCCCCCGCCGGGCAGAAGATCGGTCTCGGCGTCGACAACGGCGGCATCATCGTCCGGCTGCCGGTCAACACCAAGGTCGACGGTGCCGCGGAGCGCAAGGACCTGCGCTGGGACGTCTTCCAGAAGGTCTACGACGGCCACGGCCGCAACGCCCCCGCCCTGCCCAACTGGGCCACCGTCCGCCAGATTTCGTCCGAGGGACTGAACGGCGTGGTCTCCCAGTGCTCGCGTGACGTCGCCGGGGCGATGGGTGAGCTCGCCGACGAGATCGACGCCGAGCTGGAGAAGCAGGAGGCCAAGGGCTGATGACGGTGACCGAGGCGCGGTCGGCGTCGCGGAAGCCGGAGGCCCGACGCCCGTCCCGCACGGCTCCGCCCGTGCGGGCGCGGCTGCGGCGCGCCGCGACACCGTGGCTGTTCCTGGCGCCTGCCCTCCTGCTCTTCCTGTACTTCAAGTTCATCCCCATGGCGCAGGCCGTGCGGATGAGCTTCGAGGAGGTGCGGCCGTTCCTCGGCAACACCTACGTCGGGGGCGAGAACTACGCCGAGATAGCGGGCAGTTCCGACTTCGGCGCCGCGGTGTGGCACACGGTCGCGCTGGCGGTGGCGACCACCGCCGGCTCCATCCTGCTGGGGCTCGCGCTGGCCCTGCTGCTGGAGGGGCAGACCCGCTCGCTGTGGTTCATCCGCTCCGCGATCTTCCTGCCGGTCGTCACGGCCATGGCGGTGGTGGCCGAGGTGTGGCGGGTCATGTACTACCCGGCGGAGGGTGGCGCGCTGAACTCGGTACTCGGCGTCCTCGGCCTGGGACCGAGCGAGTTCCTCAACTCCCCCGACAGTTCCCTGGCGTCCATCGCCTTCGTCGGCGTCTGGCGCGGGGCCCCGTACGACATGATGATCTTCCTCGCCGGGCTGGCGGGGGTGGACCGGGTGCTCTACGAGGCCTCCGCCGTCGACGGCGCCTCGCGGTGGCGGCGGATCTGGCACGTCACCCTGCCGGGACTGCGGCCGGTGTTCGCCATTCTGCTGACGCTCGCGGCGATCCGGGGACTGCGCATCTTCACCGAGGTGTTCCTGCTGACCAACGGCGGGCCCGACGGCTCCACCGAGGTGCTGCTGACCCTCACGTACAAACTCGGGCTCGAACGCAACGAGTTGGGGGTCGCCGCGGCCGGGACCGTCCTGCTGTTCCTGGTGCTGCTGGTGCTGACCGTGGCGTCGCGCCTGCGCCGGAGGGAGGCCCGATGAGGAACGAGACCGCGCTCGGACTGGCGGAGGCGCGCGGGCCGTGGGCCCGGGTGCTGAGGTTCGTGCTGTACACCGCCCTGTTCATGGTCTTCGCCGGGCCGCTGCTGGCGCTGATGATCGGCGCGTTCACCCCGACCGTGGACCCCACGCAGTTCACCCTGCTGCCCGACCGGCTGTCCCTGGACAACCTGGAACGGGCGATCGACCGCAACGTGCTGGACTACCTGCTGAACTCCTTCGTCGTGGTGGGCGGTGGGCTGGCGCTCCAGGTGCTGGTGAGCGTGTTCGCCGGATACGCGCTGGCCCGCAAGCGGTTCCGTGGGTCGGCGGCGGTGCTGGTGCTCATCCTGGCGACGATGATGCTGCCGGAGGAGGTGCTGGCCGTTCCGCTGTCGGTGCTGCTGGCGGACCTGCCCGTGCTGCACGTCAGCCTGGTGGGCTCGCTGGTCGGCATGATCGTGCCGGTGGCCGCCTGGGGTTTCTCCATCCTGGTGATGACCGAGTTCATGAAGGAGATACCCAAGGAACTGGAGGAGTCGGCGCGGCTGGACGGCGCGGGCGAGTTCCGGGTGTTCTGGCAGGTCGTGCTGCCGTTGTGCCGGCCCGCGCTGGGTGTGATCGGCATCTTCGGGTTCACGATGATCTGGGACCAGTACATGCTGCCGCTGCTGGTCGCCACCGACCCGGCGCAGTACACCCTGCCGCTGGCGCTGCGCTCCCTGCGCTCGGACGACCAGGTGGGCATCGGGGTCCTGCTGATGGGCGCGTTCCTGGCGATGCTGCCGTCGGTACTGGCGTTCCTGGCGCTCCAGCGGTCGTTCATCCGGGGGCTCACCTCGGGCGCCGTGAAGGGGTAGGACGCGGCACGCCGTGAAGCTGTGGAACACGGCGTGCCGCGCCCTGGCGGGGGCCGGGGGCAGCGTGCGGCGTGTCCCCCGTGCGAGCTACGTGAGGTGTCCACCGTGAGGTGACGCCTTCCGCGCGGCGGATCCGTAGCGTCGGGGCGGTCGGTGCGGCGGGACAACTGCCGCCGCCTCCAACCCCGTTCGTCGAGGAGCTGAGTCGTGCGCATCGTGTGGCAGGTGCTGGCCGTGGTGGTGGTGTCCCTGATCGGGGGACAGAGCGTCGCCGCCGCCGAGGACAATCCGTGGCTCACTCTCGGTCTCGGCCTGGTGACGGCGGTGCTGGCCGTATACGTCTACGCGTGGGTCGTGGGACGTACCGAGCGCCGGGCGGTCACCGAGGTGGCCCGGAAGGGCGCGGCGGGGGCGCTCTTCCGGGGGCTGCTGATCGGTGTGCTGGTCTTCGGGGCCGTGGTGGGGAACATCGCCTTCCTCGGGCACTACGAGGTGGACGGCTGGGGGTCCGCCACGGGCGCCGTAGGGCTGGCCGGGTTCATGGCCGCCGCCTCCGTCACGGAGGAACTCCTCTTCCGCGGCGTAGTGTTCAGGATCATGGAGGAGCGAGCCGGCACCTGGGCCGTGCTGATCGTGACCAGTGTGCTGTTCGGCGCGTGGCATCTGGCGAACCCGGACGCGAGCCTGTGGGGCGTGGCCGTCATCACGCTGTCGGCGGGACCCATGCTGGGCGCCGCGTACGTCGCCACCCGCAACCTGTGGGTGCCGATGGGGCTGCACTTCGGGTGGAACTACGCCGCGTCCGGCCTCTTCAGCACCGAGGTCTCCGGCAACGACACCCAGCAGGGCCTGCTGGACGCCTCCACGTCCGGGCCGACGCTGATCAGCGGCGGTGAGTTCGGCCCCGAGGGCAGCCTGTACACCCTGGTGTTCTGCCTGCTCGTCGCTGCCGGGTTCCTGTGGCTGGCCCGCCGGCGGGGCACGATGAAGGTCCGCCGCTCGAAGCGTGTCGACCCCGTGGTGCTCGCCCGGTGATTCGTCTGCGGGGGTTGCGGGAGGTCTGGGACCGGCTGCACGTCACGGTCCGGGACCTCCCGTTCGCCGTGCTGCTGTTCGCCACGGCGTTCGTCCCCGACTTCCACGGGAGCGGCACCGAGATCGGCACCACGGTGGACCGGCCGTTCGACGCGCTGGCCGTCGTGGCGATCGGTCTGCAGTGCCTTCCGCTCGCCCTGCGCCGCCGGTGGCCGTTGATCTGCGTGATTCTGGTGGCGGGCGGCTTCGCCCTCGACCAGCTGCGCGGCTACCACTCGGTCGCCGCGAGCGCGCTGCCGTTGGCACTGCTGAGCACGGGTGCCCATCTGGAGCGGTACCGGCGCACGGCGGTGGCCGGCCTGTCGCTGGCGTACGTCGCCCTGGTCGCCGAGTTCGTGCGGCGCGGGACGGAGGAGCCGGCGGCCGAGTTCGTGTCGTTCTACGTGGCCCTGTGTCTGCTGTGGGGCGGCGGGGTGTGGCTGCGCTCCACCCGGCTCGCCGAGGCGGAGCGGCGCCACCAGGTCGCGGAGCAGACCCGGGCGGCCGAACGGGCGCGCATCGCCCGCGAGTTGCACGACGTGGTGACCCACCACGTGACCGCGATGGTGGTCCAGGCGGAAGCGGCCCGGTACTTGACGGCCGCGCCCGACCGGCTCGACGAGACCCTGACTGCGGTCACCGACACCGGCCGCCGCGCCGTCGCCGACCTGCGGCATCTGCTCGACCTGCTCAACCCGGACCACGGTGTGGGCTCCCGCACCCCGCCCGTGGGCCGGCTGCTCACCCTGGTCGAGCAGACCCGCCGGGCCGGGCAGCCGGTGGAGTTCACGGAGAAGGGAACCCCGGCCGCGTCGACGGGGAGCGCCGATCTGGTGGCCTACCGGGTGGTGCAGGAGGCCCTCACCAACGCCCTCAAGTACGCTCACGGCCGACGTACTTCGGTTCTGGTGCAGCACAGCGGAAGGGACATCACCGTGGAGGTCGGCACGGACGGTCCCGGAACGGCGACCGGGGCCTCGCCGGGCGGCAGCGGGCGGGGGCTGGCCGGTCTGCGGGAGCGGGTGGACGTCCTGGGCGGCGAGTTCGACGCGGGACCGCGGCCCGGCGGGGGGTTCGCCGTACGGGCGCGGATACCCCAAGGGAGCGGCTCGTGAGTGGCACACCCGTCCGGGTGCTCGTGTGCGACGACCAGACGCTGGTGCGCACCGGGCTGGTGACGATCATCGGCGCGCAGCCCGACATGGAGGTGGCGGGCGAGTGCGCCGACGGCCGGGCCGCCGTCGACCTCGCCGCGAGGGTACGTCCGGACGTCGTCGTGATGGACGTCCGGATGCCGGTGCTCGACGGCATCGAGGCCACCCGGCTGCTGGCCGGCTCCGGGGTGCCGGACCCGGTGAAGGTGCTGGTGGTGACCACGTTCAACCTCGACGAGTACGTGTACGAGGCGCTGCGCGCCGGGGCGAGCGGTTTCCTGCTGAAGGACGCCCCGCCGGACCGGCTGCTGCTGGGCATCCGGACCGTGGCGTCGGGCGCGGCGCTGCTCGACCCGGAGGTCACCCGGCAGCTGGTGGGCCGGTACGCCTCCCGTATCCGGCCCAGCGAGGACGGCGCCCGGCGGATCCCGCTGACTCCACGCGAGCTGGAGGTGCTGCGGCTCATCGCGGACGGGCTGTCCAACAGCGAGATCGCGGCGGCGCTGGTGATCAGCCAGGAGACGGTGAAGACGTTCGTGTCGCGCATCCTGTCGAAACTGCAACTCCGGGACCGGGTGCAGGCGGTGGTGTACGCGTACCGGCGGGGGCTGGTGAGCTGACGCGCGGCCGCGCGGGTGGGGGGTCGGTCGGGCGGACCGGGGCCTGGGACGCGCTCGGGGTGCGCGCAACCGGCGCGGCTGAGGGAGCACACACCGGAACGTCCGGAAACCGCCGGGGCTTGGGGCAAGTATCTGCCGCACTCGGGCGCCGGCTCCACGCACGCGACGCGCCGAGGGGTCAGTCGTGGGCCTTCACCGAACCCCGACCGTCCGTACGGTCGCGGGAATCTGGCCCGAAGTCCGGTCGCCCCGCCGACCGGCTGCTGCCGATGTAGTCCGCCGATTGTGTGGGCGCGGGACGGGCCCCCATCGCCCCACCGTCACCGCCACCACCACCCGTCCCGGCCGTGGACGTCAGCTCGATCTCGTCGCCCGTCCGGACCCGGTCGTGGAACCACTCGGCGTCCGTCAGGCTCATGCCCACCCACCCCGTGGTGCCGGACAGGGCCCGCAGCAGCCGGGCGTCGAAGGAGAGGGGTCCGGCGTAGACGTGCTCGCCGCCGGGGGTGCGCAGCTGGACCAGGTAGGGGACCTTGACGCTCTGCACCGTGGTCCTGGTGGTCCGCAACGGCAGTACCCCGCCGTCGGTCCGGGCGGTCACGGTGAGCCGGGTGCCGGGCGGGAACCGGCCCGCGGCCCGTGTGTCGACGCGCAGGACACGGTCGGCGAGGGTGAGGGTGCGCAGGCCCAGGTCGAGCCGGCCGGCCGACGGGCGGGGCGCGCGGGAGGGAGCCGAGACGCTCGGGGACCGCGCGGCCGAGGGCGCGGCGGTCGGCGTGGTGCCGGGCAGGTGCCGTTTCCCGCCGGGGGGCTCGGTGTGCAGGGTGAGGGCCACCACCGTCACCGCGCAGGCCACCGTGGCGGCCGTACCGAGGGCGAGGGCGGCCCCGCGGCGGCGTGAGCGGCGCCGGGCGCGGTCCCTGACCTCCGCGGCGGCCAGGCGGGGCGGCCTTTCGTGCTGAGTGGCCAGTTCCCGCAGGGCACCGCGGAGTTCATCCGACACGGCCGCCCTCCTCCCAGGCCGGCTCCTCGGCCTCGTCCACCGCCAGGTGCCTGGCCAGTGCCGCCCGGCCGCGGGACAACCGGGCCTTGACCGTCCCCACCGGCGCGCCGGTCTCGGAGGCTACCTGCTCGACACTGAGGTCGCACAGATGGTGCAGCACGACCGCCATCCGCTGGGTCTCCGGGAGTTGGCGCAGCGCGGCTACCAGCGCGGTGCGGTCGGGTCCGGGACCGGGCGTCGCCTCCGGCGGCGGGGAGTGGCGCACCAGTTCCAGCCAGCGCTTGGCACGGCGCCAACGGCTCACCGCGAGGCGCATGGCGACGGTGCGCACCCACGCCTCCGGCGCCTCGTCGGCCAGCAGCCGGTGGCGCCGGTCCCAGGCGCGTACGAACGCCTCCTGCACCACGTCCTGGGCCTCGCCGAGGTCCCCGGTGAAGGCGAAGAGCTGGCCGGTCAGACGGGGGAAGGCGGCCGCGTAGAAAACGTCGAACTCGTCCTCGTCCATGCCCTCCACCGCAGTCTCGGATCACCGTCGTGGACCGTCCGCCACCGCCTCGCGGTCCGGCCCGGCAGGTCGCGCACATCGAAGCACGCCCGTCCGATAGGACGCCGAACAAGGGCGCCGGGATCAGTCGGTCCGCCGTGCCGGTGGGGCTGGACCCGGTGCGGGGCCGCGCGGGGTGTGACGTACGGCTCGTTCCGCCGGGCGGACAAGGCGGCCGGCCCGGGCTTCGTGACGTTTTCCACAGTGCCACTACGCCCTGGTAACTCTTCCCTCCCGTAGGCGTCTTGACGGATGTGTTCCGCATCACCCAGGTGGTAGAACCGCCCAAATCGGACATGGATCAGAGCCGCTCATGGCCACCGCGGAGTTCGTACAGAACACTCGGAACCTCCCGGAGTACGACAGTTCGGACCAAAGAGAGCATGCGCGGCCATGACCCACTCCCCCGAAACGCCTGAAGTACCGATACGTCCCTACGCGGTGACCGCCGCGGAGGTCGTCCCCGGCGACCTGTTCGCCCTGACGCCCGAGGACGCGGCGCGGCACCACTGGTACGTCGTCACGCACACGCTGCCCGTCTCCCCGGAGGTGATCCGGGTCACGCTGCGGCCGCCGCTCGGCGGGGTGGACCGCGAGGAGGAGCTGCGGCGCGAGCAGACGGTGACCGTCGCCGGGCGACGGCTGGACGTGGCCGCGGTGCCCCGGGTGAGCTCGCCCTCCCTGGACGGCGTGGAGTTCCGCGACGGCGACCGGCTGGTCGTCCTGCGCGCGGTGGATCCGCTGGCCGCCGAGGTGACGTACGTACGCCGCTTCGGTGCATGGCACCGGGACGCCGGCGAGGACTCCGGCGCGGGCGCGACCGACGCGGAGGTGCGGCGCTGGGCCGCCGGCGCCGACCGGGACGGGCAGGTCGTACGGCACGAGCCGCGTCCCGCGCGGACGGCGGAGGCGGCTGGGCCGCGCCGCGTGGTGGTCACCGGGCTCGGCGCCGTCACCCCGCTGGGCGTCGGCACCGGGGCGTTGTGGCAGGGGCTGCTCGAAGGGCGGCACGGCATACGGGAGTTGACGGGCGAGGGGTTCGACGGGCTGCCGGTGCGGATCGCCGGCACGGTGCCGGTCGACCCGGCCGGGCTGCTGCCCCGGCAGGCGGCGCGGCGGATGAACCGGGCCGCCCAGTTCGCGGTGCTGGCCGCGCGGGAGGCGTGGGCCGACGCCGGGTACGCCGACGGCGGCACCCGCGAGAGCGGGCTGGACCCGGAGCGGGTCGGGGTGAGCCTCGGCGCGATCCTCGGGGACGCGTCGGTGCTGGTCGGCGGGGACCGTCGGCTGCGGGAGCGGGGGGCGCGGGGCGTGTCCCCGCTCACCACGCCGATGACCGTGCCGTCGCAGGCGGCCTCGCAGGTGTCGCTCGACCTGCACATCACCGGGGAGGCACGCACGGTGACCAGCGCGTGCGCCTCGGGCACGGAGGCGATCGGGCAGGCCGTGGACCGGATCCGGTACGGCCGGGTGGACATCGCCCTCGCGGGCGGCGCCGAGGCGGTCGTCACGCCCGCGATCATGGCGTCGTTCGCGGCGATGCGGGCGCTGGCGGAGGGCGACCCGAACGCCGGATCGCCGTCACGGCCGTTCGCCAAGGACCGGGACGGGTTCGTGAACAGCGAGGGGGCGGGGGTGCTGGTGCTGGAGTCCGAGGAGCACGCGCGGGCCCGCGGGGCGCGGATCTACTGCGAGGCGGCCGGGTGGGGGCTGTCGGCGGACGCGCACCATGTGGCGGCCCCGGACCCGTCCGGCGACGGCATCGCGCTCGCGTTGCGGCGGGCGGTGCGGGACGCGGGTGGTGAGGTGGCGGACGTCGTCCATGTGAACGCCCATGCGACCGCCACGGTCGACGGGGATCTCGCGGAGGCGCGGGCCCTGCGGGGGGTGCTGGGCGGGCGGGATGTTCCGGTGACGGCGCCGAAGGGGAGCCTGGGGCATCTGCAGGGGGCCGCGGGTGGGGTCGAGGCGGTGGTCGCGGTGTTGACGCTGCGGCATGGGGTGGTGCCGGCGACGGTGGGGTGTGGGGAGGTGGACGACGGGGTCGGTCTGGACGTCGTCCGGGGCGCACCGCGCCCGCTGCCCGACACCGGTGACCTGGTCCTGAGCAACTCGTTCGGGTTCGGGGGGCACAACGCGGTGCTGGCGCTTCGGCGGGTGGGGGCGGCTTAGCGCCGGGCGTCTGTCGGGTGCCGCCCGTTGGTGTGGGCCGGGGGGTGTTCGCGCAGCCCGGCGCTTGCGGGGTGCCGCCGCGCCCACCCTCCCCCATCGCCCCAGCGGCACGACTGCCCGCGGCTGAGCGCTGCTGTGGTCGCGAACGGCGGGGAGGGGACGGGGTGGGGGTGGGCGCCCGCAGCGGCTGGCGCGTCCGCGCCCCGCACCACAAAGCAAGCCTCATCGCGCCAGACCGAGGACGACCGCCCCCACCCCGGCCCCGCGCCACCCACCCACCGCAGGCGCGACCCGCACTCCCACCAACCCAGACGGATCAGGCCGACCGTTTGCGGGACGTCGTCTTCTTGGCCGGCGTCTTCTTCGCGGGCGTCTTCTTCGCCGTCTTCGACGTCGCCTTCTTCTCGGCCTGCGAGCTCTTCGCCGTCTTCGACGTCGACTTCCGAGGCGACGACGCCGTCTTCTTCTTCGCCGTCGACGTCGACTTCTTCCCGCCCGTCTCCTTCGGCGACGAACGCGACGTCTCGCGCTGCGGGAGGTGCTTGACCTCGGCGTCCTCACCACGGGACTCCTTGGCCGCCCGGACGCTGTTCTCCAGGGCCGCCATCAGGTCCAGCACCTTGCCGCCGCGCTCCGGAGCGGCCACCTCCGGCGGGGCCTCGCCGGCCGCCTTCGCGGCGACGACCTCCTCCACCGCCTCGCGGTACTCGTCGTGCAGGTCCTCCAGATCGACCTCACCCAGCGTGTCCATCAGCGCGTCCGCGAGATCCAGCTCCTTGTCGCGCACGGTGACGTCCGTGTCCGGCGCGACCCCCTCGGGGGCGCGGACCTCGTCCGGCCACAGCAGCCCGTGCATGGCGATCGCGTCGCCGACCACGCGCAGCATGCCCAGCCGCTCCCGCCCGCGCAGGGCGTACTTCGTGATGGCCACCTTCTTGCTCCGCTTCAGCGCCTCCCGGAGCAGCGTGTACGGCTTCGCGGCGGGCGCGCCGCCCGCCGCGAGGTAGTACGCGGCGTCCATCTGGAGCGGGTCGATACGGTCCTCGGGCACGAAGGCGACGATCTCGATCGTCTTGGCGGTCGGGAGCGGCAGCCCCGCCAGGTCCTCGTCGGTGATCGGGATGATCGAGCCGTCCGAGTCCTCGTAGCCCTTGCCGATCTCCTGGCCCGTGACCTCGCGGTCCTCCAGCTCGCAGAACTTCCGGTAACGGATCCGGCCGCCGTCCTCCGTGTGGATCTGGCGGAAGGAGATCGAGTGGTTCTCGGTGGCGTTCACCAGCTTGATCGGGATGCTGACCAGCCCGAACGAGATCGCGCCGTTCCAGATGGACCTCACGTGCAGCACCTCTCCGGTCGTCTGCCGATCAGTGTCGGAGCATTTGTCACAGTTTGCGTGAGATTCTCATCGTATGGCTCCCATCACCGAGGTGGAGGGGCGACGGCTCCCGCTCAGCAATCTGGAGAAGGTGCTGTATCCCGCCACCGGCTTCACCAAGGCGGAGGTACTGCACTACTACGCCACCGTCGCCGCCGTGCTGCTGCCGCATCTGCGGGAGCGGCCGGTGTCCTTCCTGCGCTATCCGGACGGGCCCGACGGCCAGGTGTTCTTCACCAAGAACGTGCCGCCGGGTACGCCCGACTGGGTCACCACCGCCGAGGTGCCGAGGTCCGAGGGCCCGGCCCGGATGGTGCTGGTGGAGGACCTGCCGAGCCTGATGTGGGCGGCGAACCTGGTCGCGGAGTTCCACACCCACCAGTGGCGCATCACCGACCCCGGACAGGCGGACCGCATCGTGTTCGACCTGGACCCGGGGGCGCCCGCGACCGTGGTGCACTGCTGCGAGGTGGCCCTGTGGCTGCGGGAGCGACTCGCACAGGACGGCATCGAGGCGTACGCGAAGACGTCCGGGTCGAAGGGGCTGCATCTGCTCGCGGCGGTACGCGGGGCCTCGTCCGAACAGGTGTCCGACTATGCGAAGGCGCTGGCCGTCGAGGCGGAGCGGGCGATGCCCCGGCTGGTGCTGCACCAGATGAAACGCAGCCTGCGCCCGGGGAAGGTCTTCGTCGACTGGAGCCAGAACGCGGCCCGCAAGACCACGGCCACCCCGTACACCCTGCGGGCGCGGGCCGAACCGCTGGTGTCGGCGCCGGTGACCTGGGAGGAGGTCGAGGAGTGCCGCTCGCCGGACCGGATGGCTCTGCTCGCCCCGGACATCCCCCCGCGGCTCCAGGACCACGGCGACCTGCTGGCCCCCCTGCTGGAGCCCGGCCACGCGGGCACCCTGCCCTGACCGGCGCTCACCCGGAACGCGCCGCACCGCCTGCCTGGAACAGCACCGGCCCCCACCGCACCCGACACCTCACACCCGCGACCACGTGTGCCGGTCACGGGCCACCGCGTACAGCGCCTCGACGTCCGCCGGCTTCAGCACCCCTCTCCCGCGGGCCAGACCCGGCACGTCCGCGTCCGTCAGGACGCGGACCCCGCGCGGCGGACCGGTGACCGTCACCCGCCGGGCACCGACCAGCACCAGCACCGGGCGTACCTCGGCCGTCAGGGCGTGGGCGGCCCGGTCGGCGTCGGCGCGAACCCGGTGCAGCAGGGGTTCGGTGGCACGGCGGCCGAAGCCCACCAGGGGGTCGGCGACGGTCACGCGCCGCCTGTCGGCGTACAGCGTGTGCAGGGCGTACAGCCCGCCGGGGCCGATCAGCAGGTGGTGGACGCGGTGGCCGCCGGGGAGCGGCAGTGAGTGCAGGACGTGAAAGCCGGAGCCGTCCATGTGGTCCAGGGCGTCCCCCACCGTCCGCTGTGCGGCGAGTTCCCGGCGGCGTCGGTCGGAACGCAGGCGGCGGGACGGGCCGGGGTCACGGTCGAGGGCGACCAGCAGGGCCTCGCCGGGACGGTTCGGGGCGAGGTCGTCGTCGGGGTGCAGGGCGAGCCGGGTCAGGTCGGCGGAGGTGGGGACCGGGGGCGCGCCGACGGTGACCGGACCGGTGAGGAACGGGCTCAGGGCGGTGAGCGCCTCCTCCTCGTACTCCTCGCCGAGCAGGTTCACGCGTGCGGCCTCACGGTCGTACCAGGCGATGGTGTGTCCGTCCGGGAGGCAGACGTACAGCCGGTCCCTGCCGTGCCGGCGGGTCGGCACGACGCGCGGTCGGTCCATGCGCCATCACCCCGCATCCATGGGACCAGGCGGGGTGCTGCCGGGGCAAGAAGCCGGATACCTTGGACTGGAGTTGGGCGTGAGGGTGGGAGGACGCCGTTGCGTACCCGCGGGAGTCAACCCGACGTACCGGCCCCGGACAGCCCGTGGGACGAGATCGTGCCCGGCCTGTGGATGGGCGGGCACCAGGTCCGCGCGCCGGACGGGCGGCTGGAGTCCGTGGTGGTGGACCGGCAGTTCGACCTCGTGCAGACCCTGCTGCGGCTACCAGGGCACGGGCCGGACACCGAGGTGGAGCACCACGTGTGGCCGATCCCGGACGGACCGCTGGACGGCACCCAGCTGGCGGGTGTGATCCGGCTGGCCGAGGCGGCGTGCGAGGCGCTGGACGCCGGGCGCACGGTCCTGGTCCGCTGCTTCCACGGCTACAACCGCTCGGGGCTGGTCGTCGCGCACGCGCTGATGCGGCGGGGCCGGACGGCCGAGGCGGCGATCCGGCTGATCCGCTCCCGACGCTCTCCCTGGGCGCTGCACAACGACCTGTTCGTCGACTACCTGCGGGCCGGGCTGACCACCGCCCGGCTGCTCGAGGAGCTGACGGACTGACCGGCACCGGGGCGAAGTGACCGCACCGGAGCGGAGTAACCAGCACCGGGGCGGAGTGGCCGGCACCGGGGCGGCGCGTCCGGGGTGCTGCGGGGCCGGGCGACCCGGAGGGCGGAGCGCCGTCCCCGATGGCGCAGCAGGGCGGGCGGGCGCCAGGGGGCGCTCCTAATGTGGCGACAAGTCACCTTCGACCTGTTGTCTCCCCCCATGGAGGTACTGCCATGTCACCGCGTCCCCCGCTCACCCGCCGTCTGCCCATAGCGCTCGCCGCCGGGGCCCTCGCGGTCGCGACCGCCGTCACACCCGCCCTCGCCGCCGACGACCCCGGCCAGAGCAACCAGAACAACCAGGGCAACTGGAGCCAGCAGAGCGGCAACGGCAACAGCAACAACAGCGGCTCGGGCTCCCACCAGCAGAGCGGCAACCAGCAGGGCGGCAACAGCCAGCAGTCCGGTGGGAACCAGCAGAGCGGCGGCAACGGCGACTGGGGCAACCAGGCCGGCGGCAACCACGGCGACCAGGGCCAGTACCGCGGTGTCGTGACCACGCAGAAGCTGGCCCTGCGCAGCGCGCCCAACCGCGGTTCGCAGGTCATCCGGTACGCCCACAAGGGCGAGGTCGTCTCGATCTTCTGCAAGGTCCCCGGCGACAAGGTGGACGGCAACCCGCTCTGGTACCTCCTCACGGACGGCACCTGGGCCTGGGGTCCCGCCCGGCACATCGACAACATCGGTCCCGCGCCACGCTGGTGCTGATGAGCACACCACGCGAAGCGTCACATCTGGGTAAGTTCCGGACATGAGCAAGGCCGGCATCACCCTGGCGACGGCGGATCCGCCCGCACCCACCGTCCCTCTCACCGGGCGCCGCGGCGTGGAACTCGCCCTCATCGTCCTGGCCGTCGGGCTGTCGGTGTACGGCTACTGCGCCGTCGGCCTCGCCAGGAACGGCACCGTCCCGCCCGGCGCCGCCGGTTACGGCGCCGGGCTCGGTGTGCTCGCCCTGCTGGCGCATCTGGCGGTGCGCTGGCGCGCCCCGCTGGCGGACCCGCTGCCGCTGCCGATCGGGGTCCTGCTCAACGGCCTGGGCCTGGTGCTGATCTACCGGCTCGACCTGGAGGCACCCGGCGACCGGGGCGCCCCCACCCAGCTGATCTGGTCGACGCTGGGGGTGGCGCTGTTCATCGCGGTGATCCTGGTGCTCCGCGACCACCGGGTGCTCCAGCGCTACACCTACCTGTGCGTCACCGTCGCGCTGGTCCTGCTGACGGTGCCGATCCTCTTCCCCGCGGTGAACGGGGCGCGGATCTGGATCCGGGTGGCCGGGTTCTCCATCCAGCCGGGCGAGTTCGCCAAGGTGCTGCTGGCGGTGTTCTTCGCCGCGTACCTCGCCGCGAACCGCGGCGCCCTGACCTACGCGGGCCGCCGCGTCTGGGGGATGCAGGTGCCCACCGGGCGGGTGCTCGGACCGATCGTCGCCGTGTGGCTGGTCAGCGTGGGTGTGCTGGTCCTGGAGCGGGACCTCGGCACCTCGCTGCTGTTCTTCGGCCTGTTCGTGGTCCTGCTGTACGTCGCCACCGGCCGCACCGGCTGGATCGCCCTGGGCCTGCTGCTGGCGTCGCTCGGCGCGGTGGCGGTGGGGCGGCTGGAGCCGCACGTGCACCACCGGATCGAGACCTGGCTGCACCCGTTCGCCTCCATCGAGGCCGGTGAGGGTCCCAACCAGATCGCGCAGTCGTTGTTCGCCTTCGCGGAGGGCGGCATCCTCGGCTCCGGACTGGGGCTCGGGCACTCCGTGCTGATCGGCTTCGCGGTCAAGTCCGACTTCATCCTGGCGACGGCCGGCGAGGAGCTGGGCCTGGCCGGGCTGTCCGCGATCTTCCTGCTGTACGGGCTGCTGGTGGAGCGCGGCTACCGGGCGGGGCTGGCGCTGCGGGACCCGTTCGGCCGGCTGCTCGCCGTGGGCCTCGCCTCGCTGGTGGCGTTGCAGGTGTTCGTGATCGCGGGCGGCGTGACCGGCCTGATCCCGCTGACCGGGATGGCCATGCCGTTCCTGGCGCAGGGCGGTTCGTCGGTGGTGACGAACTGGGCGATCGTGGCGCTGCTGGTCCGGCTGAGCGACAGCGCGCGGCGGCAGTCCGGCGGGGGTGCGCCCCGGTGACCCGGCACATCCGGCACGCCGCGCTGTTCTGCGCGCTGCTGCTGGTCGCCCTGCTGGTCAACGCGGCCCGGGTGCAGGTGCTGCACGCCGAGGACTACGAGGCCAATCCGGCCAACCGCCGTGCCGCGATCGTGCGGTACCAGCAGCCGCGCGGCGACATCTGGGTCGGCGGCCGGCCGGTCACCGGGTCCCGGGACACCGGGGAGCATCTGCGCTACGAACGGACGTACAGCGACGGGCCGTTGTACGCGCCGGTGACGGGCTTCGCCTCGCAGGAGTACGGCACGACGCTGCTGGAGGACACCGAGGACGGGGTGCTGTCCGGCGCCGCCCCGATGCTCGCGCCGCTGCCGCTGTGGAACGAGTTCACCCGCTCCCGCAGCGCGGGCGGTGACGTGCTGACCACCATCGACCCGCGGGCGCAGAAGGCGGCGTTCGACGGCCTGCGGGGGCGCAAGGGCGCGGTGGCGGCGGTGGAGCCGTCGACCGGGCGGATCCTGGCGCTGGTGTCGGTGCCGTCGTACGACCCCGAGCCGCTGTCCGGGAACGGCAGGACGGCGCGGGAGGCCTGGGCGCGGCTGAACGCCGACCCGGACCGGCCGATGCTGAACCGGGCGGTGCAGCGGACCTACCCCCCGGGGTCGACGTTCAAGGTGGTCACCGCGGCGGCGGTGCTGGACGCGGGCACGGTGAAGAACCTCGACAGGCCGACCCGCTCCCCCGACCCGTACCTCCTGCCGGGGACGACGACCCGGCTGGTCAACGGCTCCGGCGACTGTGAGGACGCCACGCTGCGTGAGGCGTTCGTGTGGTCCTGCAACACGGTGTTCGCCCAGCTCGGGGCGTCCGCCGGGGTGGCGCGGATGCGGGAGACGGCCGAGGGTTTCGGCTTCAACGACCCGGAGCTGCGCATCCCGTTCCGGGTGGCGCCCAGCACCTTCGACACCACGGTGGACGCGGCGCAGCTCGCGCTGTCGTCGATCGGGCAGTACAACACGCGGGCCACGCCGCTGCAGATGGCGATGGTCGCGGCGGCCGTGGCGAGCGGCGGGCAGGTGCGCGAGCCGTACCTGGTGGAGCGGACCACGCGGGCGGGCGGCGGCACGGTGGCGGCGGCCGGGTCGCGGTCGGTGCGGCGGGCCATGCTGCCGGCGACGGCGGCGCACATCCGGGAGCTGATGCGCGGTGTCGTGGAGGACGGCACCGGCAAGAAGGCGGCGATCCCCGGTGCCGTGGTCGGCGGGAAGACCGGCACCGCCCAGCACGGGCTGGGCAACTCGGGGACACCGTACGCCTGGTTCATCTCCTGGGCGCAGCGCGAGGACGAGCTGGAGCCGAAGGTGGCGGTGGCCGTGGTGGTGGAGGACGCCGAGGGCAGCCGGCGGGAGATCAGCGGGGGCGGGACGGCGGCGCCGGTCGCCCGCGCCGTGATGGAGGCGGTGCTGAAGAAGTAGGCGAACTACGGTTCACGGCGGCCCAGTTGTTGAGACGGGGGTGCCGATTCCGGCGCGTCCCGACCTAACGTTCGGTCCATGACCGAGACCGCGTACGAACTCGCCCAGGTGAACATCGCCCGGCTCAAGGCACCTCTGGACACTCCTCTGCTGAAGGACTTCGTCGATCAGCTCGACCCGGTCAACGCGGACGCGGACGCCGCCGACGGCTTCGTGTGGCGGCTCCAGGACGAGGAGGGCGACGCCACGGCCATTCCCGTCTTCGACGACCCGTGGCTGATCGTCAACCTGTCGGTGTGGCGCGACGCGGACGCCCTGACGGCGTTCATGTACCAGGGCCGCCACCGGGAGATGCTGGCCCGGCGCAGGGAGTGGTTCGAGCGCGTCCGGGAGGCGATGACCGCCTTGTGGTGGGTGCCGAAGGGGCATCGTCCGTCCGTGGCGGAGGCCGAGTCCCGTCTGCTGCGCCTGCGCACCCACGGCCCGACGCCGTACGCCTTCACCCTGCGCACGTCCTTCCCGCCCGGCGAGGGCCCGCACGCGCCGGGCTCACCGCTCGTCGACAAGTCGTGCGTGAGGGATTGACGGGCTTGCTGACAGGCAGTCTCATAAAGGTGACCTGCCGGTAACCCGAGACGCCTCCGAGGTGGAACCGTCATGACGACCCTGTCGGAAACCGACGCGCTCGACGGCCTGCGGGACGCGCTCGGGCAGCTGAAGGACCGCGAGCAGGTGGCCCGGCGGCTGCTGGAGTCCTCCGCGAAGCACTCCTTCGACCCGGACAAGGAGCTGGACTGGGACGCCCCCTTCGAGGAGGGCAAGTGGTTCTGGCCGCCGGAGCTGGTCTCGCTGTACGGCACCCCGATGTGGCGGCGGATGAGCGAGGAGCAGCGCATCCTGCTCTCCCGGCACGAGGCGGCCGCGCTCGCCTCGCTCGGCATCTGGTTCGAGCTGATCCTGATGCAGCTGCTGGTCCGCCACATCTACGACAAGTCCGCGACCAGCGCCCATGTGCGGTACGCCCTCACCGAGATCGAGGACGAGTGCCGTCACTCGAAGATGTTCGCCCGGGTGATCGAGCAGAGCGGCACCCCCTGGTACCCGGTGAGCCGGATCCACCACAACCTGGGCCGGCTGTTCAAGACGGTCTCCACCACCCCCGGCTCGTTCACCGCGACCCTCCTCGGCGAGGAGGTGCTGGACTGGATGCAGCGGCTGACCTTCCCGGACGAGCGGGTGCAGCCCCTGATCCGGGGCGTCACGCGGATCCACGTGGTCGAGGAGGCGCGGCACGTCCGGTACGCCCGTGAGGAGCTGCGGCGGCAGATGATGACGGCGCCGCGGTGGTCCCAGGAGTTCACCCGCGTCTCCTCGGGCGAGTTCGCCCGGGTGTTCTCGGTGGCGTTCGTGAACCCGGAGGTCTACACGAACGTCGGCCTGGACCGGCGCGAGGCGGTCGCCCAGGTCAAGGCGAGCGGGCACCGGCGGGACGTGATGCAGCAGGGGGCGAAGAAGCTCACGGACTTCCTGGACGACATCGGCGTGCTGCGCGGTGCGGGCCGCCGGCTGTGGCGGTCCTCGGGCCTGCTGGCGTAGGCCGCCGGGGCCTGCGGACGGGGCCACCGCCGCCGAACTCCGGCCCGGTCCGGTGCGTTCCGGGGGTCGGACTTCGGCCTGGCGGGGCGGGCGGGCGACGCGGAGGGGCGGTTACGCTGCGGACATGACCTCGCAGGCCCCCACCCCCGCCTACCGGCGCCTCAGTGTCGAGGAGCGCCGCAGCCAGCTGCTGGAGGCCGCGCTGTCCCTGTTCGCCCACCGCGCCCCGGAGGATGTGTCCCTGGACGACGTGGCGGAGGCGGCCGGAGTGTCCCGGCCGCTGGTCTACCGCTACTTCCCGGGCGGCAAGCAGCAGCTCTACGAGGCGTCCCTGAAGTCCGCCGCCGACGAACTGCGGGACTGCTTCGACGAGCCGCACGTGGGGCCACTGCTCCCCCGGCTGACCCGGGCCGTGGAGCGCTACCTCGCCTTCGTCGGCCGGCACGACACCGGCTTCAGCGCGCTGCTCCAGGGCGGCAGCGTGGTGGAGACCTCCCGCACCACCGCGATAGTGGACGGGGTGCGCCGGGCCGCCGCGGAGCACATTCTCAGCCATCTCGACGTCACCGATCCGGGACCACGGCTGCGGATGACCATCCGGATGTGGATCACCGCGGTGGAGGCCGCCTCCCTGATCTGGCTCGACGAGGACAAGCAGCCGCCCTCGGAGGAGCTGCGGGACTGGCTGGTGGAGCAGTTCGTGGCGGTGCTTACGGTCACCGCGCGACGCGACGCGCAGACCGACGCGCTGGTGCGGGCGCTGGCCGCGGAGCTGTGACCCGCGGCCGATGGCCGAGACTGGTGGGGTGAAGAGCGAAGACACCCCCTTCGAGGGCGGCCCCATGGACGGGCGCGTCCTGCCCGTGCTGCTCGGCATCACCGGGCACCCGCCCAAGACGTACCGCATCCCCGTGCCGGCCCCGGACGGCGGCCCGCCCACGGTGCTGGTCTACCGCCGGGTGCCCCGCGGGACGGGCAGGCTGACCGGGCTGACCGCCCGCTGGAAGTACCTCTACGACCCGACCGGGCGGGCCGGCGACGGACCGCGGTGGCCGTGGCAGAGGCCCCGCCCCGCTCCGGACGCCACGCCGCAGGGCAAGCCGGACGACGCGCACGGGTGACCGGGTTGCGCCGAACCGCGCACACTCGGCGAGCGGACCACGCGCACCGCCTCGATGCTCGCGGTGCGGGGCGGACGAGCCTCCCCGCGTCGGAGGTGATGGCGTGTCAGGAATGCTTCTGCGTCTGGTGTGTACGGCGGCGCTGGCGGCCGGGACCGTGCTCGCACCCGTGCCCGCGACGGCCGTCCCGGAACCGGGCGGCTCCCCCGCCGCGTCCGGCGGCCGCTCCGTCGCCGAGCTGCTGACGGACCTTCAGACCCTGTATCGCGAGGCCGAGAAGGCCACCGAACGCTACAACGCCACCGAGGAGGCGCTGACCGAGCAGCGCGCCGAGACCGCGCGGCTGGACCGGGCGCTCGCCCGCACCCGACTCTCCCTGCACGACAGCCGCGGCGCGGCCGGACGGCTCGCCCGGCAGCAGTACCAGAGCGTCACCGGCCTCTCCCCCTACCTGCGGCTGCTGCTGGCGCGCGACCCGCAGCGGGCGCTGGAGCAGGGGCACGTGATCGGGCAGCTGGCGCGGGAACGGGCGCAGACGGTGGGCCGGCTGACCGGTGACGCCAAGGAGGCCGACGAGCTGGCACGCACAGCGCGCAAGGCACTGGACGAGCGCATCGCGCTGACCGAGCGCCGCAAGAAGGAACGCGACCAGGTCGTCGAACGACTGCACGACGTCGAGGAGTTGCTGGCCTCCCTGACCGCCGACCAGCTGGCGCGGCTGGCCGAGCTGGAGCGCACCCGGGTCGCCGACGCCCAGCGGGAGCTGGTGGCGTCCGGGGCGCTGAGCGGCACGGGCGCGCCGTCGGCGGCCGGCGAGCGGGCCGTGCGGTACGCGGTCGAGCAGCTGGGCAAGCCGTACGAGTGGGGGGCGGAGGGCCCGGCGACGTACGACTGCTCGGGGCTGACGTCCGAGGCGTGGCACTCCGCGGGCGCCCCGATTCCCCGGACCAGCCAGGAGCAGTGGGCGCGGCTGGAGCGGATCGAGCTGGTGGACCTGCGCCCCGGCGACCTCGTCGTGTACTTCCCGGAGGCCACGCATGTCGCCCTCTACCTGGGCGACGGCATGGTGGTGCAGGCGCCCCGGCCCGGCGCGCGGATCAAGGTGTCGCCGATCGCGGCCAACCCGGTGCTGGGCGCGGTGCGGCCCGACCCCGGCGGGGAGCCCGTGGAGCACTATGTGCCGCCGGAGCTCCCCGAGGGGGCGACGGACGGGTCCGACGAGGGATACGGCGCCGTCTACGCGCCGGCCGCGCCGGAGACCTCGGCCAGGTAGGCATTCGTCTTCTCCGGCTCGTAGAAGAAGTTCTCGAAATCGGCCGGGTTGTCGAAGCCGTTGGCGAAGCGGTCGGCGACGGGCTGGAGCTGGCCGGCGGCGCCGATCAGGTTCAGGACGTGCTCCGGAGGCGGGGCCAGCATGGCGTTCGTCCACTTGGTGACGTGCTGTGCCGTGTCCCAGTAGCGGTCGAAGGTCCGCCGCATCCAGTCCTCGTCGAACGGCTTGTCGCCGTGTTCGAGGATGGACGCGAGGTAGGCGGCGGCGCACTTGGACGCGGAGTTGGAGCCCTGGCCGGTGATCGGGTCGTTGGCGACGACCACGTCGGCGACGCCGAGGACGAGACCGCCGCCGGGGAGGCGCCCGACCGGGTTGCGGACGGTCGGGGCGTAGCGCCCGGCCAGGGTGCCGCCGGCGTCGGTCAGCTCGACCTTGGTGGCGCGGGCGTACTCCCAGGGCAGGAACTTCTCCATCAGTTCCAGGGTCAGGGAGAGGTGCTCGGCCGGGTCCTTGACGTCCTTGAAGGCGTCCAGCGGGCCGCCGGGGACGCCCTCCCAGAAGAGGATGTCGGCGCGGCCGGACGTGGTGTACGTCGGCATGATGAACATCTCGCCGACGCCGGGGACCAGGTTGCAGCGGACCGCCTCGGTGTCCGGGTGCTCCGGGCGCGGGCCGAGGCCGTGCACGTAGGCGACGGCGAGGGCGCGCTGCGGCTCGCTGTACGGGGAGCGCTCGGCGTCCCGGGCGAACATCTGTACCAGCTCGCCCTTGCCCGCCGAGACGAGCACCAGGTCGTAGGTGCGGGAGAAGTAGTCGAGGTCGCCGACGGCGGCGCCGTGGATGACGAGCTGCCCGCCGCGCTGGGCGAAGGTCTCCATCCAGCCGGCCATCTTCACGCGCTGGTCCACGGACTGCGCGAACCCGTCGAGCCTGCCCAGCCAGTCGATGGCGCGCTGCGAGGGGCCCGGGTCGAAGGAGCCGGGGGCGGCGACCGAGACGCCGAGGCCCTGGATCTTCGGCGCCTGGGACTCCCAGAAGTTCAGCTGGAGGTCGCGCTCGTGCTGCAGGGCCGTGTGGAACATGCACTGCGTCGACATGACCCGTCCGGTGCGGATCTCGTCCGCGGTCCGGTTGGACATGAGGGTGACCTCGTACCCGTGCGACTGGAGGCCCAGGGCGAGCTGGAGACCGGACTGACCGGCCCCGACGACGAGTATCTTCCGCATACGGGGGACGCTCCTAAGGGGGCTACTCGGGGGTTTCGTCGAGCGCGTGGCCCACGAGGGACAAGAGGGTCTCGATGACCGAGATCCGGCGGCGCGCATCCATGATCATGACAGGTATGTGCGCGGGGATCGTGAGGGCCTCCCGCACGTCCTCCGGGTCGTAACGCTCGGTGCCGTCGAAGTGGTTGACGGCCACGACGTACGGCATCCCGCAGCTCTCGAAGTAGTCCAGCGCCGGCCAGCAGTCCTTCAGCCGGCGGGTGTCGGCCAGGACGACCGCGCCTATCGCGCCGCGCACCAGGTCGTCCCACATGAACCAGAACCGCTGCTGACCGGGCGTGCCGAAGAGGTAGAGCACCAGGTCGTCGTCGAGCGTGATGCGCCCGAAGTCCATGGCCACGGTGGTGGTCAGTTTGCCCGGTGTGGCGGTGAGGTCGTCGGTCTCCTCGCTCGCCTCGGTCATCAGCGCCTCGGTCTGCAGGGGCGTGATCTCGGAGACGGCGCCGACGAGGGTGGTCTTGCCGACGCCGAAGCCGCCGGCCACCACTATCTTCGTGGCGATCGGTGCCCGGGTGGGGTCCGTCTGCCAGGGCAACAGGGGCTCGTCCGCTTCGACGAGCGGGGAGACGCCGTACGCGACGTCAGAGACGGCGGAGTCCACTCAGCACCCTTTCCAGCAACGCGCGGTCCGGGCGGCCCGTGCCGTGGCCGGTTCCCGTTCCGTAGACACGGATCTTTCCCTGGTCGGCGAGGTCGCTCAGCAGGACGCGGACCACGCCGAGCGGCATCCTCAGCAGCGCGGCGATCTCGGCCACCGTGCGCATGCGGCGGCACAGTTCGACGATGGCCCGCACCTCGGGCATGACCCGGGTGCCGAACCCGCCGGAGGTGAGCTCCCGGCGCTCCTCCGCGGCTTCGAGCGCCGCCGTGCCGGCGGTGGCGCCGACGAACGTCTCGACCAGCAGCACGTGGCCGAAGCGGGTGCGGCCGCCGGTGAGCGAGTAGGGGCGCACGCGGGCGGGTTTACGGTCCCCGCCGCGGACCGGGAGATGTTTCTTCGGGGCGCTGGTCATCGGTGGCTCCCGGCGGACTCGTGCTCCGTACTCCCCGCGTTCCCTGCGCCTTCGAGGTTCTTGCGCAGTTCGCTGCGGAGTTCGGGGGTGAGGACGTGGCCGGCCCGGCCGACGAACAGGGCCATGTGGTACGCCACGACGCTCATGTCGCAGTCGGCGGAGCCGTGCACGCCGAGCAGCGAGCCGTCGCTGATCGACATCACGAAGAGGCTGCCCTCGTCCATGGCGACCATGGTGTGCTTCACGGGCCCGTAGTCCATCAGCTTCGAGGCGCCGATGGTGAGGCTGCCGATGCCGGAGACCACGGTGGCCAGGTCGGCGGAGGAACCGCGCGGCCCGGGCCGTGCGGCGCCCCGCTCACCTCGGACCGGGTCGGTTCCGCCCGGGCCGCCGCGGGCGCGGGCGAGCGTCTCGTCGGAGGAGAGGAGCAGCAGGCCGTCGGAGGAGACGACCGCGACGGAGAGGATGCCGGGCACCTCCTCGACGAGGTTCGTCAGCAGCCAGTGCAGGTTGCGGGCCTCACTGCTCAGTCCGAAGGTACTGGGCGCGGTCAACTGCTTGCCTCCTCGACGGTGCCCCCCGTGGCTTCTTCGGTTGTGGCGTCCGCCCCGGCCGGTGCCCGGTCGTGGCCGCGCCCGGTCGCCAGCTCGGCCTCGACGTCCCGCCTTCCGGCGTCCGCCCCGCGGCGGAACCCGCCGAGCCGCCGGCGCAGCGCCTCGGCGTCCACGGAGCCGGAGCGCGGCCGCGGGGGCGCCACCGGTGCGCTGATCTTCGGCGTCCGCTTCGGCAGTCCCTTGGCGGTGACGGGGTCGTCGTCGGCGGGGCCGTCCGCGACACGCGTGTGCTCGTGCCCGCCGGCGGCGTCGTCGGCGACAGGGCGGCCGGGCAGCCCGCCCCTCGCCTCCTGCGGGGCTGCCGGGGATTCGGGGGCGGTGTCCCCGGGCGCCTGTGCCGCTTCGCGAGCGGGTTCCGGACGTACGGCGTCGGCGTCGGGCCGGGTGCCGGCCGGTTCCTGCGTGCGCGGGCCGGGTGCGTGTCCGGCGCCCGGGCGTACGGCCTCGTCGGGGAGCCGGGCGGTTCCGGCTCCGTGTCCGCCGGCCGCGGTGGGGCGGTCGGCGTCCTCACCGCCGGCCGCGGTACGGCCGTCCGGCTGGGCCGGGATGAACAGCTCCATGGTGGTCTCGGCGGGCCGCTCGACGGGGGCGGTGGCCTCCGGCTCGTCACCGGTCGGTGCGGTCGGCGCCTCCGGGGCCGGTGCGGCGGGCGCCTCCGCGGTCGCGTCCGGCGCGGGGTGGCCGGCGGGCTCGTCCGTGCGGTCGGGGGCGGCGGCCTCGTCCGGCCGCGGCTCGTCCCCGGCCGCGGGATCCCCGGGCTCGCGCACGGCGTCCGGCAGGGTCTCGTCCGCATCCGGCGGCTCGGTGCCCGCCGGAACGCTTTCGTCGAGGCCGGACGCCGGCACGGTGGCCGGGGCCACGGCGGCCGAGCCCCGCGCCGGCACCGCGGCCGGACGGGCGTCACCCCGGGCCGGGTCGTCGAGGCCGTCGGTGAGGGCCGCCTCGTTCGCCGCCGCCTGGTCCACATCGCCCGGCGCGGCGGTGACCGCCCGCTCACCGGCGGGGGCGGGACCGGACGCCTGCGGGGCGTCCGCGGCCGCCGCTTCCGCCGCCGCGTGGGCCTGGACGGAGCGTTCGGCCAGGTCGACCAGGGGGTCGCCCGTCGCCGAACGACCCGGCAGCACGTTGGAGTTGGCCTCGGCGTCCGCGCCCGGCAGGGACACCGCGTGGGCGCCGCCGGGGACCGAGGCGGGGACCGCCGTGGGCGTCGCGGGCGCCAGCAGGGGGTCGGGCAGGACGACGACCGCCGCTATGCCGCCCTGCTTCTGCTTGCGCAGCTGCACCCGGACACCGTGCCGGTGGGCGAGGCGGGCCACGACGTAGAGGCCGAGGCCGAGACCTTCGTCGGACTCCGCGTCGTACGCCGCCTCCGGGTCGAACTCGGACAGCCGGGTGTTGAGCCGCTCCAGCCGGTCGGCGGCCATGCCGATGCCCTCGTCCTGGACGGAGAGCATGACCTCGCCGTTCTCCAGCAGCCAGCCGGAGACCTCGACAGGCATGTCGGGCGGGGAGAACGAGGTGGCGTTCTCCATGAGTTCGGCCAGCAGGTGGGACAGGTCGTCCGCCGCGAACCCGGCGATGTGCGCGTGCGGCGGCAGCGCCGCGATCCGCACCCGCTCGTACCGCTCGATCTCGCTCACCGCGGCGCGGACGACGTCGACCAGCGGGACCGGGCCCGCCGTGTGCCGGCCGTGCTCGGTGCCGGCGAGGACCAGCAGGTTCTCGCTGTGCCGGCGCATGACCGTGGCGAAGTGGTCGAGCTTGAAGAGGGTGGCCAGGCGGTCCGGGTCGTCCTCCCGCTCCTCCAGTCCCTCGATCACGCCGAGCTGCCGCTCGACCAGACCGAGCGTGCGCAGCGCGAGGTTGACGAACGTACCGCCGATGCTGGTGCGCAGCCGTTCCATGTGGGCGGTGGCCTCGGCGAGTTCGGTGCGCAGTTCCTCGCGGGCGTCGGCCATCTTCTGGCGCTGCCCGACCAGGTGCTTGCGGTCGGCCTCCAGCGTGGCGATCCGCTGGGCGAGTCCGGCGGCGTGCGCGTGCAGGGCGTTGACGGAGCGGACGACCTGGGCGAACTCGTCGTTGCGGCCGGTGAACGTGACCGGTTCCTCGACGGTGGGGTCCTCCGCCTCCGCGAGGCGCGCCGAGCCCCGGCGCAGCACCGACAACGGGCGGGTGAGGGTGCGGGCCATCGCCGTGGTGATGCCGACGGTGAGCAGCATGAGGGCGCCGAGGACGGCGATCCGGATCTCCAGCTCGGTGACGTCGTCGTCCCGCAGCTGGGCGAGTTCCTTGGTGCGCTCGTCGAACAGCGCGGACTCGGCCCCGCGCATGGTCTCGATGCGCGCGGTGAGCGCCGCCGCCAGCTTCTTGGGGCTGGTGTTCAGCTCGGAGTCGGAGAGGGTCGGCTTGTCGGTGAGCTTCCCCAGGTACTTCTCGGCGGTGTCGACCTCGGGGCCGGTGACCGTCGAGTCGTAGGAGGCGCGGGCGGCCTTGGGCGCGGCGTCCCGGAAGTCGGCGAGGGCCGCGTCGGAGCGCACCCGCGCCTGGAGCGCGGCGGCGGACAGCGCGTCGCGCCGCTCCTCGTCGGCCTCCGAGGTGCTGGTGGAGGTGACCGGCAGCCCGGTGATCGGGTCGATCACGGTCTCCGTGGTGCTCGGCACGTTCAGCACGGCGAGCAGCAGCCCGCGGGTGGCGGCGGCCTGCTGGACGGCGGTGTCCAGCTCGGCGAGCGCGTGCGCGCCGGACCCGGCGCGGGGCGGGGTCTCGTCGGCCAGGCGTGCGGCGAGCCGGTGCAGCTGGGAGATGGCGGTGGAGTACGCCTGGTGGGCCTCCAGGGCGCTGCTCCTGCCGGTGAGCGCGGCCCGGCGCACCGTGCCGACGGCGTCGAGCTCCTCGCGCAGCGCCGTCGAGGTGTCGGTGTCGGCGCGCAGTTCCTCGACCTGCCGGTCCACCCGGGCGCTGTGCTCCTCGGAGGGCGCCTTCGCCTTGGGGCGGCCCGCCGCGATGTAGGGGACGACCTCGTCACGCTCGTCGGCGAGGGAGTGGGCGAGGGCGAGCGCGTCCTCGGTCCGCTCGGCGAGCGTGACCAGTTCCTGCGCTTCCTTCAGCTGCTGGGAGGCCGCCAGTACGGAGGGCGCGCCGGCCCCGGCGATCGCCGCGGCCACCACGGCCACGGCGACGACGAGCCGGTTGCGTACGTGGGTGGGGCGGCCTTTGCCCACGGTGGGCGTCTGCTGCGCGTCCCCCGTGAGGGCCGCCTGCTTGTCCTTGCGACGAGGCCGCGTCTTCTGCACCGGTGCTCGCATTCCTGACTCGTGTACCCGTGGGCCCGCGTGACGCTCCGTCAACGGGCGCGGGCGCTCCTCCCGAGCCGCTGGCCGCGCTCGGACAGCGAGGCGCCCCCATCGCTCCCCGACCCTCCCAGTGCCCGTGGACAGTGGATGCGCATCACCTGACCCGCCACTCGAAGGAGTGAACATCGGAGGCGAGTTGAGGAGCAAGTTCCGTTGCGCCCCGCAGCGGGCCCGCGCGGAGGGCCGGTTGGACGTCTGCGGCGGGCGGTGGCAATATTCGCCGCCACGCCTTCCCGGAGCCCTTCATTCCCTCCCAAACCAGGCGTCTGACCTGCGCGCCTGTGGAGAACGTACGAGCCCTGCCCGGCTTCTGCGGGCGTTGTGGGGAGCTCGTGCAGACTGGCCGGATGCGCACGGAACTTGTTTCGGAGCCCGGTGATCCGGGACGCCCCAACGAGGACTTCGCGAGCGTCGGACTTCCGGCCTCGGGACAGGGCGGTTCACTCGTGGTCCTGGACGGCGTCACGCCGCCGTCCGACGGGGGCGGCTGTCTGCATTCGGTGCCCTGGTTCACCGCCCGGCTGGGCGGCGCGCTGACCGAACTGACCGTTTCCCTCCCGGATGTTCCGCTGGCCGAGCTGCTGTCCCGGGGCATCGCGCGCACGGCCGGGAGCCATGCGGCGACCTGTGACCTTTCTCACCCCCGAACGCCGCAGGCGACGGTGGTGCTGGCCCGCTGGTCGTCCGACTCCGTGGACTGGCTCGTGCTGTCCGACTCGGTGCTGCTGGTGGAGTCGACGGACGGCTCGGTCACGGCGGTCAGGGACGACCGGCTGGACCGGCTGCCCCCTTCGGCCCTGGCCAGCCACACCGTCGTGGACACCACGCTGCGCAACAAGGAGGGCGGCTTCTTCACCGCGGCGGCCGACCCGGCGGTGTCCTCCCGGGCGGTCACGGGCTCCCTCCCGCGCGGGCGGGTCCGCGCGCTGGCGGCGCTGACGGACGGCGCGGCGCGGTGGGTGGAGCGGTTCGGCGAGGGCGGCTGGGCGGACTGCCTCGCCCTGATCCGCGAGAAGGGCGCGCGGACGCTGGTGGACCGGGTCCGGTCCCTGGAGCACGGGGACGCGACCCGCGTCCCGCCCCGCCGCGGCAAGCCCCACGACGACGCGACGGTCGTCCACACCGAGCTGCCCCCCGCCTGACGGGACGGCCGTCGTCCGCACGGCGAACTGTCCCCGCCCGAACGGCCGGGCACCACCCCCACGGCGGACACCTGCCGGCCGCTCGCCACCGACGTGTGGCCTCGGGGCTCCCTCCCCGGGACACGGGCACCAGCCCCCACCCCGCGAACCCGGTCACGCGGCGTCCCCGCACCCACCCGCGCCGCAGGGGCCGCCCCCCGATGCGCTCGGGGCCCCGGGTCACGGACACCGGCCCCCACGCCGCGACCCCCGGTCACGCGGCGCCCGGCACCCGGCACCCGGCACCCGGCACCCGGCACCCGCAGGCACCGTGGTGCCCGCACCCGCCGGATCACGGTCCGGGCCTCCCGGCCGTCCCCGCGCCCGTAGCCGGGCGGCGGAGCCGCCCCCTATCGTTCCGTCCCCCGGTTCAGCCGGTTGAGCAGGCGGGCGAGTTCCGTGACCTCCTTCGGGTCCCAGTCGGCGAACCGGCCGGCGTAGAGGGCGCGGCGGGCCTCGCGCACCCTGCTCACCCGCTGCCGCCCCTCGTCCGTGAGGGTGACGAGCCAGGCGCGCCCGTCGGCGGGGTCCGGCTCGCGCCCGACGAGTCCGAGCTCTTCGAGAGCGCGCAGCTGGCGGGACATCGTCGCCTTGCCCACGCCGATGTAGGCGGCGAGTTCGGTGGCCCGCTGCCGGCCGCACTCATCCAGACGGACCAGCAGGCCGTACGCGGACGGCTCCAGGTCAGGGTGGACCTCGCGCGCCATCTCCCCCTGGCTGGCCCGCGCCCGGCGCAGCAGAACCGTCAACTCCCGTTCCAGGGCCAGGAACGCGGGCGGTTCCACACCGGACGCGGGCTCCGGCGAGGCGGCGTGTTCCCCGCCGCCGTTTACGTCTTCGTGCACGTGTGCCCCTGCCTCGGTTTCCGGTTCTGAAAGTCTGGCGCCAAGTGGCGACGTCGCCCCAGCTCCATAAGTATTTCGCAGGCGTAGACCAACGGCAGCGCGGCGGTCCGCCCGCCCGCCGTGGTCGACGTCCGCAGTTCCTCTACCAGGCCATTACGTGGCGTGCCCACTACATGCGATGTGGGTCACATTCCGGGTTCGCCCCACGACCGTTCGGAGATGCGTCATGCCTGTGCCCAGATCCCGGCTCGTCCGTATACGCGCGCTCGGGGCCGCAGGTGCCGTCCTGCTCGCGGCCCTCACCCTCCCGCACAAGTCGGCCGGCGCCGACGAGTCCGCCCCCACGGTCCCGCCGCGCGGCTCCGCCCACATGGGCATGGGCGTCATCGCCCACGACGGCCGGGCCGGCCTGCCCACCGCGCGTTCCACCCAGACGGAAGGGGTGGACGTCTCCAGCCACCAGGGCAACGTCGCCTGGCCGACCCTGTGGAACAGCGGGGTCCGCTGGGCCTACGCCAAGGCAACGGAGGGCACGTACTACACCAACCCGTACCACTCCCAGCAGTACGACGGCTCCTACGACGTCGGCATGGTGCGCGGCGCCTACCACTTCGCGACGCCGGACACCGCGAGCGGCGCGGCCCAGGCGGACTACTTCGTGGACCGCGGCGGCGCCTGGTCCGCCGACGGCCGCACCCTGCCGGGCGTCCTGGACATCGAGTGGAACCCGTACGGCGACGCCTGCTACGGCAAGTCGGCGAGCTCGATGGTCAGCTGGATCCGCGACTTCCTCGACCAGTACCGCGCCCGTACCGGCCGCAGCGCCGTCATCTACACCGCCACCAGCTGGTGGCAGCAGTGCACCGGCGACTACGCCGGCTTCGCCTCCACCACCCCGCTGTGGATCGCCCGGTACGCCTCCACCGTGGGCGACCTGCCCGCCGGCTGGGACACGTACACGATGTGGCAGTACACCTCGACCGGCCCGACGGTCGGCGACCACGACCGCTTCAACGGCACCCTCGACCGGGTGCAGGCCTTCGCCGCCGGCAGCTGAGCCACGAGCGGTGAGGGAAAGGCCCGGGCCTCCCTCACGGGACCCGGGCCTCCCCTCATCCGGCGGCCTCCGTCACGCGGCCACCGGAACCTCCGGCGCCGCCCCGTTCGTGGCGGGCGACAGCGCCAGCTCCAGCACCTGGCGGACGTCGGTGACGGCGTGCACGTCCAGCTTCTCCAGCACCTCCGCCGGGACGTCGTCCAGGTCGGGCTCGTTGCGCTTGGGGATGATCACGGTCGTGACCCCCGCCCGGTGCGCGGCGAGCAGCTTCTGCTTCACCCCGCCGATCGGCAGCACCCGCCCGGTCAGCGACACCTCACCGGTCATCGCCACGTCCGTGCGGACCAGCCGGCCGGAGAGCAGCGAGGCCAGCGCGGTGGTCATCGTGATGCCCGCGCTCGGGCCGTCCTTGGGCACCGCGCCCGCCGGGAAGTGGATGTGCACGCCCCGGTCCTTCAGGTCGGCCACCGGCAGCTCCAGCTCGGCGCCGTGACTGCGCAGGAAGCTCAGCGCGATCTGCGCGGACTCCTTCATCACGTCGCCCAGCTGCCCGGTCAGGGTCAGCCCCGCCGCGCCCGTCTCCGGGTCGGCCAGGGAGGCTTCCACGTAGAGGACGTCCCCGCCGGCCCCGGTCACGGCGAGCCCGGTGGCGACACCGGGGACGGCGGTGCGGCGTTCGGCCGGCTCCTGGGCGGACTCCGGCACGTGGTGCGGCCGCCCGATCAGGTCCCGCAGGTCGCCCTCGGTGACGGTGAACGGCAGTTCCCGCTCGCCCAGTTCGTGCCGGGCGGCGATCTTGCGCAGCAGCCGCGCGACCGACCGCTCCAGGGTGCGCACGCCGGCCTCGCGCGTGTACTCACCGGCCAGCTTGCGCAGCGCCCCTTCCTCGATCGTCACCTCGTCCGCCTGGAGACCGGCGCGCTCCAGCTGGCGCGGGAGCAGGTGGTCGCGGGCGATGACGACCTTCTCGTCCTCGGTGTAGCCGTCGAGGCGGACCAGCTCCATGCGGTCGAGCAGGGCCTCCGGGATGGCTTCGAGGACGTTGGCGGTGGCGAGGAACACCACGTCGGACAGGTCGAGCTCGACCTCCAGGTAGTGGTCCCGGAACGTGTGGTTCTGCGCCGGGTCGAGGACCTCGAGCAGGGCGGCGGCCGGGTCGCCCCGGAAGTCCGACCCCACCTTGTCGATCTCGTCGAGCAGGACGACCGGGTTCATCGAACCGGCCTCCTTGATCGCCCGCACGATCCGGCCGGGCAGCGCGCCGACGTAGGTACGGCGGTGGCCGCGGATCTCGGCCTCGTCGCGGACGCCGCCGAGGGCGACGCGGACGAACTTCCGGCCCATGGCGTGCGCGACGGACTCACCGAGCGAGGTCTTGCCGACGCCGGGCGGGCCCACCAGGGCCAGCACGGCACCGCCGCGCCGTCCGCCGACCACGCCGAGACCCCGGTCGCTGCGGCGCTTGCGCACCGCCAGGTACTCGGTGATGCGCTCCTTCACGTCCTGCAGACCCGCGTGCTCGGCGTCCAGGACGGCCTGGGCGCCCCGGATGTCGTAGGCGTCCTCGGTGCGCTCGTTCCACGGCATCTCCAGGACCGTGTCGAGCCAGGTGCGGATCCAGGAGCCCTCCGGCGACTGGTCGGAGGAACGCTCCAGCTTGTCGACCTCCTTGAGCGCGGCCTCGCGCACCTTCTCCGGCAGGTCGGCGGCCTCGACGCGGGCGCGGTAGTCGTCGGACTCCTCGCCCTCCTGGTCGCCGTTGAGCTCGCGCAGCTCCTTGCGGACCGCCTCCAGCTGACGGCGGAGCAGGAACTCGCGCTGCTGCTTGTCGACGCCCTCCTGGACGTCCTTGGCGATGGTCTCGGCGACGTCCTGTTCGGCGAGGTGGTCGCGCAGCTGCTGGGTGGCGAGCTTCAGCCGGGCCACCGGGTCGGTGGTCTCCAGCAGGGCGACCTTCTGGTCGGTGGTGAGGAACGGCGAGTAGCCGGAGTTGTCGGCGAGCGCGGAGACGTCGTCGATGGCCTGGACCCGGTCCACGACCTGCCAGGCGCCGCGCTTGCGCAGCCAGGCGGTGGCGAGCGCCTTGTACTCCTTGACCAGGTCGGACACGTGTCCCGGCAGCGGCTCGGGCACGCTCTCGTCGATGCGGGTGCCCTCCACCCACAGCGCCGCGCCCGGCCCGGTGGTCCCGGCGCCGATGCGCACCCGGCCCCGGCCGCGGATCAGGGCGCCCGGGTCGCCGTCGGCCAGCCGGCCGACCTGCTCGACGGTGCCCAGCACGCCGGTCCCGGCGTAGGTCCCGTCGACGCGCGGCACCAGGAGCACCCGGGGCTTGCCCGGTTCGTCGCGGGCGGCGGCCTGGGCGGCCTCCACCGCGGCGCGCACCTCGGAATCGCTCAGGTCCAGCGGAACCACCATCCCGGGCAGCACGACCTCGTCGTCGAGCGGCAGCACAGGCAGGGCGAGCGGTGTGGACTCAGCAGCCATGATCTCCCCTTCGGCAGTCAAGTTGAGCTATGCCGACTCAATGCAGGGGAGCCGCCGAATGTTCCCGGACGCGCGTTCGCTGTCAGCGATCACCGGCCGCGGGTCCCCCGTCCCCGGTTCCCGGGAAGGGTGAGCTGCCAGGATGAACGCATGTCCACCCCGTACGACATTCCCGAAGCTCCTGAAGTCCTGGACCGCCGCGAGGGCCCGTACGGCGAGGTCGTGCTGCGCCGGCACGGCGACCTGCTGCAGATCATCGCCAACGGCTGCTTCCTGATGGACACCTCCGACGGGCGTTCCGAGCGGCTGCTCGTGGACGCCGCCCTGGCCGCCCTCGACCCGGAGGCGGCCGGACCGCGGGTGCTGATCGGCGGACTGGGCGTCGGCTTCTCCCTCGCGCACGCCGCCGGGCAGTCCCGCTGGGGGCGGATCACCGTGGTGGAGCGGGAGCCCGCCGTCGTCGGGTGGCACCGCGCGGGCCCGCTGTCGGCGCTCTCCGGGCAGGCCCTCGCCGACCCGCGCACGGAGATCGTCGAGCAGGATCTGATCACGTACGTCAATGAGACGTCCGACACATTCGACGCGCTGTGCCTCGACATCGACAACGGGCCCGAATGGACCGTCACCGAGGGCAACGAGGGCCTTTATTCGCCGAGCGGACTCGCGGCATGTGCAAGGGTGTTGAAGCCGCGCGGGGTCCTCGCGGTATGGTCCGCCAAGCCTTCCCCGGAATTCGAGGGAACCTTGCGGAATGCCGGGTTCCGGCAGGTGCGTACCGAAGAGATCCCCGTTGCCCGGGGCGTTCCGGACGTCGTGCACATCGGCGTCCGCCCTGGATAGCAAACGAGTGGTGCATCCCCGTACGCTGCTGCCTTGGCGCGGATCATTCAAGCGTCAATCGCAGTGATGCGCAGACGACGGATCACCCCACGGATTCCGGATAAAGCACACCTCAGGGGCGGGCGATGGAGCAGACACACACCTCCCACAACGGCACGGCGACGACCACCCCCGGCGCTCAGCGCAGGGTCCTGGTGGTCGAGGACGACGCGACGATCGTGGACGCCATCGCGACCCGCCTTCGTGCCGAGGGATTCCTGGTGCAAACGGCGGGCGACGGCCCGTCCGCGGTGGACACGGCGGAGGCCTGGCAGCCCGACCTGCTGATCCTCGACATCATGCTGCCCGGCTTCGACGGCCTGGAGGTCTGCCGGCGCGTGCAGGCCCAGCGGCCGGTGCCGGTGCTGATGCTCACCGCGCGCGACGACGAGACCGACATGCTGGTCGGCCTCGGTGTCGGCGCCGACGACTACATGACCAAGCCGTTCTCCATGCGGGAACTGGCGGCCCGGGTGCACGTGCTGCTGCGCCGCATGGAACGCGCGGCCCTCGCGGCCACCACCCCGCGCAGCGGCATCCTGCGCCTGGGCGAACTGGAGATCGACCACGCCCAGCGCCGGGTGCGCGTGCGCAGCGAGGACGTCCACCTCACGCCCACCGAGTTCGACCTCCTGGTGTGCCTGGCCAACACCCCGCGCGCGGTGCTCTCCCGTGAGCAGCTGCTGGCCGAGGTCTGGGACTGGGCGGACGCCTCCGGCACCCGGACCGTGGACAGCCACATCAAGGCGCTGCGCCGGAAGATCGGTGCCGAGCGCATCCGCACGGTGCACGGCGTGGGCTACGCCCTGGAGACGCCGACGCCATGAGCGCGGGTCCGGGGGGCCACGGACAGGGGCGGCAGGGACGGCACGGGCGACAGGGCGGGCGCACCGGACAGCCCTGGGGCGGGGTGCGCCCGTTCTCGATCAAGACCAAGCTGGGCGCCCTGGTCGTCGTCTCGGTCCTGATCACCACCGGACTGTCGGTGATCGCCGTGCACACCAAGACGGAGCTGCGCTTCATCACGGTGTTCTCGATGATCGCCACGCTGCTCATCACCCAGTTCGTGGCGCACTCCCTCACCGCTCCGCTGGACGACATGAACGCGGTCGCCCGGTCCATCTCGCACGGCGACTACACCCGCCGGGTGCGCGAGAGCCGACGCGACGAGCTGGGCGACCTGGCGCAGACGATCAACGTCATGGCCGACGAGCTGGAGGCACAGGACAGCCAGCGCAAGGAACTTGTGGCCAATGTCTCGCACGAGCTGCGCACGCCCATCGCGGGTCTGCGCGCGGTGCTGGAGAACATCGTCGACGGCGTCACCCGGCCCGACCCGGAGACGATGCGCACGGCCCTGAAGCAGACCGAGCGGCTCGGCCGCCTGGTGGAGACGCTGCTGGACCTCTCGCGCCTGGACAACGGCGTGGTCCCGCTGAGGAAGCGCCGCTTCGAGGTGTGGCCGTACCTGTCGGGCGTGCTCAAGGAGGCCAACATGGTCGCCTCGGCCCGCGCCGGCATGGCCTCCGGATCCGGCAGCCACACCCGTACCGACGTCCATCTGCACCTCGACGTCACCCCGCCCGAGCTCACCGCGCACGCCGACCCGGAGCGGATCCACCAGGTGGTGGCCAACCTGATCGACAACGCGGTCAAGCACAGCCCGCCGCACGGCCGGGTGACGGTCCGGGCCCGCCGGGGCGCCGAGCCGGAGTCGCTGGAGCTGGAGGTGCTGGACGAGGGTCCGGGCATCCCGCGGACCGAGTGGCACCGGGTCTTCGAGCGGTTCAACCGCGGCAGCGTCAACCGTCCGCACGGCCCCGGCAGCGACGGCGGCACCGGGCTGGGTCTGGCGATCGCCCGCTGGGCCGTGGATCTGCACGGCGGCCGGATCGGAGTGGCGGAATCCGAGCGGGGTTGCCGGATCCTGATCACTCTTCCGGGGCCCACCTCCACCCCAAGTTGACGTAAAGTTCGAAGTGAGCTTCAAGATCCATCGGTGTTCGCCCTGACGGACACGTGTGATCAGGCACAGGCCCGCGCGCAGGGCGCGTCGGACCCCGGTCGAGCGATGCCTGATACCGTCAAGAGAAGCGGAACCTCGCTTGTTTCCCGCCAATTCCAGCGCCGAAACACCCGTTGAGATGTGATGTGCACGACGTTGCTCGGGCCCGGCCTGACCTTCTCGCGCGCGGAGGCGTAGCCTTTATTTCCGCTGTCCATCATCTTGCGAAGCGGAAGAGGGCGGTTGACGCCGTGTCGCCACAGTCCCCCAGTAACTCGAGCATCTCGACCGACACCGACCAAGCGGGCAAGAACCCCGCTGCGGCCTTCGGTGCCAACGAATGGCTCGTCGACGAGATCTACCAGCAGTACCTCCAGGACCCGAACTCGGTGGACCGAGCCTGGTGGGACTTCTTCGCCGACTACAAGCCGGGCGCGCCTGCGACCTCGGCTCCGGCGGGTGACGCGGCCGCGGGGGCCGCTGTGACCCCCACCGCTGCGGCCCAGCCGGCCGCTCCCGCGAAGGCGGACGTGCCCGCCCCGGCCGCGCAGCCCGCTGCCGCCGCCCCGGCGGCCAAGGCCCAGGCTCCCGCCCCGGCGAAGGCGGCCGCTCCGGCCGCCCCCGCCGCGAAGCCGGCCCCGGCCAAGAAGGCAGAGCCCGCGGGTGAGGCCAAGAGCGGGCCCGAGCGGGTGACCCTGCGCGGTCCGTCCGCCGCCGTGGCGAAGAACATGGACGCCTCGCTGGAACTGCCCACGGCCACGTCCGTGCGCGCCGTCCCGGTGAAGCTGCTGTTCGACAACCGCATCGTCATCAACAACCACCTGAAGCGGGCGCGGGGCGGGAAGATCTCCTTCACGCACCTCATCGGCTACGCCATGGTGCAGGCCATCAAGGCCATGCCGTCGATGAACCACTCGTTCGCGAAGGTGGACGGCAAGCCGACCCTGGTGAAGCCGGAGCACATCAACCTCGGCCTCGCCATCGACCTGGTCAAGCCCAACGGCGACCGCCAGCTCGTCGTCGCGGCGATCAAGAAGGCCGAGACGCTGAACTTCTTCGAGTTCTGGCAGGCCTACGAGGACATCGTCCGTCGCGCCCGCGACAACAAGCTGACGATGGACGACTTCAGCGGTGTCACGGTCTCCCTGACCAACCCCGGCGGCCTCGGCACCGTCCACTCCGTGCCGCGCCTGATGCCCGGCCAGTCGGTCATCATGGGCGTCGGCGCCATGGACTACCCGGCGGAGTTCCAGGGCACCTCCCAGGACACCCTGAACAAGCTCGGCATCTCGAAGGTCATGACGCTCACGTCGACCTACGACCACCGGGTGATCCAGGGTGCCGCCTCCGGCGAGTTCCTCCGCCAGGTCGCGAACCTCCTGCTCGGCGAGAACGGCTTCTACGACGAGATCTTCGAGGCGCTGCGCATCCCCTACGAGCCGGTCCGCTGGCTCAAGGACATCGACGCCAGCCACGACGACGACGTCACCAAGGCCGCCCGGGTCTTCGACCTGATCCACTCCTACCGGGTCCGCGGCCACGTCATGGCCGACACCGACCCGCTGGAGTACAAGCAGCGCAAGCACCCCGACCTGGACATCGTCGAGCACGGCCTCACCCTGTGGGACCTGGAGCGCGAGTTCGCCGTCGGCGGCTTCGCCGGCAAGTCGATGATGAAGCTGCGCGACATCCTCGGCGTGCTGCGCGACTCGTACTGCCGCACCACCGGCATCGAGTTCATGCACATCCAGGACCCCAAGCAGCGCAAGTGGATCCAGGACCGGGTGGAGCGCGGCCACTCCAAGCCGGAGCGCGAGGAGCAGCTGCGCATCCTGCGCCGCCTGAACGCCGCCGAGGCGTTCGAGACCTTCCTGCAGACGAAGTACGTCGGCCAGAAGCGCTTCTCCCTGGAGGGCGGCGAGTCCGTCATCCCGCTGCTCGACGCGGTGCTGGACTCGGCCGCCGAGTCCCGCCTCGACGAGGTCGTCATCGGTATGGCCCACCGCGGCCGGCTGAACGTGCTCGCGAACATCGTCGGCAAGTCGTACGCGCAGATCTTCCGCGAGTTCGAGGGCAATCTCGACCCGAAGTCGATGCACGGCTCCGGCGACGTGAAGTACCACCTGGGCGCCGAGGGCACCTTCACCGGCCTGGACGGCGAACAGATCAAGGTTTCGCTGGTCGCCAACCCCTCGCACCTGGAGGCGGTCGACCCGGTCCTGGAGGGCGTCTCCCGCGCCAAGCAGGACATCATCAACAAGGGCGGCACGGACTTCACCGTCCTGCCGGTGGCGATCCACGGCGACGCGGCCTTCGCGGGCCAGGGCGTGGTGGCCGAGACCCTGAACATGTCGCAGCTGCGCGGCTACCGCACCGGCGGCACGGTCCACGTCGTCATCAACAACCAGGTCGGCTTCACCGCGGCCCCCGAGTCCTCGCGTTCCTCCATGTACGCGACGGACGTGGCCCGCATGATCGAGGCCCCGATCTTCCACGTGAACGGCGACGACCCGGAGGCGGTGGTGCGCGTCGCGCGCCTGGCCTTCGAGTTCCGCCAGGCGTTCAACAAGGACGTGGTGATCGACCTCATCTGCTACCGCCGCCGCGGCCACAACGAGTCCGACAACCCGGCCTTCACCCAGCCGCTGATGTACGACCTGATCGACAAGAAGCGCTCGGTGCGCAAGCTGTACACCGAGTCCCTCATCGGTCGCGGCGACATCACCCTGGAAGAGGCCGAGCAGGCGCTGCAGGACTACCAGGGCCAGCTGGAGAAGGTCTTCACCGAGGTGCGCGAGGCCACCTCGCAGCCGTCCACGGTGGCGCCCTCGGACCCGCAGGCCGAGTTCCCGGTCGCCGTGAACACCGCGGTGACCACGGAGGTCGTCAAGCGGATCGCCGAGTCCCAGGTGAACATCCCCGACCACATCACCGTCCACCCGCGTCTGCTGCCGCAGCTGCAGCGCCGGGCGGCGATGGTCGAGGACGGCACCATCGACTGGGGCATGGGCGAGACCCTCGCCTTCGGCTCGCTGCTGCTGGAGGGCGTCCCGGTCCGGCTCGCCGGCCAGGACTCCCAGCGCGGCACCTTCGGCCAGCGCCACGCGGTCATCATCGACCGCAGCACCGGCGAGGAGTACACGCCGCTGCAGTACCTCTCCGAGGACCAGTCGCGGCTGAACGTCTACAACTCCCTGCTCTCCGAGTACGCGGCCATGGGCTTCGAGTACGGCTACTCGCTGGCCCGCCCGGACGCGCTCGTGCTGTGGGAGGCGCAGTTCGGCGACTTCGTCAACGGCGCGCAGACGGTCGTGGACGAGTTCATCTCGTCGGCCGAGCAGAAGTGGTCCCAGACCTCCGGTGTGGTCCTGCTTCTCCCGCACGGCTACGAGGGCCAGGGCCCGGACCACTCCTCGGCCCGCCCGGAGCGCTTCCTCCAGCTCTGCGCCCAGAACAACATGACGGTCGCGATGCCGACCTCGCCGTCGAACTACTTCCACCTCCTGCGGTGGCAGGTGCACAACCCGCACCACAAGCCGCTGGTCGTCTTCACCCCGAAGTCGATGCTGCGCCTGAAGGCCGCCGCGTCGAAGGCGGAGGAGTTCACCACGGGCCAGTTCCGCCCGGTCATCGGCGACACGGTCGACCCGGCCGGGGTGAAGAAGGTCGTCTTCTGCGCCGGCAAGGTCTACTACGACCTCGAGGCCGAGCGGAAGAAGCGCGGCGCGACGGACACGGCGATCATCCGCATCGAGCGCCTGTACCCGCTGCCGGGTGCCGAGCTCCAGGCGGAGATCAAGAAGTACCCGAACGCCGAGAAGTACCTGTGGGCCCAGGAGGAGCCGGCGAACCAGGGTGCCTGGCCGTTCATCGCGCTCAACCTGATCGACCACCTCGACCTGGCGGTCGGTGCCGACCTCCCGCACGACGAGCGCCTGCGCCGCATCTCGCGGCCGCACGGTTCGTCGCCCGCGGTCGGCTCCGCCAAGCGCCACCAGGCCGAGCAGGAGCAGCTGGTGCGTGAGGTCTTCGACGCCTGACCGGCGGCGCCACGCGCCACGCGAGCGGGCCGCACCCCTTCACGGGGGTGCGGCCCGCCCCGTTTTCCGGCACATATCCTTGTCCTCATGTACTTCACGGACCGTGGCATCGAGGAACTGGAGAAGCGGCGCGGGGAGGAGGAGGTCACCTTCGAGTGGCTCGCGGAGCAGCTGCGGACCTTCGTCGACCTCAACCCCGACTTCGAGGTCCCGGTGGAACGCCTCGCCACCTGGCTGGCCCGCCTGGACGACGAGGACGAGGAGTAGTACCTGGTCCCCCGCGGGCAGTCGTGCCTCCCCCAGTGCCTTGAGGGCCTGGGAGGTGCCCCCAGCGGCACGGGTGGGCGGTGGGGGCACCGCCCGCTCGAGCGAAGCCGGGAGTGGGGGGAGGCACCCCGCCGGCGCCGGGCTGCGCAACACCCCCCGGCCCACCTCGGCGAACGCTCACCACAACGGCATACCGAACCTTCCAAGGCACCGTTCACCAGAACGAGTGCCTTGACTTTCGCCTGCCGCGATATATCGTGAATCGAGTAATACGCGATATGACGCATCGCCCGCGCCCAGAGGCACACCCGCGATCAGGAGGCCGTCCATGCCCGAGTGGTCCGTCAAGGACAAGACCAAACTCACCTTCGACGCCCCCCTGACCCACCTCAACGTCCGCATCGTCAACGGCACGGTGAACGTGGTCGGGACGGACGAGGCCGAGGCCCGCCTGCACGTCTCCGACATCGAGGGCCCGCCCCTGGTCGTCACGCACCAGGACGGTGTCCTGACCGTCGCCTACGACGACCTCCCGTGGAAGGGCTTCCTCAAGTGGCTCGACCGCAAGGGCTGGCGCCGCAGCGCCGTCGTCTCCCTGGCGGTCCCGGCCCGCACCAAGGTCGAGGTCGGGGTCGTCGGCGCCACCGCCGTCGTCTCCGGCGTCCACGGCCCCGCCACGGTGAAGGGCGTCGCGGGCGACACCACCCTCGTCGCCCTCTCCGGCCCGGTCCGTGCGGACACCGTCGCCGGCAACGTCGAGGCGCAGTCCGTCACCGGCGACCTCCACTTCGCCTCCGTCTCCGGCGACCTCACGGTCGTCGAGGGCTCCGGCCCGTCCGTCCGGGCGGACACGGTCAGCGGCTCGATGATCGTGGACCTCGACCCCGAGGGCCCCACCGACATCCGGCTGACCAGCGTCTCGGGCGAGATAGCGGTCCGGCTGCCCGACCCGGCCGACGCCGACGTCGAGGCCAACACCGCGAGCGGCGCCATCTCCAACGCCTTCGACGACCTCCGGGTGCAGGGCATCTGGGGCGCCCACAAGCTCACCGGCCGGCTGGGCGCGGGCAGCGGAAAGCTGCGGGCCACCACCGTCTCCGGCTCCATCGCCCTGCTGCGCCGCCCACCCCGGGAGGACGAGCCCGGCCGGCGGGACGGCTCGGGAGACAATGCCGGTACGACCGACAAGAAGGTGCTCTGACATGCCCCCCGTCTTCGCCCACGGACGCCTCCGCCTGTATCTGCTGAAGCTGCTCGACGAGGCCCCCCGCCACGGTTACGAGGTGATACGCCTCCTCGAGGAGCGCTTCCAGGGGCTGTACGCACCGTCGGCGGGCACGGTCTACCCCCGGCTGGCCAAGCTGGAGGCGGAGGGGCTGGTCACCCACACCACCGAGGGCGGCCGCAAGGTGTACTCGATCACCGACGCGGGCCGGGCCGAACTGGCCGACCGCAGCGGCGAACTGGCCGACCTGGAACTCGAGATCCGCGAGTCGGTCGCCGAGCTGGCCGCGGAGATCAAGGCCGACGTCAGCGGCGCGGCGGGTGATCTGCGCCGCGAGATGCGCGCCGCGGCCGGCCGGGCCCGCCAGTCCCGGGGCGGGGACACCTCGGGCGGCAAGGAGGGCGTGGCCGACGGCTTCGGCGACTTCGGCGACTTCGGCGACTTCTCGATGTTCGGCGACAAGGACGCCTGGCGCGCCGCGAAGGAGGAGATGCGCCGCGCCAAGCAGGAGTGGAAGGAGCAGGCCCGGCGCGCCAAGGACGAGAGCCGGCGCTCCCGTGAGGAGGCCCAGCGTGCCCGGCGCCAGGCCAAGGAGGCGCAGGACAAGGCGCAGGAGCAGGTGCAGCGCATCGTCCGGCAGGTGCAGGAGCAGGTGCAGGACCACTTCACCCGCGGCGACTGGCCGTCCGGTCTGCGCGAGGGCCTGGGCGACCTGGTCAAGGAGATGAGCGACTTCGGCAAGGACTTCGCCTTCGGCCGCACGGCCGCCGGTGAACCGGCGGACTCCCGGCCGTCGTACTCCTCGACCCCCGAGGACTTCCCCGCCGACTACGCCCCCTCCTGGGGGCACGAGAGCGCGGCGGACTCCACCGGTGACCCGGCGCGCGACCTGGAGCGGCTGCTGGACCGCTTCCGGGACGACGTCCGGGACGCCGCCCGGGACCACGGGGTCACCGCGGACCAGCTCCGGGACGCCCGCCGACATCTGTCGACGGCGGCCGCCCGGATCGGCGCGCTGCTGCGCGCGCCGAAACCCTGAGCCGGGTCAGCTCGCCTGGGCCTCGCCGTCGCCGTACAGCACCCGGGTCACCGACGCGTAGGTCACTCCGTGGTCGGCGAGGACCTCCGCGGGCACGCCGGGGCGGGCGGTGAGGGCGAGCAGCAGGTGCTCGTCGCCGATGTGCCGGTGGCGCCGGGCGGTGGCGGTGCGCAGCGCCCCGGCGAGGACGTCCTTGGCCGCCCGGTCGAAGGGGCGGTGCCCGGGCCATCGGCCGCGGACCCGGCTCCCGGACAGCGCTCCGGGTCCGTGGGCCTCCTCCACCCGGGCGACGATCTCCGGTACGTCGATGCCCAGTCCGGCGAGGGCGTCGGTCTCGGCCTGGGTGAGTCCGCCCCGCCGTCGCGCCTCCTCCAGCGCCTCCCGCACGGCCTCGCGGCGGTCGCCGAGTCCGAGGGCGGTCAGGGCGAAGGAGGCCCGGCTGCCCTCCCGGTCGAGGAGGGCGAGGAGCAGGTGCTCGGTGCCGACGTGGCCGGCCCCCGCCCGTTCCGCCTGGGCGACGGCCCCTTTGACCACGTCGCGGGCGTCCTTGGTGAACCGCTCGAACATCAATGCCTCCCGTACTTCTTGTGCACGGCCTGCCTGCTGACCCCGAGTTCGGTCGCGATCTCCTGCCACGACCAGCCGTGGTTGCGCGCGTTGCGCACCTGCACGGCTTCCAGTTGTTCGAGCAGCCTGCGCAGCGCGGCGACGGCCCGCAGGCCGACCCGCGGATCGCGGTCACCGGCCCGCTCGGCGAGATCGGTTGCCTCAGTCATGATGTCAACTTATGTTGACATGCAGGCCTTGTCAACCGCAGTTGACATGCCGACGGCCGGCCCGGAACACCGGACCGGCCGTGAGGAGGGAGAGGCTCCGCCTCAGTGGTTGGTGAGCACGATCTTGCCGAAGAGCTCGCCGGACGCCATGCGTTCGAAGCCCTCGCGGGCCCGGTCCAGGGGCAGCGCCTCGTCGATGACGGGCCGCACCCCGGTCGCGGCGCAGAAGGACAGCAGGTCCTCCAGCTCGTCCTTGGTGCCCATCGTCGACCCCACGATCCTCAGTTCCAGGAAGAAGACCCGGGTCAGCTCGGCGTGCGAGGGACGGTCACCGCTGGTGGCGCCGGAGATCACCAGCGTCCCGCCGGGGCGCAGCGACTTCACCGAGTGCGACCAGGTGGCCGCGCCCACGGTCTCGATCACCGCGTCGACCCGCTGCGGCAGCCGCGCGCCGGGTTCCACCGCCTCCACGGCGCCCAGTTCCAGCGCCCGCTTGCGCTTGGCCTCGTCCCGGCTGGTGGCGAACACCCTCAGGCCCGCCGCCTTGCCGAGCACGATCGCGGCGGTGGCGACACCGCCGCCGGCGCCCTGCACCAGCACCGAGTCACCGGGCCGCACGCCGGCGTTGGTGAACAGCATGCGGTAGGCCGTCAGCCAGGCCGTGGGCAGGCAGGCCGCCTCCTCGAAGGAGAGCTCCTTGGGCTTGGGCAGGATGTTCCAGGTGGGCACGGCGACCTGTTCGGCGAAGGTGCCCTGGTAGCGCTCGGTCAGGATGGAGCGGGGCTCCTTGGGCCCCACGCCGTGACCGCTCTGTCCGATCACCGAGTGCAGGACGACCTCGTTGCCGTCCTCGTCGACACCGGCTGCGTCGCAGCCGAGGATCATCGGCAGCTTGTCCTCCGCGAGGCCGACGCCCCGCAGGGACCAGAGGTCGTGGTGGTTGAGGGAGGCGGCCTTGACCGTGACGGTGCTCCAGCCCGGCCGGGACTCGGGAGCGGGACGCTCTCCCGACTCCAGACCCGTGAGCGGCTGGTCGCGATCGATTCGGGCGGCGTAGACAGCGAACATGACCTTGACGATAGGGTCCGCGCCGCGCCGAAGGAACCGTGCCCGCCTGTGACACACGCCCTCTTGCCCCGGGCCGGGTCACGTCGCCCCGGCCGGGTCACGCGCCCCGCCCCCGGGGCAAACGCGGGGGCCCCGTCCACAGGCGTGGCGGGGCCCCTCTCCCGTGCGCTCAGCGCCGGGCGACACCCTCCGCCCGGGCGGCGGCGGCCACGGCGGCCGTCACCGCGGGGGCGACCCGCTCGTCGAACGGGGACGGGATGACGTAGTCGGCGGCGAGGTCGTCACCGACGACCGCGGCCAGCGCCTCGGCGGCGGCCAGCTTCATGCCCTCGGTGATCCGCGAGGCCCGCACCTGCAGCGCGCCCGCGAAGATGCCGGGGAACGCCAGCACGTTGTTGATCTGGTTCGGGAAGTCCGACCGGCCGGTGGCCACGACGGCCGCGTACTTGTGCGCGACCTCCGGGTGGACCTCCGGGTTCGGGTTGGCCATGGCGAAGACGAAGGCGCCCTCCGCCATCGACGCCACCGCGGACTCCGGGACCGTGCCGCCGGAGACGCCGATGAACACGTCGGCCCCCGCCAGCGCGGACTCCAGCGGGCCGGAGATGCCGGCCTTGTTGGTGAACGACGCCAGCTCCGCCTTGATCGGCGTGAGGTCCTCGCGGTCCCGCGAGACGACGCCCTTGCGGTCGGCCACCGCCACGTCGCCGATGCCGGCCTCGACCAGCATCTTGGCGATGGCGACACCCGCCGCGCCCGCGCCGGAGATCACCGCCCGCAGCTCGCCCAGCGGACGCCCGCTGAGCCGCGCCGCGTTGCGCAGCGCCGCGAGCGTCACGACGGCCGTGCCGTGCTGGTCGTCGTGGAAGACCGGGATGTCCAGGCGCTCCTGGAGCCGCCGCTCGATCTCGAAGCACCGGGGGGCCGAGATGTCCTCGAGGTTCACACCGCCGAAGGACGGGGCGAGCCGGACCACGGTCTCGACGATCTCGTCGACGTCGGTGCAGTTCAGCGCGAGCGGGACCGCGTCGATGCCACCGAACTGCTTGAAGAGGATGGCCTTGCCCTCCATCACGGGAAGGGAGGCCTCGGGCCCGATGTCGCCGAGCCCCAGCACGGCCGTACCGTCCGTCACGACGGCGACGACCGACGACTTCCATGTGTAGTCGTGGACGAGTTCCGGCTGCTCGGCGATCGCGCTGCACACCTTCGCGACGCCGGGCGTGTACGCCAGGGACAGATCGTCCTTGTCGCGGACGGGCACGGTGGCCTGCACGGCCATCTTGCCTCCGCGGTGCAGCGCGAACGCCGGGTCGAAGGACTCCAGGGGCTCGGCCCCTCCGCCCTGCTCGGAAGCGTCCCGGTTCTCGCTGTCGCTGCGAGGATTCACAATCTCCGCTGCCACTTGGTTTTACCCCTTAAGTGTTCATTGTTTGAGGGTTGCCACTCCTGGTGAGGGGTGGGCGGGACCGCGCAAGGCCCGGAGGGATGATGCGTACGGGCCGAACACGACGGGCGCGCCGCACACGCGCCCTTGAGCCCCGGATGAGGGGTGTAAAGAACCTTCTTACCGGACGGATGCCGTCGGCGACGAGTCCATAACGCGAAGGTCACATGCCGACACCGCGAATCATCGTCCGATATCAGGACAAGACCTGGACGAACTCCCAGCAAGCCCGCAAGTGCCCCATCATCTCGGCGTGTCGCCCGCGCAACCGGGGCATCGGAGAAGATCTTGCGGCCGGAATGAAGGATTCCCGAAGAGTCTCCGGTCGCGATGTACCCAAGTGGTCGGGTTCGGGGACCCGCCGTTATCCGATTTTGACATCACAGGCCCCCTGAACGGCCCAATCCGAATGGCAAGATGCGGTAATCACACGAGGTCGCGGCACTCGAAGGTGTGTGCCCCCGTCGACCCCGAGGCGATACCGACAGGCAGTCGCCGGCCCATCGGCACTCCACCCATCCGCCGGAGGAACCCACCATGACCGCAAGCACCACCCGTCGTACCACCGCCGCGCGCTCACGGATTGCAGCGGTCGGCGCGATCGCGGTCGCAGGCGCACTGCTTCTCACCGGCTGCGGTGACCAGACCGACGACAGCGGCAGCAGCGGCAAGGACAAGGACTCGGGCAAGACCAGCTCGGCCCCGCTGTTCGACAAGCTGCCCAAGAAGATCCAGGACGCGGGCGTCCTGAAGGCCGGCACCAACGCCGAGTACGCCCCGATGGAGTTCCAGGAGGGCGGCAAGATCGTCGGCGTCGACCCCGACCTCGCCGCCGCGCTGGGCGAGAAGCTCGGCGTCAAGGTGGAGTTCACCTCGGGCTCCTTCGACGGTCTCATCACCTCCCTGAACTCGGGCCGCTACGACATCGCCATGTCGTCCATCACGGACAACAAGCAGCGTCAGGAAGGCCTGGACGACAAGGGCAAGAAGCTCGGCCCGGGTGTCGACTTCGTCGACTACTTCGTCGCCGGCACCGCCGTGTACGTCCAGAAGGGCAACCCCAAGGGGATCAACTCCATCGAGGACCTCTGCGGGCAGCCGGCCGCCGTGCAGCGCGGCACCACGTACGAGAAGGCGCTGCAGGACCAGTCCAAGAAGTGCACGGACGCCGGCAAGAAGGCGGTCAAGATCCAGTCGTTCGAGAACGACACCGAGGCGCAGACCCGTGTGAAGTCGGGCGGCGCGGTGGCGGGCGTCAACGACTACCCGGTCGCGGTCGACCTGGTCCGCAAGGCGGACAACGGCAACGCGTTCGAGATCGTCGGCGAGCAGGTGGACGCCGGTCCGTTCGGCATCGCGGTCAACAAGGACAACAAGGAGCTCACCGCGGCCCTGGAGGCCGCCGTCAACGCGATCATCGAGGACGGCACCTACACGAAGATCCTCGAGAAGTGGGGCGCCGAGACCGGCGCCGTCGACAAGGCCGTGGTCAACGGCGGCAAGTGACGCGCTCGGGCACGTACTGAAGGGCAGTCACAGTGAGCGACAAATTCGACAAGGAGACGGCCGACGCCCGACCGGTGGCCGGCGTCTCCAAGGACGACGGGGCACCCGTGCCGCCCGCGGCGATCAAGGCCATCCCGGTCCGCCACTACGGCCGGTGGGTCAGCGCCGCGGTGGTGCTGGCCCTGGTGGCCCTCCTCGTCAACGCCTTCGCCACCGCTGAGAAGATCCAGTGGCAGGCCGTCGGCGACTACGTCTTCGACGGCACCGTCCTGGCCGGCGCCGGCCGCACCCTGCTGATCAGCGTCCTGGCGATGATCATGGGTGTGGTCCTCGGTGTGATCCTCGCCGTGATGCGGCTGTCGAAGAACCCGGTGACCAGCTGGGTGGCGTGGGTCTACATCTGGTTCTTCCGCGGCACGCCGGTGTACGTGCAGCTCCTGCTGTGGTTCAACCTGGCGCTGATCTTCCCGGTGCTCAACCTCGGCCCGTTCTACAAGGACGAGATGGTCGACGTCATGACGCCGTTCATGGCGGCCCTGCTGGGCCTCGGCCTCAACGAGGCGGCGTACATGGCGGAGATCTGCCGCGCCGGTCTGCAGTCCGTCGACGAGGGCCAGACCGAGGCGTCGCACGCGCTGGGCATGAGCCACGGCAAGACGCTGCGGCGCATCGTGATCCCGCAGGCGATGCGGGTGATCGTGCCGCCGACCGGCAACGAGTTCATCAACATGCTGAAGACCTCGTCGCTGGTGTACGCGGTGACGTACAACGAACTGCTGCGCGCCACCTCGACGATCGGCTCCACGTCGTACGCCGTGATGGAGATGCTGTTCGTGGCGTGCATCTGGTACCTGGTCATCACCAGCGTGTTCAGCGTCGGCCAGTACTACCTGGAGCGCCGCTTCGCGCGCGGCTCGTCCCGGAACCTGCCCGCGACTCCGTGGCAGAAAGTCAAGGTCAACCTGATGGCCTTCAGCCGCGAGAGGGGCAGCACGGTATGACGGCCATGGTGAAGGCCGAGGGCGTCCACAAGTCCTTCGGCGGGGTGCAGGTCCTCAAGGGCATCGACCTGGAGGTGAAGACCGGCGAGGTGTTCTGCCTCATCGGCCCCTCCGGCTCGGGCAAGTCGACCTTCCTGCGGTGCATCAACCACCTGGAGAAGATCAACGCCGGCCGGCTGTACGTCGACGGCGAGCTGGTGGGTTACCGCCAGAAGGGTGACAAGCTCTACGAGCTGAAGGACAGCGAGGTCGCCCGGCAGCGCCGGGACATCGGCATGGTCTTCCAGCGCTTCAACCTGTTCCCGCACATGACGGCCGTCGAGAACGTCATGGAGGCGCCGGTCCAGGTCAAGGGCGTCAACCGGGCGAGCGCACGGCAGCGGGCGCTCGAACTGCTGGACCGGGTGGGCCTGGCCGACAAGGCCGGGAGCTACCCCTCCCAGCTCTCCGGCGGCCAGCAGCAGCGGGTGGCGATCGCGCGTGCGCTCGCCATGGACCCCAAGCTGATGCTGTTCGACGAGCCCACCTCGGCGCTCGACCCGGAACTGGTCGGTGACGTCCTCGACGTCATGCGCGACCTGGCCGAGTCGGGCATGACGATGATCGTCGTCACGCACGAGATGGGCTTCGCCCGCGAGGTGGGCGACAGCCTGGTGTTCATGGACGGCGGTGTGGTGGTCGAGTCCGGCCACCCCCGGGACGTGCTGACCAACCCGCAGCACGAGCGCACCCAGTCGTTCCTGTCCAAGGTGCTCTGACCTCGGCACCCACGCACGGCGAAGGGGCGGTACGGGACTCCCGTACCGCCCCTTCCGTGTGCGCTACTTCGACGCCAGCAGCAGGGTGTCCGAGGGGGAGCACCACACCGGGCGGGCCTCCGCGAAGCCCGCCTCGCGCAGCACGCGCGCGTGCCACGCCGGGGACGGCATGTCGCCGTCGGCGTGCTCCCCGTAGATCTCGAAGCGGCGGGCCGTCGGCCCGGCGAGCACGGGGTCCTTGGCGGCGAGCTGCCACCACTCGGCCCAGTCGAGGGCGCCCTCGGACCTGGCCTGATCCATGCGGGCGTGGCGCTGCGCGCGCTCGGCCGCGTTGATCCGGGGCGTGGTCTCGTCGATCATGTGGTCGGCGTTCATGAAGACACCGCCGTCGCGGACCAGGCCCGCGATGTGTCCGTAGAGGTCCGCGAGGGGTTCCCGGTGCAGCCAGTGCAGGGCCGTCGCGGTCAGTACGGCGTCGTAGGAGTCGTGCGGCAGTTGCCTGGCCCAGCCGGGGTCCTTGAGGTCGGCGGTGACGAAGGTGACCCGGTCGTCGCCGGCGAACGTGCCCTCGGCGATGGCGAGCAGTGCCGGGTCCAGGTCGACGCCGGTGCTGGTGGCGTCGGGGAACCGGTCGAGCAGCCGGGCGGTGATGGTACCGGTGCCGCAGGCCAGGTCCAGGACGCGCGGCGCGGTGCCGACGAGGGCCTCGACCATGTCGAGCATGACCCGGAAGCGTTCCTCCCGGTCGGGCATGTACCACTCCTGCTGCCGGTCCCAGCTCTCCTGCCAGGCCTGCCAGTCGGTGCCGGCCGTGGTGGTGTGCGGGTCCGTCATCGAGCCCCTCCCTCGCAGCGCTACGTAATACCCTGGACGCACGATCGTCTGTTACCCGACCGCACGCACGACCATAGAGCCCCTGCGTAAGGACTACAAGTGGAACTGGCCTATTACTCGGACTACGCCGTACGTCTTGTGAACACCGAGGAACCGGCCCGGGGCACGGACGCGCTGACCTCGGTCGAGGCCGTCCGGGAGCTGTTCGGCGGCAACCAGTCGGCCGCCCGGCGGGCCACCGACGCCGACGTGACGCGGTTCCGCTCGGTCCGGGCCAGGCTCCGCTCGGTCTTCGAGGCGGCCGACGGCGGCGACGAGACCCTCGCGGTGGACCTGCTGAACTCCCTGCTGCTGGAGTTCCCGGTGAGCCCGCAGATCTCCGGCCACGACTTCCGCGACGACGACGGCCGCCCGCTGTGGCACATGCACCTGGCCGACCATCCGTCCAACGCCACCGCCGGCTACGCCGCGACCGCCGCGATGGGCCTGGCCTTCCACCTCACCGAGTACGGCGTGGACCGCCTGGGCCTGTGCGAGGCCGCGCCCTGCCGCAACGCCTACCTGGACACCTCGACCAACCGCTCCCGGCGCTACTGCTCGGACCGCTGCGCCACCCGTGCGAACGTGGCCGCCTACCGGGCCCGCAAGCGCCTGGAGGCGGAGCGTCCGGAGAACACCGGCCGCGCCGAGGTGAGCGCCCAGACCACCGCGGCCAGCGGCGAGCGCCGGCCGGAACCGCGCGGGCGGTAGCGGAAGCGGACCCGGCCCAGCACCAGTTCGTCGGGGACGACGCCGTAGTCGGTGCTGTCGCCGCCCGCGTACGCGTTGTCCCCGAGCACCCACCAGCCGCCGTCGCGCCGCTCGGCCGCCCGCTTGACGACCAGCAGGTCCTGCTGGAACGGGTGGCGCAGCACGACCACGTCGCCGCGTTTCACCCGCGCCCCGTAGTGCACCAGGAGCCGGTCCCCGTGGTGCAGCGTGGGCACCATCGACGGACCGGTCACCTCGGCCACCCCGAAGGGCAGCGGCGCCCTCACCCGCTCGGCGTCCTGCGACAGCTCCGGCATCTCCCGGCACCTCCCCGGTTCTTCCTCCACCAGTCTCAGTCTGACCCCGGACTTTTGTCCTAAGCCCCCGGGGGCACTCGCGAAAAGCCGTCCGTCACGGAGTAATGTCCCCTGTGAGAAGACGATCACGAGGAAGGAACGCTTCATGCTTTCCCGCCTGTTTGCCCCCAGGGTCAAGGTCAGCGCGCACTGCGACCTGCCCTGCGGTGTGTACGACCCCGCCCAGGCCCGCATCGAGGCGGAGTCGGTCAAGGCCGTCCAGGAGAAGATGGCCGGCAACGACGACCCGCACTTCCAGGCCCGCGCCACGGTCATCAAGGAGCAGCGCGCCGAGCTGGCGAAGCACCACGTCTCCGTGCTGTGGAGCGACTACTTCAAGCCGCCGCACTTCGAGAAGTACCCGGAGCTGCACCAGCTTGTCAACGACACCCTGAAGGCCCTCTCGGCCGCCAAGGCGTCGACGGACCCGGCCACCGGCCAGAAGGCGCTGGACTACATCGCCCAGATCGACAAGATCTTCTGGGAGACCAAGAAGGCCTGACCCGGCCCGACTGCTCCCGACGGCCGGCGGTCGGTGCACCATCGCAGGTCGTGGGCTCTTCCGAAGGGGGCCCGCCGCAGTGTGCGGCGGGTCCCCTTCGGGCTTGCCGGGCGGCGCGGGGACGTTTCCCGGGAACGCCCGCGCGGGGCGTGGGATGCTGGGCGGATGGAGCTCGAGGACTTGGTCAGGCTGCGGCGGGCCCGGGACCGGATGGACCGGGAGTACGCCGAGCCGCTCGACGTCGCGGAGCTGGCGCGGACGGCCCTGATGTCCCCCGGCCACTTCCAGCGCAGCTTCCGCGCGGCGTACGGTCAGACGCCGTACGCCTATCTCATGACCCGGCGGATCGAGCGTGCCAAAGCGCTGCTGCGGCGGGGCGACCTCACGGTGACGGAGGTGTGCATGGCGGTCGGGTGCACCTCCCTCGGGTCGTTCAGCTCCCGGTTCACCGAGCTGGTCGGGGAGACACCGAGTGCCTACCGGGCGCGCTCGCACGAGGAGAGCGCGGTCATCCCGCCGTGCGTGGCGCGCATGTACACCCGGCCCCTGCGGGTCCGCAGGCGGGCCGATCCGAGCGGAACCTTCTAGCGTGGACGGCATGGACGGTATGGACAGGGCAACGGACGTGAGGCTCGCGCAGTGCTTCGTCGCGGTCGACGACCACGACAAGGCGCTGGCCTTCTACTGCGACGTCCTCGGGCTCGAGGTGCGCAACGACGTGGGGTTCGAGGGGATGCGCTGGGTGACGGTCGCCTCGCCGGAGCGGCCGGACGTGGAGATCGTCCTGGAACCGCCCGCCGCGAACCCCGACTCCTCCCCCGCCGACAAGCAGGCGATGGCCGAGCTGCTGGCCAAGGGCATGCTGCGCGGGGTCAACTTCACCACCACCGACTGCGACGCCCTTTTCGAGCGCGTACGGGCGTCCGGCGCCGATGTGCTGCAGGAGCCGGTGGACCAGCCGTACGGGGTGCGGGACTGCGCGTTCCGCGACCCGGCGGGGAACATGGTGCGCTTCCTGGAACGCCCGGCGGACTGAACGCCCGCCGTGCGCGGACCGCTTCCGGTCTTCCGGCCTCATGTCCGCGCCGGTGCCCGAGGAGGAGGGCCGCTCACCCGCGTCCCCGGTGCGCCGTCGCGCGATGGGCCGCGCGGCCGTGGCGGACGGCGGTGACGAGGGCGGCCGACGGGCGCCGCCCGCGAGTCGGTGAAGCCGGGCGGCGCGGTGCCGTACAGGGCCGAACATCCCTGCACGGCGCGGGCTCAACGCACGGCAGGGGCGTCGGACGGGGCGTCAGTCCTGGAATCCGGTGGGCCGGGGTTCACGCCACAGCGGGTACATGAGCGGGCCGTCCGGGAGCCTCAGGGGCTCGCCGGCCGGTTCGAATCCGAGGCGGCGGTAGAGCCGGGCGCTGCGCTCGCTGCTCGCCTCCAGGTACGCGGGACGCCCCTCACGGTCGCAGCGGTCGAGGACGGTGCCGATGAGCGCGGTGCCCAGACCCTCGCCCTGCCGGCCGGGGGCCACGCCGATCATCCACAGGTACTCGTGGGCCCGCCCCTGGGGGTGGATGCCCGCGGTGAGCCGGCCGATCAGCTCCACCCGCTCGTTGTCCGGGTCGACGGCCCGGCGCAGCTCCGCGAACTCGTCGCCGTCGGGCCCCTCGTCAGCGTGACCGGGGTCGTCCGCCGGCACGGACATCCACAGGGCGCACGCCGAGCCGTCCTCCGCGAGGTCGACGCGTCCCTCGGCGAGCGTGGCGTCGGTGAAGGCCGCCATCAGCCGGTGGTGCGTCGTACGGCGGTACTCCTCGCCGGGAAACACCCAGCTGCTGACCGGATCGTCCTGGAACGCCTCGTCCAGCAGCCGGACCACCCGCTCCCGGTCGTCGCCGCCGGCCGTCCGGATCGCCACGCCCATGTCCGTCCCTTCGTCCCAACCATCGCTGTCCGTGCGGGCGTTGAGACTATCCGGGGCGGGTGACGGAAGGGAGGCGGGCCCCGCACACCGTGGGGAAGTGCGGGACCCGCCGGGCCGGGACCACGCCGCCGTGAGGGTCAGGGCCGCACGGCGGTGCGTGGCTCCGGGGTCGGGGGGACGGCCGGGGCCGCCCCGTCAGGTGCTGCGCCGGGTCACGAACTCGGCCAGCGCCAGCAGCCCGTCCGCCGCCTCCGGGTCCGGCACCGCACGGGCCACCTCCTGCATGGCGCGGGCCATCCGGTCGGCCGCCTGGGTCTGCGCCCAGTCCCGGCCGCCGGCCGCCTCCACCAGCCGGGTGAGGCGTTCGACGTCCTCCTCCCGGTGCGGAGCGGCGTACGCGGTGGCGAGCTCCGCTGCCTCCGGAGTGCCGGAGGTCAGGGCGGCGACGACCGGCAGCGACTTCTTGCGGGCGGCGAGGTCCGCCCCGGCCGGCTTGCCGGTGCGGCGCGGGTCACCCCATATGCCGATCACGTCGTCGATCAGCTGGAACGCCAGTCCGGCCTCCCGGCCGAACGCGTCCATCGCCGCCACCTCCGCGTCGCCCGCTTCCGCGTACAGCGCGCCGACGGCGCAGGCGCAGCCGAGCAGGGCCCCGGTCTTCGCCTCGGCCATGGCGAGCGTCTCGGCGAGGGTGACCTCGTCGGGGGCGCGCCGCTCCATGGCCGTGTCCGCGTGCTGTCCCGCGCACAGCTCGACCACGCACTGGGCTAGCCGGGCCGCAGCGGCCGGGGCCGCCGGGTGGGGGTCCTCGGCGAGCAGCCGCAGGGCGAGCGCCTGGAGGGCGTCCCCCGCGAGGATCGCGTCGGCGTCCCCGAAGACCGTCCACACCGTGGGGCGGTGGCGGCGGGTGGTGTCCCGGTCCATCACGTCGTCGTGCACGAGCGTGAAGTTGTGGACCAGTTCCACGGCGGCCGCCGCCCGCAGGGCCGTCGTCCGGGCGGCGGGGCCGCCCAGCGCGGAGGCCGCCGCGAGCACCAGGGCGGGCCTGATCGCCTTCCCCGCGCCCCCGTCGGCCGGGGTGCCGTCCGCGTTCTGCCAGCCGAAGTGGTAGAGCGCGACCCGGCGCATCGGGGCGGGCAGCGAGCCGAGGGCGGTCCGCAGCACCGGATCGACCGCCGCCCTCGTCCGCTCCAGCAGGGTCGTCGCCTCGTGTCCGTCCGCGGGGTGGGGCTGCGGCGCGGTGGTGCTCTCCGGCGCGGTGCGGGCCGTGCGCTGCTCCGGTCGGCCCGCCTTCGGCTGGATCATCGACTCCGTCATCGGCTTCCCCCTGGGAGCGACTCGGTGGAGGAGCGGAGAGGTGGCGCTTCCGCCCCTGTCGAGCACGGTCCTCCGTGATGTACCCGCCCGGACGGGCGGGGACACGGCGCGGGCGACGGGAGCCGGCGGTCGGTCACCGCCACCGGCCGATCTCGACGTTCTCCAGGACGCCGAGCGCGTCCGGCACCAGGACGGCCGCCGAGTAATAGGCCGTGACCAGGTACTTGATGATGGCCTGTTCGTTGATGCCCATGAACCGCACGGACAGACTCGGCTCGATCTCGTCGGGGATGCCGGCCGCCCGCAGACCGATGACGCCCTGGTCCTCCTCCCCGGTGCGCAGCGCGATGATCGAGGTCGTACGGGCCTCGGTCACCGGGATCTTGTTGCACGGGTAGATCGGCACGCCCCGCCAGGTCGGGATGCGGTTGCCGCCCACGTCGATCGTCTCCGGGACGAGTCCCCGCTTGTTGAGCTCGCGGCCGAACGCGGCGATCGCGCGCGGGTGGGCGAGCAGCAGCTTGGTACCCCGGCGCCTGCTCAGCAGTTCGTCCATGTCGTCGGGGCCGGGCACCCCGTCGTGCGGCTGGATCCGCTGGTCGTACTCGCAGTTGTGCAGCAGGCCGAAGTCGCGGTTGTTGACGAGCTCGTGCTCCTGACGTTCCTTCAGCGCCTCGACGGTCAGCCGGATCTGCTGTTCCGTCTGGTTCATGGGCTGGTTGTAGAGGTCGGCCACGCGGGTGTGGATGCGCAGCACCGTCTGGGCGACGCTCAGTTCGTACTCGCGGGGCCGCGCCTCGTAGTCGACGAACGTGTGCGGGATGTCCGGCTCGCCGCTGTGGCCGGCCGCGAGGTCGATCTCCTTCTCGCCGTACTTGTTGATGCGCTCGTCCGGGACGAGGCTCCGGCGCAGGTGCTCGCGCAGCGACTCCGACCGCTCGGCGACCTGTTCCACGGCGTCGCGCGGCAGCACCAGCACGGTGCAGGCGGTGAGGGTGCGGGCCGTGTACTCCCAGATGGCGTCCTCGCCCTTGAGCGCCTGCTCACCGAAGTAGGCGCCGTCGGCCAGGACGCCGAGGGACTCGTCGTCGCCGTAGGGGCCGGTGCCGACGCGCTCCACCCGGCCGTGCGCCAGCAGGTACACCTCGTCGGCCGGGCTGCCGAAGGAGGCGATCACCTGGCCGGCCTCGATCTCCCGCTGCCGGCAGCGGGACGCCAGCTCGGACAGCACCTCCTCGTCCTCGTAGGACCGCAGGACCGGAAGCTCCCCCAGCTCCGCGGGGATGATCTCCACCCGGTCGCCCGTCTTCACGAACGTCAGCCGGCCGTCGCCCACGGCGTAGGTCAGCCGCCTGTTGACCCGGTACGTACCGCCCTGCACGTCGACCCAGGGCAGCATCCGCAGCAGCCAGCGGGAGCTGATCTCCTGCATCTGCGGCACGGACTTGGTCGTGGTGGCCAGGTTCCGCGCCGCCGCCGTACCGAGGCTCTGCTGCTGCCTGGCCTGCTCCGCGCGGACCTCTTCGCCTACCGACATAGGAAATTGCCCTCCCCAATAGATCTCCGCCCGGCCGCGCCGGGCGTCGCACTGCGTGATCAAGGGTTCCTCACCCACCGTGCCCGCGCCATTACACGATCGAGCGGGGTTGGATCTTGAGAGGGGTGGGCACACTGAGGCGCCGTCCAACGGCGGTCGAACGGAAGGAAATTGTCCGGATCGACTCGCACAGCAGCCGAACGAGTACTTGAATCCCCGACTTTCGGCTATAGGCCCTGTATTAGACGGCCGCGGACGGCGGCCGTCGCCGGCACGAAGGAGGGCGGTCATGGCCCCACCCATGTCCGCGAGCGCGTTCCTGCGCGCTCTCAAGGCGGAGGGCCTCACGGTCGTCGAGGTCGGCGACTGGCGTGACCACAACCGCAACCACAAGGGCCCGTGGGGCCCGGTGCACGGTGTGATGATCCATCACACCGTGACCAAGGGCAGCGCCGCGACGGTGAACATCTGCCGCAAGGGCTACTCCGGCCTGCCCGGACCGCTGTGCCACGGCGTCATCACCAAGGACGGCCGGGTCCACCTCGTCGGCTACGGCAGGGCCAACCACGCGGGGCTCGGCGACGACGACGTACTGCGGGCGGTGATCGCCGAGAAGCAGACGTTTCCGTCCGACAACGAGGCCAACACCGACGGCAACCGGCACTTCTACGGCTTCGAGTGCGAGAACCTCGGCGACGGCAAGGACCCGTGGCCGGCGGCTCAGCTGGAGGCCATCGAGCGGGCCGCGGCCGCGGTCTGCCGGTTCCACGGCTGGAACGAGAGGTCGGTCATCGGCCACCTCGAGTGGCAGCCGGGCAAGGTGGACCCGCGCGGGTTCACCATGAACGCGATGCGCAACCGGATCCGCGACCGCCTGAAGTGACGCGTCCGCCCGGCGACGCGGATCCCCGCCGCCGGTGTTCCGCCTTCCGGACACCCCCCACGCGGAACACCGACGCCGCCCCTCACCACGGCGGTCACCGGACGACGGGAGCAGCCGGCCCGCGGGCCGTCCGGCAGCGGCCGTGCGCGGCTCCGGGCGACAATGACCCCCGTGACCAGCTCCGACGCCTCCCGCCCCGACGCCCTGGCCGGCCTGCGCCCACGGCTGCCTTCGCCGTTGCGGGAGGTCGTCGACGGGCGGTTCGAGCGGCACGGGGTCCGGCTGCTGCTGAAGCGGGACGATCTCATCCACCCCGAGCTGGTCGGCAACAAGTGGCGCAAGCTCGCGCCGAACCTCGCGGCGGCGGACGGGCGCACGGTGCTCACGTTCGGCGGCGCGTACTCCAACCACCTGCGGGCCACGGCCGCCGCCGGCCGGCTGCTCGGCCTGCGCACGGTCGGAGTGGTGCGCGGCGAGGAGCTCGCCGGCCGGCCGCTCAATCCGTCGCTGGCCCGGTGCGCGGCCGACGGCATGCGGCTGCACTTCGTCCCGCGGTCGGTGTACCGCCGCAGGACCGACCCGGACACCCTCACGGACGTCCTGCGCGCGGCGGGCGCCGGGGACGCGTACGTGGTCCCCGAGGGCGGCAGCAACGCCGCGGCCGTGCGCGGGTGCCGGGACCTCGGCCGGGAGCTGGCGGGAGAGGCGGACGTGGCCGCGGTGGCCTGCGGCACCGGCGGCACGCTCGCGGGGCTGGCCGCCGGGTTCACCGGGTCCGGGCGCACGCTGGGCATACCGGTGCTCCGGGGCGGCTTCCTCACCGGGGACATACGGGCGCTGCAGACCGAGGCGTTCGGCGGCCCGCGCGGGCACTGGAGCCTGGACGAGCGCTTCCACGCGGGCGGCTTCGCGCGCGTCCCGGCCCCCCTGGAGGCGTTCGCCGCCGACTTCGAACAGCGCCACGGCGTCCCCGTGGAACGTCTCTATGTCGCCAAGTTGCTTCATGCCCTTGTCACCCTCGTGGAAGAGGGCGCCTTCCCGCGCGGGAGCTCGGTCGCCGCGGTGATCACCGGTCGGCCGTTCCCCTGAGCCGGGCGGTCCGCTGAGCCGGGCGGTCCGCTGAGCCCGGCCGTCCCTCGGAGCCCGGCCGCCCCCCGTGTGCCCGGCCCTCCCACGCGCCCGGTCCACGCGGCCGGAACGGCCCGTCCCTCAGGACCGGCCGGCGCGCCTACTCCGACTCCCGGGAAGGACAGCGCCCCTACTCCGACTCCCGGAAGGCCGCGGCCTCCTCCAGGTCCAGCCGGCGCAGCAGCGTCCGCAGCATCTCGTCGTCGATGTAGCGCCCGTCGCGCAGTTTGACGAACATGTCCCGCTCGGCGCTGATCATCTCCCGGGACAGCCGCCGGTAGGTGTCGTCCACCGACTCGCCCGTGACGGGGTTGACCTGTCCGAGCCGCTCCCAGACGGCGTTGCGGCGGCGCTCCATCACGCCGCGCAGCCGGTCGGCCAGCGGCTCCGGCAGGGCGTTGCGCTCGTCGGCGAGCAGTTCGTCGAGGCGTTCCTCGGCCACCCGGGACGCCTGCGCCTGCGCGTTGGCCTCGGCCAGGGTGTCGGCCTGCTGATCGCGTCCCGGGAGCTTCAGCAGCCGGATCAGCGGGGGCAGGGTCAGCCCTTGCACGACGAGGGTGCCGATGACGGTGGTGAAGGTCAGGAACAGCAGCAGATAGCGGTGCGGGAAATCCTCTCCCTCGGCGGTGACCGGGATCGAGAAGGCGATCGCCAGCGAGACCACCCCGCGCATGCCGGCCCACGAGATCACGAACGGGCCCTTCCAGCCGGGCCGCCGTTCCCGCGCCCGGACCCGTGCCGAGAGCAGCCACGGCAGCCAGATCGCGGGGTACACCCACATGAACCGCACGACGACGACCACCGCGAAGACGACGACGGCGTACCAGGCGGACGCGATCCCCTCGTGCTCGCCGAGCCCGCGCATGACGACCGGCAGCTGCAGTCCGATCAGGGCGAAGACGGCCGACTCCAGGACGAACGCCACCATCTTCCACACCGCCTCCTCCTGGAGCCGGGTGGCGAAGTCGACCTCCCACGCGCGGTGGCCCAGGTACAGGGCGACCACGACGACGGCGATGACTCCGGAGGCCTCCACCTGCTCCGCGACGGCGTACGCGACGAACGGGATCAGCAGCGAGAGGGTGTTCTGCAGCAGCGACTCCCGGAGGTGGGTGCGCAGCCAGTGCAGCGGCACCATCAGCACCAGGCCGACCACCGTGCCGCCGATCGCCGCCAGCAGGAACTCGCCCACTCCCCCGGCCCAGCTCACGCCCTCGCCGACGGACGCGGCGACGGCCACCCGGAACGCGGTGATGGCGGTGGCGTCGTTGAACAGGGACTCGCCCTGCAGGATCGTGGTGATCCGCGAGGGCAGGCCGACCCTGCGCGCCACCGCCGTCGCCGCGACGGCGTCCGGCGGGGCCACCACGGCGCCGAACACCAGCGCCGCGGTCAGCGGCAGGGCCGGGACCAGCACATGCACGAACCAGCCCACGGCGAGGGTCGCGAACAGCACGTACCCGACGGACAGCAGGGTCACGGGCCGCAACTGCGCCCTCAGGTCGAGGTAGGAGCTCTCCACGGCCGCCGTGTAGAGGAGCGGCGGAAGGATCAGCGGCAGCACGATGTGCGGGTCCAGCGCGTAGTTGGGCACGCCGGGGAGGTAGCTGACCACCAGGCCGGCCGCCACCAGCAGCAGCGGCGGCGGCACCGGTGTCCGCCGGCCGGCGGCGGCGATCGCGGCGCTGCCCGCCACGAGCAGCAGCAGGGGCATCACGTCCATGTCGGGCCCACCCTCGTTTTTCCGCGCGGTCGTCCGCGCGCCCGTCGTAATCTGGCAATCATGAAACAGTGCACGCACCTCGACGCGTTGCCGCACCCGGAGCCGGCCCCGCTCGGCACGACGTGTCCGGAGTGCCTGCGGGACGGCACGGACCCGGTGCAGCTGCGTCTCTGTCTGACCTGTGGCCACGTCGGGTGCTGCGACTCGTCGCCGAACCGGCACGCGACGCAGCACCACAAGGAAACCGGCCACCCCGTGATGCGAACCCACGAACCCGGCGAGGAGTGGCGCTGGTGCTTCGTCGACCACGTACTGGCGTGACGCGGTGGGCCCCGGCGCCGGACGGTTCGACGGTCCTACGCGTGGGTACGTCAATGCGGCGCGCGCACTTCCCATTTGGCGGTCGCAGACCCCTAGCCACGGAGCGTGTTCAGAGTTTTACTATGAGTGACAGCAACGGGGTCGGGGTCCCGGCGACAGGATTGCCGGGAGCGCGATAGCGTCACCGCTGAACCACGTAGCGCGTTGCCCGGGGGCGAAACCAGGCCCTGAAACGCTTGTACCACCTTGGAGGTGAGGGTGTCCCAGATCGCAGGCGAGCCCGCGACCCAGGACTTCGTGGAAGTCCGGCTGCCGGCCGCGGGGGCCTACCTGTCGGTGCTGCGTACGGCCACGGCCGGTCTCGCGGCCCGTTTGGACTTCACCCTCGACGAGATCGAGGACCTGCGCATCGCGGTCGACGAGGCCTGCGCGATCCTGCTCCAGCAGGCCGTGCCGGGCTCGGTGCTCAGTTGCGTCTTCCGGCTCGTCGACGACTCGCTCGAGGTCACGGTCTCGGCGCCCACCACGGACGGTCACGCCCCGTCCCGGGACACCTTCGCCTGGACCGTGCTGTCCGCGCTCGCGGGGAAGGTCTCCTCCGCCGTCGACGAGGACAAGACCGTGTCGATCAGCCTCTACAAACAGCGCGGCGCGGGACCCGGGCCGGCGTGAGGAGCGAGGACGGGCCGGTGCGGGACGAAGAACGCGGCACACGGGAGCTGCCGGCCGAGCGCGTGCCGGACGGCATCGACGGCATCCCCGAGCAGGCCCGGCCGCATCCGGAGGACGACCCCGCGGAGGGCGTCCTGCCGGGCGGCGGGCAGGGCGACGGCGCCGCGCGGGGCGCGTCCGCAGCCGGACCGGCCGCACCCGGCGGGGACGCCCCCGCCCGGGCCGAGCCGGTGGCGGGGGACGAGGCGAGCGCTCGGGGAAGGGCGACGGGCGGGACGATGAGCGAGCACGAGCGACAGGCCGAGGACCGGGCGGCGCCGCCGGCCACCGGCGCGCGGAGCACACCGGGCACGCACGCGCACCACGACCCGCACGACCGCAGCGGGGCGCGCGCCCTCTTCCTCGAACTGCGCGCACTGCAGGACGGCAGTCCGGAGTACGCGGAGCTGCGCAACCGGCTGGTGCGCATGCACCTGCCGCTCGTCGAACACCTGGCGCGCCGGTTCCGCAACCGCGGCGAGCCCCTGGACGACCTCACGCAGGTCGCCACCATCGGGCTGATCAAGTCCGTCGACCGTTTCGACCCGGACCGTGGCGTGGAGTTCTCCACCTACGCGACCCCGACCGTCGTCGGTGAGATCAAGCGGCACTTCCGCGACAAGGGCTGGGCGGTGCGTGTGCCGCGCCGGCTGCAGGAGCTGCGGCTGGCGCTCACCACGGCCACGGCCGAGCTGTCCCAGCTGCACGGCCGCTCCCCCACCGTGCACGAGCTGGCCGAGAAACTGGCCATCTCCGAGGAGGAGGTCCTGGAGGGCCTGGAGTCGGCGAACGCCTACTCCACGCTGTCCCTGGACGTCCCCGACACCGACGACGAGTCCCCGGCGGTCGCCGACACCCTCGGCGCCGAGGACGAGGCGCTGGAGGGCGTGGAGTACCGGGAGTCGCTCAAGCCGCTGCTGGAGGACCTCCCGCCACGCGAGAAGCGGATCCTGCTGCTGCGCTTCTTCGGCAACATGACCCAGTCGCAGATCGCGCAGGAGGTCGGCATCTCCCAGATGCACGTCTCCCGGCTGCTGGCCCGCACCCTGGCCCAGCTGCGGGAGAAGCTGCTCGTGGAGGAGTGAGCTGGCGACCGCCCGGCGGGAGACCGCCCGGCGCGCGACCGCTCGCGCCGAGCGCCCGCGACGAGCGCCCGCGGGCGCGTCACTTGGCGGCGTCGTCCGCGTTCCCGGGTCCGCGGATGCCGAGGGCCCGGGTCGTCTCGGCGTTGATCAGCAGCACCAGCGCGGTCACGGCCACCACGGCGAGCACGATCCCGGCGGGGATCGCCACCCCGTCGGACCGCAGCATGTTGTAGGCCACCGGCAGCGCCACGACCTGCGTGACGACGGCGGGCCCGCGGCTCCAGCCGCGCCGGGCCAGCAGGCCGCGCGCGGCCAGCAGCGGCAGCAGCGCCAGGACGATCAGCGTGACCCCGCCGGTGACGGCCTGCTGCCGGTCGTCCGGCTCCCCCATGAGCCCGAGGGCCAGCATCCACACCCCGCCGGCCACCAGCGCGAGGCCTTCCAGCGCGGCCAGGGCCGCCGCGTACGTCAGACGGCGCGGGCGGGTGCCGGCGTCGTCGGGGGCGGTGGTGGAGGTCTGCTCGCTGCTCACCCCTGCAGGGTAGCCCGCGCCGGGGAGCCGCCCCGTGTCGAGGTTCACGCCCCGCCCGGTCCGCGGGGTGGACCTCGGTCTGGGCCAGGTACCGCTCAGTAGGTACCCTGCACGTCATGCGTGCACTTCTCGTGGTCAACCCGGCGGCAACCACCACCAGTGCGCGCACGCGCGACGTGCTGATCCACGCGCTCGCCAGCGAGATGAAGCTGGAGGCGGTCACCACCGAGTACCGCGGTCACGCGCGCGACCTGGGACGGCAGGCGGCGGAGAGCGGCGAGGTCGACCTCGTCGTCGCCCTCGGCGGCGACGGCACGGTGAACGAGGTCGTCAACGGCCTGCTGCACGCGGGCCCCGATCCGGAGCACCTGCCCGGTCTCGCCGTGGTGCCCGGCGGCTCCACCAACGTCTTCGCCCGCGCCCTGGGGCTGCCGAACCAGCCCGTGGAGGCGACCGGCGTGCTGCTGGACGCCCTGCGCGAGGGCCGGGAGCGGACCGTGGGCCTGGGGCTGACCTCGGGCACGCCGGGCACGGAGGACGAGGCGGTGCCGGCCCGCTGGTTCACCTTCAACGCGGGCCTGGGCTTCGACGCGGGCGTGGTGGGCCGGGTGGAGCAGCAGCGGGAGCGGGGCCGGAAGTCGACCCACGCGCTGTACATGCGCCAGGTGGTGCGTCAGCTGCTGGGCGACCCGCACCGCCGGCGCGGGGTGATCACGCTGGAGCACCCGGGCGAGGACCCGGTCGAGGACCTGGTGCTGTCCATAGTCTCGAACACCTCGCCGTGGACGTTCCTCGGCAACCGCCCGATCTACGCGTCGCCCGAGGCGTCGTTCGACACGGGACTCGATCTCTTCGGTCTGAGCCGGATGTCCACCGCCGCGGTTGCCCGGTATGGCACCCAGTTGCTCACTTCGTCCCCGGAGCGCGGCCCGCGCGGCAGACACGCGGTGTCCCGGCACGACTTGACACGCTTCACCTTGCATTCGAAGGTGCCGCTGCCCCTTCAGATGGACGGTGACCACCTCGGGCTGCGAACCAGCGTGACGTTCACAGGCGTACGCCGTGCACTGCGTGTGATTGTGTGAGCAGAAAGGGCCAAAGTCCTTTCAGTCGAACGTTTAGGCCAGGGTCCACCCCATGGAAGTACGGCTGTGACCTAGTCGACACCGAAGAATCAAAAAAAACTTTTCGGAAGGGGTTGTATCCGCCGCCGAGGTTTGCGAGTCTCTTCTTGGCGATCGGGACGGCCCGCAACACCGGCCTCCACAGATCACCGGAACCCCTCTTCAAACCCAAGGACCACGCCAGGGAACCTGGCGGTCGGCCCTTCCCTTGTTGGGGGATTCGTGAAAGCGTTCACATTCACAAGCACTTGCAGTAATACCAAGGAGAGGTAGCAGCCATGGACTGGCGTCACAACGCCGTTTGCCGCGAGGAAGACCCCGAGCTCTTCTTCCCCATCGGCAACACCGGTCCCGCGCTGCTGCAGATCGAGGAAGCCAAGGCCGTCTGCCGCCGCTGCCCGGTGATCGAGCAGTGCCTGCAGTGGGCGCTCGAGTCCGGTCAGGACTCCGGCGTCTGGGGTGGTCTCAGCGAGGACGAGCGTCGCGCGATGAAGCGCCGCGCGGCCCGCAACCGGGCGCGTCAGGCCTCCGCCTGACGACCCCACCCCTGGTGACAGCCTGAGCTTGGCGGCGCGTGTGCGCCCGTCCGGAAGATTCCGTGGACGGCGCACACGCATCTCCCGCCCCGAGCCGCAGCGCGCGGTTCCCCCCGAAGCCCGACCCCGTTCGAGCAGGGGAACCCGAAGGAACGAGCATCAGCCCCGGACCCCGGTCCGGGGTCTTTTGCTGTCCGGGGTCATGCACGGCGGACCGGGCCCTGTGAGGGCCCGGAGATCACGCGTCTCCCTGGACGGGGATGTCGAGGATCACGCGGGTCCCCCGGTCCGGGGCCGGGACCATGTCGAAGGTGCCGCCCAACTCGCCCTCCACCAGCGTCCGTACGATCTGCAGGCCCAGGTTGCCCGCGGTGTGCGGGTCGAAGCCCTCGGGCAGGCCCACCCCGTCGTCCTGCACGGTGACCAGCAGGCGCGCCTCCCTGGACGTGCCGCCGCGGACCGCGGACACCTCGACGGTGCCGGTCTCGCCCTCCCGGAATCCGTGCTCCAGGGCGTTCTGCAGCACCTCGGTCAGCACCATCGACAGCGGTGTGGCGACCTCGGCGTCGAGTATGCCGAAGCGGCCCGAGCGCCGGCCGGTGACCTTGCCGGGCGAAATCTCGGCGACCATCGCGAGCACCCGGTCGGCGATCTCGTCGAACTCCACCCGCTCGTCCAGGTTCTGGGACAGCGTCTCATGGACGATGGCGATGGACCCCACCCGTCGCACGGCCTCCTCCAGCGCCGCCCGGCCGCGCTCGGAGCCGATCCGGCGGGCCTGGAGCCGCAGCAGCGCGGCCACCGTCTGGAGGTTGTTCTTCACCCGGTGGTGGATCTCCCGGATGGTCGCGTCCTTGGTGATCAACTCGCGTTCGCGGCGGCGCAGTTCGGTCACGTCACGGAGCAGCACCAGCGACCCGATGCGGGTGCCCTTCGGCTTGAGCGGGATCGCGCGGAACTGGATCACCCCGTCGCCGGACTCGATCTCGAACTCGCGGGGTGCCCAGCCGCTGGCGACCTTGGACAGCGCCTCGTCCACCGGCCCGCGTGAGGGCGCCAGTTCGGCGGTGGTCTGCCCGAGGTGATGGCCCACCAGGTCGGCGGCCAGGCCCAGGCGGTGGTAGGCGGACAGGGCGTTGGGGGACGCGTACTGCACCACACCGTCGGCGTCGAGCCGGATCAGCCCGTCGCCGACCCGCGGCGAGGCGTCCATCTCCAGCTGCTGGTTCGCGAACGGGAAGGAGCCGGCCGCGATCATCTGGGCCAGGTCCGAGGCGCTCTGCAGATAGGTGAGCTCCAGCCGGCTGGGGGTGCGCACGGTGAGGAGGTTGGTGTTGCGCGCGATGACGCCGAGGACCCGCCCCTCGCGCCGTACCGGGATGGACTCCACCCGGACGGGGACCTCCTCGCGCCACTCCGGGTCGCCCTCGCGCACGATGCGGCCCTCGTCCAGGGCCGCGTCCAGCATGGGCCGGCGGCCGCGCGGGACGAGGTGCCCGACCATGTCGTCCTGGTAGGAGGTGGGGCCGGTGTTGGGTCGCATCTGGGCGACGGAGACGTAGCGGGTGCCGTCGCGCGTGGGGACCCACAGGACCAGGTCCGCGAAGGAGAGGTCGGAGAGCAGTTGCCACTCCGAGACCAGCAGGTGGAGCCACTCGAGATCGGTGTCGTCGAGAGCGGTGTGCTGGCGTACGAGTTCGTTCATGGAGGGCACGTCAGCGAGCGTACCCGCGGGATCGTCCGGCCCGGAAACACCCGCGGGCCGCGGCGCCTGGGAGGGACCCTCAACCCTCCCGGCACCGCAGCCCGGAGCAATATCGGCCGTGGGGTGTGCGGTCCCGGTCGGCCGAAGGATGAGGAGCCGGGGCAGTCAGGGCAGAGAGCTCCGGATCCTCGGTCCGCCTTCCTGTGCGGGGAAGGCAGGCTTGTGTGTCCTGCTACGCATTGTGGACTAGACCACTGCCCCTGTAAATGCGTGGAACACCGTTCTTTTGTCGTCGCTCCGCGTCCACCCGGACGCAGACGCGTCCCCACCGCAGCCTAACCCGAGCGGGTGGCCCGCGGGGGCGGTCGGCGGCGGGAATTTCGGCGCGACCGCGCCCGACGGCCCGTTTCACCTCGGCCTGCGGGCCCCGCTCTGCTAGATTGAGATTGGTCTAAACCACATGGTCCCGCGCCCCGGGACCCGTCCCAGTCGAGTCCACCGGAAGATCGGCAGGCCCACCGTGGAAGTTGTCATCGTTGCGGACGCCAAGGCGGGAGGCGAGACCGTCGCCGAGGCCATGGCCCAGCTGCTGCGGCGCAAGCCCGACGCCCTGCTGGGCGTGGCCACGGGGTCCACGCCGCTGCCCGTCTACGAGGCGCTGGCGGCGAAGGTCCGCTCCGGTGCCACCGACATCTCCCGGGCGCGGGTTGCCCAGCTCGACGAGTACGTGGGGCTGCCGGCCGACCACCCCGAGTCCTACCGCTCGGTGCTGCGCCGCGAGGTCCTCGAGCCGCTCGGCATCCCGATGGAGTCCTTCCTCGGCCCGGACGGAACCGCCGAGGACGTGCAGGGCGCCTGCGAGCGCTACGACCGGGAGCTGGCCGAGGCCGGCGGCGTGGACCTGCAGCTGCTGGGGATCGGCACGGACGGGCACATCGGGTTCAACGAGCCGTGCTCCTCGCTCGCCTCGCGCACCCGGATCAAGACCCTGACCGAGCAGACCCGGGTGGACAACGCCCGCTTCTTCGACGGTGACATCGAGCAGGTGCCGCACCACGTCATCACCCAGGGCATCGGCACCATCCTGGAGGCCCGGCACCTGGTCCTGCTGGCCACCGGCGAGGGCAAGGCGGACGCGGTGGCCGCCACCGTCGAGGGACCGGTCGCGGCGGTGTGCCCGGCGTCCGCGCTTCAGCTGCACCCGCACGCCACCGTGGTCGTCGACGAGGCCGCCGCCTCCAAGCTGAAGCTCGCCGACTACTTCCGGCACACCTACGTCAACAAGCCGGAGTGGCAGGGACTCTGACCACCGCCCGTGGTCTGGACCAGCACCAGCCCCAGGGGTATACAAAAGGGATCACGGAGCGTACGGGGGGCAGCTCCCCGTCCCGAGCCGTGCCACGATGTCAGCCGTGGCCGACGGATCGTCGGCCGCTTCGGCAGCCGGAGCCGGGAAGGCAGAGCATGAGCACCGACGTCAGCAGTGCGGAGAACGAGGGTGGGACCGCGGTCCGTACGGCGCGTGTGCCTAAGTACTACCGGCTCAAGAAACACCTGCTCGACATGACCGAGACGGCGCCTCCCGGCACCCCGGTCCCGCCCGAGCGCACCCTGGCCGCCGAGTTCGACACCTCGCGCACCACCGTGCGCCAGGCGCTGCAGGAACTGGTGGTCGAGGGGCGTCTGGAGCGCATCCAGGGCAAGGGCACCTTCGTCGCCAAGCCCAAGGTGTCCCAGGCGCTCCAGCTGACCTCGTACACCGAGGACATGCGCGCCCAGGGCCTGGAGCCGACGTCGCAGCTGCTCGACCTCGGGTACATCACCGCCGACGACCGGCTCGCCGGCCTGCTGGACATCACGGCCGGCGGACGGGTGCTGCGCATCGAGCGGCTGCGCATGGCCAACGGCGAGCCGATGGCCATCGAGACCACCCACCTCAGCGCCAAGCGCTTCCCCGCGCTGCGCCGCAGTCTGACCAAGTACACGTCCCTCTACACCGCCCTCGCCGAGGTGTACGACGTCCATCTCGCGGAGGCGGAGGAGACGATCGAGACGTCCCTGGCCACCCCGCGCGAGGCGGGCCTGCTCGGCACCGACGTCGGTCTGCCGATGCTGATGCTGTCGCGGCACTCGCTCGACCGGGGCGGGCAGCCGGTGGAGTGGGTGCGTTCGGTGTACCGGGGCGACCGGTACAAGTTCGTCGCGCGCCTCAAGCGCCCCCAGGACTGAGACGGGCAGCCGGCCTCCGACGTCACCGCAAAACCCGACAGACCGGGTGGTTGACAGGATTTTCGTTGCTGTTGCCTCTCGGTTGGGCGGCTGCTGAGTACCGCCCCTCCAACGGGGGGTTACGACCGCCCCGCCCCCTCACCTACATTGCCGCGAGCCAACGTCGGCGATCAGTGAGGGGACGGGAGCCGTCTGATGTCACAAGCCCCAGAAACAACACGAGAGCCGGTGGTGACGCCCGTACGCGTCGTCATCGGCCTCTGTCTCGTCGCACCGTTCGTGGCCATGCTGTGGGTCGGGTCCTACGCCAAGACCGACCCGGCCTTCATCGGTATCCCGTTCTTCTACTGGTACCAGATGGCCTGGGTGCTGATCTCGACCGCGCTGACGATGATCGCGTACAAGCTCTGGCAGCGTGACCAGCGCGGTCGCTCGGCCGCGAAGGGCGGTGCGGAGCAGTGAACGACGGCGTGAACGGCGTGGCACTCGCCGTCTTCATCTTCTTCTTCGTGCTCGTCACCGTGATGGGCTTCCTGGCCGCCCGCTGGCGCAAGGCGGCCAACGAGCACACCCTCGACGAATGGGGCCTGGGAGGGCGGTCGTTCGGCACCTGGGTCACCTGGTTCCTGCTGGGCGGCGACCTGTACACCGCGTACACCTTCGTGGCCGTCCCGGCGGCGATCTACGCGGCGGGCGCGGCCGGCTTCTTCGCGGTGCCGTACACGATCCTGGTGTATCCGCTGATCTTCACCTTCCTGCCCCGGCTGTGGTCGGTGTCGCACAAGCACGGCTACGTGACGACCTCGGACTTCGTGCGCGGCCGGTTCGGCTCGAAGGGCCTGTCGCTGGCCGTCGCGGTCACCGGCATCCTGGCGACGATGCCGTACATCGCGCTGCAACTGGTCGGCATCCAGGCCGTGCTGGACGTGATGGGCGTCGGCGGCGGCGAGAACACCAACTGGTTCGTCAAGGACCTGCCGCTGCTCCTCGCCTTCGGTGTGCTGGCCGCGTACACCTACTCGTCGGGGCTGCGGGCGCCCGCCCTGATCGCGTTCGTCAAGGACACGCTGATCTACATCGTGATCGCGGTGGCGATCATCTACATCCCGATCAAGCTGGGCGGGTTCGACGAGATCTTCGCCTCCGCGCAGGAGGCGTACAGCGAGACCAACCCGGCCACCGGTGCCCCGCGCGGCGCCCTGGTGCCGGGCGAGGCGGGCCAGTGGACGTACGCCACGCTGGCGCTGGGCTCGGCGCTCGCGCTGTTCATGTACCCGCACTCGATCACGGCGACGCTGTCCTCGCGCAGCCGTGAGGTGATCCGCCGCAACACCACGATCCTGCCGCTGTACTCGCTGATGCTGGGCCTGCTGGCGCTGCTCGGGTTCATGGCGATCGCGGCCGGGGTGAAGGTGCAGAACGGCCAGCTGGCCATCCCGCAGCTGTTCGAGAACATGTTCCCGGACTGGTTCGCCGGTGTGGCCTTCGCGGCGATCGGCATCGGCGCGCTGGTGCCGGCGGCGATCATGTCGATCGCGGCGGCGAACCTGTTCACCCGCAACATCTACAAGGACTTCATCAAGCCGGACGCGACCCCGAAGCAGGAGACCGCCGTCTCCAAGGTCGTGTCGCTGCTGGTGAAGGTGGGCGCGCTGGTCTTCGTGCTGACCATGGACAAGACGGTCGCCATCAACTTCCAGTTGCTGGGCGGCATCTGGATCCTGCAGACCTTCCCGGCGCTGGTGGGCGGCCTGTTCACCCGCTGGTTCCACCGCTGGGCGCTGATCGGCGGCTGGGCGGTCGGCATGATCTACGGCACGGTCGCCGCGTACGGGGTGGCCTCGCCGACCCAGAAGCACTTCGGCGGTTCGGCGAAGGAGATCCCGGGGATCGGCGAGATCGGCTACATCGGTCTCACCGCCTTCGTGATCAACGTGGTGGTCACGGTGGTGCTCACGTTCGTCATGCGGGCGTTCAAGGCGCCGGAGGGCGTCGACGAGACCGAGCCGCAGGACTACACGGCGGACGCGGGCGACCCCGGCGTCCAGACCGAGCTCCCGCCGGCCACGGCGGGCAGCACGCACTGACGCCGCGGGTGCACAGGGCAGCGGGCCGCCGGTGGAAAACCGGCGGCCCGCTGTCGTCCCCGTACGGCAGACTCCCCGCATGGACATCGTCATCCGGCCGGTGACGCCCGGCGAGTACGCGGACCTCGGTGAGATCACCGCGCAGGCCTATCTGCAGGACGGCCTGCTGGACTTCGGGGAGAGCGACGCCTACCTCGGTGAGCTCAGGGACGTGGCGAAGCGGGCGGCCGCCGCCGAGGTCCTGGTCGCGGTGGAGCACGGCACACTGTTGGGCGGGGTGACCTTCGTGCCGGGGCCCGGACCGATGGCGGACATAGCGCGGTCGGACGAGGCGGAGATCCGGATGCTGGCGGTGGCCGCGTCCGGCCGGGGGCGGGGCGCCGGGGAGGCCCTGGTGCGCGCCTGCGTCGAGCGGGCACGGGCGATCGAGGGCCGCGCCCGGGTCGTGCTGTCGACCCAGCGCACCATGCGCGCCGCCCACCGCGTCTACGAACGGCTGGGCTTCATTCGCACCCCGGAGCGGGACTGGAACCCGCTGCCGGAGCTGGACGACATCATGCTCCTGACCTACGAGCTGACACTCTGACCGCGAGCCGACACAACATATGGGGTTGCTGGCGGCACCCGGCACAAGATGTATGCTCATGCTCGCTGTCGCCGCAGGGGAATCCGGTGCGAATCCGGAACTGTCCCGCAACGGTGTACCCCTGCCTGCCCACGGGCGCGCACGGGAGTCAGTCCGAGGACCTGCCGACAGTGCGCCCGGCCCGACCGGTCCGGGTGCCCTGACGTCCGGGCCTCGCGGAATGGGCCGGTGGACGCGACGCCGCGTGCGTTCGTGTGCTGCCCCCTGCGCTCTTCGAGGCCCCCGTGCCGAGCGAGGGAGAGCCCCACGTGACCATCGCGCCAGCCGATCCGGCTTCAGCGACCCGCGTGACCGAGGAGGGCGACGGCCCCGGGGCCGCGCTGCTGCGGACCCTGACCGAGCTGACCGCCGACCTGCCCGACGCCGACCCCGGCCGGGTCGCCGCGGCCGCGCTGCGCGGCCGGTCCGCCGCCGCCGACGAAGCGGAGCTGCGGGAACTGGCCACCGAGGCGGCGGCCGGCCTGATCTCCGAGGACCCCGCCTACTCCCGGCTCGCCGCCCGGCTGCTGACCCTCGGCATCCGCGCCGAGGCCGCCTCGCAGGGCGTCACCTCCTTCACCGGGTCGGTCGCCGCCGGGCACCGGGAAGGACTGATCGGCGACCGGACCGCGGCCCTGGTCCGGCTGCACGCCACGCGCCTCGACGCCCTGGTCGACACCGCGGCCGACGACCGCTTCGGTTACTTCGGGCTGCGCACCCTGCACAGCCGCTACCTGCTGCGCCACCCCGTCACCCGCAAGGTCGTCGAGACGCCCCAGCACTTCCTGCTCCGGGTGGCCTGCGGACTCGCCGAGGACGACAGCGAGCGGGCGCTGGAGGAGGTCGCCGCCCTGTACGGGCTGATGAGCCGGCTGGACTACCTGCCCTCCTCCCCCACGCTGTTCAACTCCGGCACCCGCCACCCGCAGATGTCGTCCTGTTACCTCCTCGACTCCCCCAAGGACGAGCTGGACTCCCTCTACGACCGCTACCACCAGGTCGCCCGTCTTTCGAAGCACGCCGGCGGCATCGGCCTGTCCTTCTCCCGCGTCCGCGCCCGGGGCTCGCTGATCCGCGGCACCAACGGGCACTCCAACGGCATCGTCCCGTTCCTGAAGACGCTGGACGCCTCGGTCGCCGCCGTGAACCAGGGCGGCCGGCGCAAGGGCGCCGCCGCCGTCTACGTGGAGACCTGGCACGCGGACGTCGAGGAGTTCCTGGAGCTGCGCGACAACACCGGTGAGGACGCCCGCCGTACGCACAACCTGAACCTGGCGCACTGGGTCCCGGACGAGTTCATGCGCCGGGTCGACGCCGACGCCCAGTGGTCGCTGTTCTCCCCCGTCGACGTGCCCGAGCTGGTCGACCTGTGGGGCGAGGAGTTCGACGGGGCCTACCGCGCCGCCGAGGCGAAGGGCCTGGCCCGCAGGACGCTCCCGGCCCGCGAGCTGTACGGCCGGATGATGCGCACCCTGGCGCAGACCGGCAACGGCTGGATGACCTTCAAGGACACCGCCAACCGCACCGCCAACCAGACCGCCGAGCCCGGCCACGTGGTCCACTCCTCGAACCTGTGCACGGAGATCCTGGAGGTGACCGACGACGGGGAGACGGCGGTCTGCAACCTGGGGTCGGTCAACCTCGCGGCCTTCGCCGGCCCGGACGGCATGGACTGGGAGCGCCTGGACGCGGCCGTCCGCACCGCGGTGACGTTCCTGGACCGTGTGGTCGACATCAACTTCTACCCGACCGAGCAGGCGGCCCGGTCCAACTCCCGCTGGCGCCCCGTCGGTCTGGGCGTGATGGGGCTGCAGGACGTCTTCTTCCGGATGCGCATGCCGTTCGACTCCCCCGAGGCGAAGGCGCTCTCCACCCGGATCGCCGAGCGGATCATGCTCGCCGCGTACGAGACGTCCGCCGGGCTGGCCGAGCGGCACGGCCCGCTGCCGGCCTGGGAGAAGACCCGTACCGCCCGGGGCGTGCTGCACCCCGACCACTACGGTGTCGAACTCACCTGGCCGGAGCGCTGGGAGGCGCTGCGCGGCCGGATCGCGGCCACCGGCATGCGCAACGCGCTGCTGCTGGCCGTCGCGCCGACCGCCACCATCGCGTCCATCGCGGGCGTGTACGAGTGCATCGAGCCGCAGGTGTCCAACCTGTTCAAGCGCGAGACGCTGTCCGGGGAGTTCCTCCAGGTCAACTCGTACCTGGTGGAGGACCTCAAGCGGCTCGGCGTGTGGGACGCGCGCACCCGGGAGGCGCTGCGTGAGGCGGGCGGCTCGGTGCAGCACTTCGCCTGGATCCCGGAGGACGTCCGGCGGCTGTACCGCACGGCCTGGGAGATCCCGCAGCGCGGCCTGATCGACATGGCCGCCGCGCGCACCCCGTTCCTGGACCAGGCGCAGTCGCTGAACCTGTTCCTGGAGACGCCGACCATCGGCAAGCTCTCCTCGATGTACGCCTACGCCTGGAAGCAGGGGCTGAAGACCACCTACTACCTGCGCTCCCGCCCGGCGACCCGGATCGCCCGGGCGGCCCGCGCCGCCGTCCCCGTCCCCGTCCAGCAGCCGGCCGATCCCGAGGCCGTCGCCTGCTCCCTCGAGAACCCCGAATCCTGTGAGGCCTGCCAGTGACCACCAGCGTGACGAAGAACCTGCTCGACCCCGGCTTCGAACTCACCCTGCGCCCCATGCGCTACCCCGACTTCTACGAGCGCTACCGGGACGCGATCAAGAACACCTGGCACGTCGAGGAGGTGGACCTGCATTCGGACGTCGCCGACCTGGCGAAGCTGACCCCCGAGGAGCAGCATCTGATCGGCCGGCTCGTGGCGTTCTTCGCGACCGGCGACTCGATCGTGGCGAACAACCTGGTGCTCACGCTGTACAAGCACATCAACTCGCCCGAGGCGCGGCTGTACCTGTCGCGGCAGCTGTTCGAGGAGGCCGTGCACGTCCAGTTCTACCTGACGCTGCTGGACACCTATCTGCCCGATCCGGACGACCGGGCGGCGGCCTTCGCGGCCGTGGAGAACATCCCGTCCATCCGGGAGAAGGCCGAGTTCTGCTTCCGGTGGATGGACTCGGTGGAGAAGATCGACCGGCTGGAGTCGCGGGCGGACCGGCGCCGCTTCCTGCTCAACCTGATCTGCTTCGCCGCGTGCATCGAGGGCCTGTTCTTCTACGGCGCCTTCGCCTACGTCTACTGGTTCCGCAGCCGGGGTCTGCTGCACGGGCTGGCGACCGGAACCAACTGGGTGTTCCGCGACGAGACCATGCACATGTCGTTCGCGTTCGACGTGGTGGACACCGTGCGCAAGGAGGAGCCGGAGCTGTTCGACGAGGAGCTCGGCCGGCAGGTCACCGACATGCTGCGCGAGGCGGTCGAGGCGGAACTGCAGTTCGCGCGGGACCTGTGCGGCGACGGGCTGCCGGGCATGAACACCGCGTCGATGCGGGAGTATCTGGAGTGCGTCGCGGACCAGCGGCTGGTGCGGCTGGGCTTCGCGCCGGTGTACGGGTCGGAGAACCCGTTCTCCTTCATGGAGCTGCAGGGCGTCCAGGAGCTGACCAACTTCTTCGAGCGCCGTCCGTCCGCGTACCAGGTCGCCGTGGAGGGCACGGTCGACCTGGACGAGGACTTCTAGCGCTCGGGCGCCGGGTCCGTCTCACGCCGCGCGTGCGTGGCGGCGGGAGGCGGCCCGGTGCTCCGGGCGGGACGCGGCCGGCGCGTCGGGCGGCTCGGTGACGGGGGCCGCCTGGGCCCGGCGGATCTGCCGGTCGATGCGGCGGTCGCGCAGGATGCCGATCACGGCGGGCGCGGTCATCAGGACGAACAGGCCGAGAACGGCCACCATCGAGATCAGTGCTTCCATCTGCGTCGTGTTCATGTACACCACTGTCGCGCCGGACACTCCTGACCGGCAGTGGCAGGACTGCCGTACACCCTCGATTTACTGCCAAGCGTGCGGCACACTGAAGGCATGCTCCGGAATGTGGCGGCCGTCCTGCTCGACGGCGTGAACCCCTTCGAACTCGGCGTGGTCTGCGAGGTGTTCGGCATCGACCGCAGCGACGACGGGCTGCCGGCCTACGACTTCGCCGTCGCCTCGGCGGACGGGCCGTCGGTGCGGGCCAGTACCGGCTTCTCGCTCCAGGTCGAGCACGGTCTGGAACGTCTGGAGACGGCGGACCTGATCACCGTGCCGGCCGGTGCCTCCTACGTGACGCGGGAGTTCCCTCCCGACCTGCTGGACTCCCTGCGCCGGGCCGTGGACCGGGGCGCCCGGGTGCTGAGCGTGTGCTCGGGGGTGTTCGTGCTGGCCGCCGCCGGACTGCTGGAGGGCCGCCGCGCCGCCGTCCACTGGAAGCACGCGGAGGAACTGGGCCGCAGGCACCCTCACCTGACGGCGGAGCCCGACGTGCTCTACGTCGACGAGGACCCGGTGTTCACCTCGGCGGGCACCGCCGCGGGCATCGACGCCTGTCTGCACCTGGTACGCAAGGAGCAGGGCCCGGAGGTGGCCAACCGGATCGCCCGCCGGATGGTGGTACCCCCGCACCGCGACGGCGGGCAGGCCCAGTACATCGAGCGCCCGCTGCCACAGCCCGGGGGCGACTCCGTCGCCGAGGTGCTGGTCTGGATGGAGCGGCACCTCGACGAGGAGGTCACCGTCGAGCAGCTCGCCGCCCGCGCCCACATGTCCCCGCGCACCTTCGCCCGCCGCTTCCAGCAGGAGACCGGCACCACGCCCTACCGCTGGATCCTGGGTCAGCGGGTGCTGCTGGCCCAGCACCTGCTGGAGCGGACGGACGAAACGGTGGACGCGATCGCCGGCCGTACCGGCTTCGGCAACGCGGCCGCGCTGCGCCACCACTTCGTCCGCGCGGTGGGGACCACGCCGCAGTCCTACCGGCGCGGGGGGGGGGGGGGGGGGGGGGGGGGGGGGGGCGGGCCCGCCCCCCGGGGGGGGGGCCGGGCCCCCCCCCCCCCCCGGCGGCGCGGGGGGGGGGGGCGGGGGGGCGGGCGGGGGGGGGGCCCG
>NZ_JBITSH010000014.1:0-172260 GCF_044540535.1 Streptomyces sp. NPDC085937 | reverse complement strand
AGTTCTCAAGGAACGGACGCTTCCTTTGTACTCACCCTCTCGGGCTTTCCTCCGGGCGCTTCCCTTCGGTCTTGCGTTTCCGACTCTATCAGATCCTTTCGGTTCCGATTCCCGGTCGGCGGGCGGTCGTTGAGCCTTTGGCTTTCGCCTGTCGGCCTTTCGACAAGCACTACGTTAACCGATTCCCCGGCCCGATTCATAATCGGGCCCGCAGCTTCGAATTCAGGCATGCGGACATGCCGATGTCGACCCCGCTGAAGGGTGATCGTAGGTAGTGGGTTCGCCGCATCCCGGATGCGGGCTACTGCCCTGCCCGGCTCAAGCGGCTCGGGCTACATTACGCAGGTTTCAGGAGCGAGTCAACTTCGACGCCGACGGGGCACGTGGGCCCGGTACGGACTCACCGTCGGGTCGTCCGCGACCCAGTACCGCCACGGATGTACGGCACCGTCGCCGGAGACTCCGGTACGCGGCCCGTTGCGCACCTGGCGCGGGTCGACGGGTGTGCCGTGCGCGATCCGCAGCGGGGTGTCGCCGGCGGCGCAGGCGTCCGTGCCGTTGAGGGCGCGGTCGACACCCAGGGCCGTAGCCAGCCGAGCCGGGCCCTTGGCCAGTTCCTTGTCGTTGCGCGCCGAGAGCCGGCGGGTCCGGGCGAGCTCCGCGCCCTCCACGATCTCGCCCGCGCGCAGCAGGACCGCGCTCGCCCGTCCCTCGGGGCCGCACACCAGGTTCATGCAGAACCACATGCCGTAGGTGAAGTAGACGTACACATGGCCGGGCGCACCGAACATCACGTCGTTGCGGGGGGTGCGACCGCGGTAGGCGTGCGAGCCGGGGTCGTTCTGTCCGTCGTAGGCCTCCACCTCGGTGAGACGGAGGACTATCGGGCCGTCCGGGGTGTCGCGGACCAGGAGGCGGCCGAGCAGATCGGGGGCGACCTCGAGGACGGGTCGGTCGAAGAACTTTCTTGGCAGGGGCGTACGGTCGGGGCTCGCGATCATGCCGTCCGAGGGTACTGGAGGCGGGCCGGGCCACGGGCTGGTCAAGGGGACGCCGCGGTTGCCAGGGTGTGGGGCACACGGAACCGGCCGAGGCCGGATCGCGTTGTTATGGATCGGAGTCCGGCGCACGACGTGCCGCGGGCCGGTGGATCAGGTGTGACCCACTGGGGTCGCCTGGAGAGGGAGAGACATGGCGTTCAAGAAGCTGCTGGCGAGTCTGGGGGCCGGCGGGGCCTCGGTCGAGACGGTGCTGCACGAGGTCAACGTCGTCCCTGGGGGTGTCGTCCAGGGCGAGGTGCGGATCCAGGGCGGGTCCGTGAACCAGCAGATCGAGGGACTGTCGGTCGGTCTTCAGGCCAAGGTCGAGGTCGAGAGCGGCGACGAGGAGTACAAGCAGAACATCGAGTTCACCAAGCAGCAGCTGGGGGGTGCCTTCGAGCTGCAGGCGGGCGCGGTGCACGCTGTGCAGTTCGGTCTCGAGATCCCGTGGGAGACGCCGGTCACGATGATCGACGGGCAGCAGCTGCGCGGGATGGACATCGGTGTGACCACCGAGCTGGCGATCGCGCGGGCCGTCGACTCCGGTGACCTGGACCCGGTCAACGTGCACCCGTTGCCGGCGCAGAAGGCGATCCTGGACGCGTTCGTCCAGCTGGGCTTCCGCTTCAAGAACGCGGACATGGAGCGCGGCCACATCCGGGGCACCCGGCAGAAGCTGCCCTTCTACCAGGAGATCGAGTTCTATCCGCCGTCGCAGTACCGCGGGCTGAACCAGGTGGAGCTGAGCTTCGTCGCCGACGAGCGGGCGATGGACGTGGTGCTGGAGATGGACAAGAAGCCGGGTCTGTTCAGCGAGGGCAGCGACACCTTCCGTTCCTTCCAGGTGGGGCTGAACGACTACCAGGGGACCGACTGGGCGGCGTACCTCAACCAGTGGCTGTCGGAGGTCGGTTCCAAGCGCAACTGGTTCTAGGCTCGTCGTCGACCGAACTCGTCGATCAGGAGGTACCCAGGTGTCCGAGCTCAGGCGGCGGCCGCTCCCCCATGACTTCCATCCGCCCGTGCCGTCGTTCACGGTGGCGAGTGACGATGTGACGGAGGGGGCGGCGCTCAAGGACGCTCAGGTCCAGGCGGCGGGCAACACGTCGCCGCACCTGCGGTGGGAGGGTTTCCCTGCGGAGACCAAGAGCTTCGCCGTGACCTGCTACGACCCCGACGCGCCGACGGGCAGCGGGTTCTGGCACTGGGTGGTGTTCGACATCCCGGCCTCGGTGACCGAGCTGCCGGCCGGTGCGGGCAGCGGCGCGTTCGAGGGGCTGCCGGAGGGCGCCGTACAGGCGCGCAACGACTACGGCAGCAAGGACTTCGGGGGCGCCGCGCCGCCGCCCGGGGACGGGCCGCACCGGTACGTGTTCACGGTGTACGCCGTGGACCAGGAGAAGCTGGGTCCGGACTCGGACGCCTCTCCGGCCGTGGTCGGTTTCAACCTGCGGTTCCACGCGATCGCGCGGGCCCAGCTGATCGGTGAGTACGAGGTGCCCGCGGAGTCCTGAGCCGTCCGCGCGGCCCCCGGACGTTCACGGAACGTTTGCCCGCCCCTGGTCTTGGAATTGATCAGGGGCGGGCATTTTTTCTGCCGGGGTTCGCGGGAGCCGCCTCCCGTGGCAGCAGCGGTTATTGCGTTGTCCATCCCGGCGCGCCCGGCCAGAGTTGTTCCAGCCCGCCGAGGGGTGGGCCGGTGCACACGGGAGGTGGGCTGGTATGCGGGACACGCTGGTGCTGAACGCGAGCTTCGAGCCGCTGTCGACGGTGACGTTGAACCGAGCCGTCGTTCTGGTGCTGCAGGACAAGGCCGTCGTCGAGCAGGCCCACCCCGAACTGCGGATGCGGGGAGCCGCGGTCGACATACCGGCGCCCCGGGTGATCAGGCTCTGCCACTACGTGCGGGTGCCGTTCCGAAGACGTGCGCCGTGGTCGAGGCGGGGGGTGCTCGTCCGGGACAGGCACCGCTGCGCGTACTGCGGCCGCAGGGCGACGACCGTGGACCACGTGGTGCCGCGGTCGCTCGGCGGGCAGGACACGTGGCTGAACACGGTGGCGTCGTGCGCGGAGGACAACCACCGCAAGGCGAACCGGACGCCGGAGCAGGCCGGGATGCCGTTGCTGCGGGAGCCGTACGAGCCGACGCCGGCGGATGCGATGTTGCTGGCGCTGGCCAGGGACGACTTCGAGGCTTTGCCGGAGTGGCTGGCGTTGGACGCCGCGTGAGGCTTCGCCGTAGGGGCTGAGCGGATGACCCGGGTGCGGGTTGGCGGTGGTTGATCGCGCGGTTCCCCGCGCCCCTGAGGGGTGCGGGGAACGCGTGTTTTTCGGGGCTCTCAGTCGATGGAGGGCTTCTCGCGGCGTTCCTGTGCGGGGACGTTGGCGGTGGCGCCGTTGCCGCCGCCCATCGCGCCCAGGTTGCCCATCGCGCCGGAGAGACCCTTGAGGGCGTCGCCGATCTCGCTGGGGACGATCCAGAGCTTGTTGGCGTCGCCCTCGGCGATCTTCGGGAGCATCTGGAGGTACTGGTAGGAGAGCAGCTTCTGGTCCGGGTCGCCGGCGTGGATGGCCTCGAAGACCGTGCGGACGGCCTGGGCCTCGCCCTCGGCGCGCAGGGCGGCGGCCTTGGCCTCACCTTCGGCGCGCAGGATCTGGGACTGCTTCTCGCCCTCGGCGCGCAGGATCTCGGACTGCCGGACGCCCTCGGCCTGCAGGATGGCGGCGCGCTTGTCACGGTCGGCGCGCATCTGCTTCTCCATCGAGTCCTGGATGGAGGTGGGCGGTTCGATGGCCTTGAGCTCGACGCGGTTGACGCGGATGCCCCACTTGCCGGTGGCCTCGTCGAGGACGCCGCGCAGCGCCGCGTTGATCTCCTCGCGGGAGGTGAGGGTGCGCTCCAGGTCCATGCCGCCGATGATGTTGCGCAGGGTGGTGACGGTGAGCTGCTCGATCGCCTGGATGTAGCTGGCGACCTCGTAGGTGGCGGCTCGGGCGTCGGTCACCTGGTAGTAGATGACGGTGTCGATGTTGACGACCAGGTTGTCCTGGGTGATCACCGGCTGCGGCGGGAAGGGGACGACCTGCTCGCGGAGGTCGATGCGGTTGCGGATGGTGTCGATGAACGGGACGACGATGTTGAGGCCCGCGTTGAGTGTCCGCGTGTAGCGGCCGAAGCGCTCGACGATGGCGGCGCTGGCCTGTGGGATGACTTGGATCGTCTTGATCAGGGCGATGAAGACCAACACCACCAGGATGATCAGGACGATGATGACCGGTTCCATCGTCGGTTCCCCGAACCCTTCTTAGCCTCGGCGCCTATGGCAGGTCGTGTGTGCCTGTGCACGGTCGTACGGTTGTAGATCTTGCTGGTCGAGTCTGTCAGACCGCGGGGCCAACCGGGGCCGTCTTCGCACCGGTTGTGCCGTACGGGAGGTGCGGGATCACATGACGACCGCGGTGGCCCCCTCGATGTCCACGACGTCGACCTCCTGGCCGACGTCGTAGGAGCGGCCGGTGTCGAGTGCGCGGGCCGACCAGACCTCGCCCGCGAGTTTGATCCGGCCGCCGCTGCCGTCGACGCGTTCGAGGACGACGGCCTGTTTGCCCTTCAGGGCGTCGACGCCGGTGGCGAGTTCGGGCCGTTGGGACCGGTGTCTGCGGGCGATGGGGCGGACGAGGGCGATCAGCGCGGTCGAGACCACGGCGAAGACCGCGACCTGGGCGACGGCTCCGCCGCCGAAGATGCCGGAGACCACCGCGGCGGCGACGGCGCCCACCGCGAGCATGCCGAGTTCGGGCATCGCGGTGATCACCAGCCCGATGCCGAGTGCCGCCGCGCCGATCAGCCACCACAGCCATGCGTCGATGTCCACACCGGTCATGGTAGAACCGCGCACCCGGTCACGGACAGGGCGCCGGTCCGGTCGAACGGGCCCGGGGGGTCCGGGCGTTGTGCCGCCGGGGCGGTGTTCAGCCGATCGGGAGGCCCTGCGCGGTCCAGCGGTCGCCGACCTGCTCCACGACGAGCGGGAGGCCGAAGCAGAGGGAGAGGTTGCGGCTGGTGAGCTCGAGTTCGAGGGGGCCGGCGGCGAGGACCTTGCCCTGACGGATCATCAGGACGTGGGTGAAGCCGGGGGCGATCTCCTCGACGTGGTGGGTGACCATGATCATGGAGGGGGCGATCGGGTCGCGGGCGAGGCGGCCGAGTCGGCGCACCAGGTCCTCGCGGCCGCCGAGGTCGAGGCCGGCGGCGGGCTCGTCGAGGAGCAGCAGCTCGGGGTCGGTCATCAGGGCACGGGCGATGAGGGTGCGCTTGCGCTCGCCCTCGGAGAGGGTGCCGAACTTGCGGTCGAGGTATTCGGACATGCCGAGGCGGTCGAGGAAGGCGCGGGCGCGCTGTTCGTCGATGTCCTCGTACTCCTCCTGCCAGCCGGCGGTCATGCCGTAGGCGGCGGTGAGCACGGTCTGCAGGACCGTCTGCTTCTTGGGGAGCTTGTCGGCGAGTGCGATGCCGGCCACGCCGATGCGGGGGCGCAGCTCGAAGACGTCGGTGCCGGGGCGGCCGAGCGTCTCGCCGAGGATGGTGGCGGTGCCCTTGCTGGGGTAGAGGTAGCTGGACGCGATGTTGAGGAGGGTGGTCTTGCCGGCGCCGTTGGGGCCGAGGATGACCCAGCGTTCACCTTCCTTGACCGACCAGGAGACCTGCTCCACCAGAGCCCGGCCCTCGCGGACCACGGATACGTCCTGAAGTTCCAGAACATCGCTCATGAGCGCCTTGTCTCCCCTTGCAGTGTGGCCGGTCTCGGCTGTCGCGTACGCCTTGTGGGTCGGTCCGCCGCACCCGTGGGCGCAGCCCATCATGAAATCTACGCCACTGGTCGACCCGGACATTCCATCGGTCCGGTTCTCGGGTGCTGTCTAGGGTGTACGCATGCTTTCGGAACCACGCTCTGGTCGTCTCGCCGCTTGGGGCAATGCCCTTCTTGCCGGACTTGTCTCCCCGGACGAGGCGGCGCTCGCCGTCGTCGGGGAGGACGCGGTGCACCGCGTGGAGGGGGTGCCCGGGGAGTCCGCGCCGGTGGGGCTGACGCTGGCCTTGGGGCGGCTGCGGGGCCTCGGGGTGTCGGGGCTTCGGGTGGCGCTGCCGGCGCCGGGGCATCCGCTGGGGCTGAGCGGGCCGCCGGAGTTCAACGCGCGGGCGCTGGAGGCCGAGGAGGCGGTGGTGTGCCAGGGGGCGGCCCTGGGGCTGGTGCCGGAGGTCACGGAGGCGGGGCCCGCGGGCGATGTGCACGTGGAGGTCGTCTGGCACTGTCTGCCGGTGCGGGAGGCGCCGCCCGCCGACGTGCCGTCGCTGGGTGAGGCGGAGCGGGAGCTGGCGGAGGCGCTGCGGGAGGCGACGGAGGTGCTGACGAGGCTGGACGTGGCCGGGTCGGGTCCGGTGGCGGAGGCGGCGATCGACGCGTACCGGGCGCGGGCGTCGGCGTCGCGGGGGCGGGACGTGCTGGCGCCGGGGTATCCGCCGCGCGCGGTGCGGGTGCTGGAGCTGGCGCAGCGGGTGGGTGCGTTGATCTCGCTGGCGACGGTGAACGGACACGGCGGCGCGGTGAGCGCGTCGGAGATGTCGGCGCGGGCGCTGGCGCTGCGTCCGGTGGAGCGGACGTCCCGACGGGCGCAGGTGGCCGCGTACAACGCGTTCGTGGAGGAGCGGGGCTGACCCGCGCGGGGCGCGGTATGTCGTGCCCCGTACGACGCGGGTGTGTGGGCGTGCTCACCCGGGGCCTGGGCGGCGCGGGGCGCGCGGAATCGGTGTGAGAGCGCGGGCGCGTACGTCGGGGCCGTAGAACCCCGGGGGCGCTGACCGGCGCGGGCGCGTAAGCGGGGCGTACGACGGCGCGGGGCGCGCGGAACCGGTGTGGGAGTGCGTGGGTGCGTCGAGTCGGCGTGGGGGCTCTTTGAGGCGGGCCCCTCGCGCGGGCGCGTGGTGGTGTGCCTGGGCAGGCGAAAGCCCCGGCGCCCCGTGGGGCGGGCGGCCGGGGCTGTCGGCGGGCGGCGTCAGTGGTTGACGGCGACGTTGCCGAAGGCCGGGTTCAGGACGCCGATGACGTTGATGCTGTTGCCGGACACGTTGACCGGGACGTCGACCGGGACCTGGACGAGGTTGCCCGAGACGACGCCCGGGCTGCCCACGGCCTTGCCGTCCGCGTGGCTGCCCTCGCTGGCGGAGGCCATGCCCGCACCGGCGGCGAGCAGACCGCCGGCCACCATCGTCACGGCCGCTGCCTTCTTCAGGTTCTTCACTTTCCGAGCCCTCCTTGGGACGACCGCGGCAGGCGCCGCGGTCCGCCCTGGGAAACGCGCGGCACCGGCAAGGGATACGGGGCCCTCGGGGCATTCCCCCTACGGTATGAATCTCGCACCGGAGGGGAACCTTCCGCATGGCGGCGGTCGTCGAAGATCATCCGCTGACACCGTGCCGTACCGCCCACAGGGCGGCCTGGGTACGGTCCGCCAGGTCGAGCTTCATCAGGATGTTCGACACGTGCGTCTTCACCGTCTTCTCGGAGAGCACGAGGGCGCGGGCGATCTCCCGGTTGGCGCGCCCGTCCGCGATCAGCCCGAGCACCTCGCGCTCCCGTTCGGTGAGGGACCCCGCGCGCCCGGCGCCGGGGGCGTTCTCCTCCTGGGAGAGCAGCGCACCGGCCACCTCCGCCTGCAGCAGGACGTGCCCGGCGTGCACGGAGCGGATGGCGCCGGCGAGCGCGTCGGGGTCGATGTCCTTGTAAACGTAGCCGGCGGCGCCCGCGCGCAGTGCGGGGATCACCGTGCGCTGCTCGGTGAAGCTGGTGACGATCAGCACCCGGGCCCGGTGGTCGAGCTCGCGCAGCCGCCGCAGCGCCTCCACGCCGTCCATGCCCGGCATCCTGACGTCCATGAGGATGACGTCGGGCTGGAGTTCCGCGGCCAGGGCGACCCCCTCCGCGCCGTCGGCCGCCTCACCGACGACCTCGATGTCGTCCTGCACCTCGAGAAAGGTGCGCAGTCCACGGCGTACCACCTGGTGGTCGTCGACCAGCAGCACCTTGATCGTGTCAGCCACCGGGGACCTCCAGCTCGATGGTGGTGCCCTTGCCGGGCGCCGATTCCACGGTCAGCGTGCCGCCGACCCCGCTCGCCCGGTCCCGCATGGAGACCAGGCCCAGATGGCGGCCCGCGCGGCGGACGGCGTGCGGGTCGAAGCCGCCGCCGTCGTCGCCGACCCGCAGGACCGCGCCGTTGCCGCGCCGCTCCAGGGTCACGTCGACGTGCTCGCCGCCGGAGTGGCGCAGGGCGTTGTGCAGCGCCTCCTGGGCGACCCGCAGCACCGCCTCCTCCTGGGCCGCGGGCAGGGCGCGCACCAGGTGGCCCGTGAAGGTGACGCGGGCGCTGTGGGCGCGGTCGAGGACCTGGATCTGGGTGCGCAGGGTGGCCACCAGTCCGTCCTCGTCGAGGGCGGCGGGCCGCAGTTCGACGACCGCCGCGCGCAGTTCGTCGGCGGCCTCGGCGGCCAGCACCGCCACCTGCTGGAGCTCGCCCTTGGCGCGGGCCGGGTCGCGGTCCACGAGACGGGCGGCGGCCTGGGCGGTGAGCCGCAGGGAGAACAGCTTCTGGCTGACCGCGTCGTGGAGCTCGTGGGCGAGCCGGGAGCGTTCCTCGGCGATGGTCAGCTCGCGGCTGCGTTCGTAGAGGCGGGCGTTGGTGAGGGCGATCGCGGCGTGCTGGGCGAGGATGCCGAGGAGTTCCTCGTCGTCCTCGGTGAAGCCGCAGGTGCCCTCCGGCTTGGCGCACCTCTTGTTGGCGAGGAACAGGGCGCCGAGCACCTCGTCGCCGTCGCGGATCGGCAGGCCCAGGAAGTCGACCAGGTCGGGGTGGGCGCTGGGCCAGCCCTCGAAGCGGGGGTCGCGGCGGACGTCGGCGAGGCGCTGCGGGGCGGCGTCGTCCAGCATCGCGGCGAGGACACCGTGCCGGCGCGGCAGGGGGCCGATGGCCTTCCACTGCTCGTCGCTGACGCCGTCCACCACGAACTGGGCGAAGCCCCCGTGGTCGTCGGGTACGCCGAGCGCGGCGTACTGGGCGTCGAGGAGGTCGCGGGCGGAGGCGACGATCGTCTTGAGGACGTCGCGCACCTCCAGGTGCCTGCTCATGGCCAGCAACGCGGAACTCACCGCGGCGAGGCCGGACCGGGGGCCGTGGCTCATGTCCTCACGGTACCGGCGGCCCCCGGCCGGGCGGATCGGTCCGGTGTCCGCCCCGGGCCGGACGGTGGTCCTAGGTCCGGGGTCGCGGGTCCGGCGCGGGTGGCGTAGGGCCCGGGGCCCCGGCGTGCCGTCGTAGGGCGAAGGGACCCGGGCGGCTGCGTCCCGCGCCCGAGGCGGTGGCCCGGGGCGGGTTCCTACGTTGACCGCACACCGACCGGGCGACGACGACGAGGGGACGGCTGCCATGCCGGTTGCGATCATCACAGGGGCTTCGAAAGGGCTTGGACGGGCGCTGGCCCAGGGGCTGGCGGCGCGGGGCTGGGATCTCGTGCTCGACGCACGGGGGCCGGACCGCCTGGCGGAGGCGGCCGTGCTGGTGTCGGCGCACGGCACGCGCGTGACGGCGCTGCCCGGGGACGTGGCGGACCCCGCGCACCGGGCGGACCTGGTGGCGGCGGCCTGGCGGCTGGGCGGGGTGGACCTGGTGGTGCACAACGCGAGCGCGCTGGGTGCCGAGCCGCTGGTGCGGCTGGAGGAACTGCCCCTGGAGGGGTTGCGGCGGGCGCTGGAGGTGAACCTGGTGGCGGCGCTGGGCCTGGTGCAGGAGGCGCTGCCGATGCTGCGGGCCGCCGCGGCGGGGGCGGTGCTCGTGGTGAGCTCGGACGCCGCGGCGGAGGCGTACCCCACCTGGGGCGGGTACGGGGCGTCCAAGGCGGCCCTGGACCACCTGGCGGCGGTGCTGGCGGCGGAGGAGCAGGGGCTGCGGGTCTGGGCGGTCGACCCCGGGGACATGGAGACCGACCTGTACGCGGCGGCCGTGCCGGACGACGACGATCCGCGGCCGGACCCGGCCGGGGTGGTGCCGGCCTTCCTGCGGCTGCTGGACGAGCGGCCGCCCAGTGGCCGCTACGGCGCTCCCGCGCTGCTGGAGGGGGAGCGGTGACGCTGACGTTCCGGGTGCCGGAGGAGCTGTCCGCGCGGGTGCCGGCGGAGCGGCGCGGGCCGGGGCGGGAGCGGGACTCGGTGCGGCTGCTGGTGTCGCGGGGCACCGAGGTGGCGCACCAAGCGTTCGCGGAGTTTCCGCGGCTGCTGCGGGAGGGGGACCTGCTGGTGGTGAACACCTCGCCGACGCTGGCGGCGGCCGTCGACGGCCGGCTCGGGGACGCGCGCGTGGTGGTGCACTTCTCCACGCGGGGGGACGACGGGCGCTGGGCGGTCGAGCTGAGGGAACCGGACGGCCGCGGCACCACGCGCGTGCGCGCGGGCACGCGTGCGGGGAGGGAGGTGAGGCTCGCCGGGGGTGCGCGGCTGGTGCCGGAGGAGCCGCTGGACGCGGGGTCGCCGCGGCTGTGGTGGGCGCGGGTGTCGCGGGAGGTGCCGGGGCTGCTGCGGGAGCACGGGCGGCCGATCCGGTACGCGTACACGGAGCGGGACCAGCCGCTGTCGGCGTACCAGACGGTGTTCGCGCTGCCGTCGCGGGACGGTTCGGGGAGTGCGGAGATGCCGAGCGCGGGGCGTCCGTTCACCGGGCGGACGGTGGCGGAGCTGGTGAGCCGGGGGGTGTGGTTCGCGCCGGTCAGGCTGGACACGGGGGTGGCCTCGGGCGAGGTGCACGAGCCGCCGTACCCGGAGCGGTTCGTGGTGCCGGAGGCGTCGGCGCGGCTGATCCGCGCGGTCCGGGCGGGGGGTGGGCGGGTGGTCGCGGTGGGGACGACGGCGGTGCGTGCGGTGGAGTCGGCGGCCGGCCCTGACGGCGTGGTGCGGGCCCGCGCGGGCTGGACGGACCTGGTGGTCACCCCCGAGCGCGGGGTGCGGGTGGTGGACGGGCTGCTGACCGGCCTGCACGAGCCGGAGGCCTCGCACCTGCTGATGCTGGAGGCGGTGGCGGGACGGGAGGCGGTCGGGAGGGGCTACGAGGAGGCGCTGCGCGGGCGCTACCTGTGGCACGAGTTCGGCGACGTGCATCTGATGCTGCCGTCCTGACCGCTACCCGAAGACCCCTGACCCACTGCATTGCTCCAGCAACACGCCGTGAGACCTGAGGGGAGCCTGTGTGAGGCCGGGCATAGGGTGCACATCACGTACGAAGGGGAGTAGGAGAGACATACCGCCCAACTGAACGGGGCGAACAGTCCTCTCTGCCCCGTTTCCTACCCCCCTGATCCACTACCCGGCTTCGTAGGTCACATCTTTGCCACGCCATTTTGCGGCCGCTAAGAATGGCTGCGTCGCTCAGCGCCGTGGGTTCTTTCCCGCGGCGTTCGCGTGCCGAAGGAGCACCCGTCCCCACCGGACATCGAGCGACCTCCGCGCTATTCGAAGAGGTCCGTTCCGCATGCCCAAGCACATCCTCACCCGTGGTCATAGTCGTGCCCTGACCCGTCACCACAAGATCGCCGCCGCTGGCGTCGCCGCCCTCGGTGCCGCCGCCATCGGCTTCTCCGCGATCCCGAGCAACGCCTCGACGACGACCACGAGCGAGGCCGCCGCCGCTCCCACGGCGAAGGTCGCGTACAGCACCCAGCAGATCCAGGGCGTCAAGGCCGACGTCACCGACCAGTTCGCCGGCGCCAGCGTGAAGGTCGAGCAGATCGCGGCGAAGAAGCAGGCCGCGTCCGAGGCCGCCGCCAAGAAGAAGGCCGCCGCCGAGGCCAAGGCCGCGAAGGCCCACGAGGCGAAGAAGGCCGCGAGCCGCTCCGCCGAGCGCGCCGAGGTGAAGAAGGCCGCCCCCAAGTCGTACGGCAACAACCTGGACGGCTGGATCCGCGAAGCCATGTCCATCATGAAGAAGCACGGCATCCCCGGCTCCTACGAGGGCATCCACCGCAACATCATGCGGGAGTCCTCCGGCAACCCGAAGGCGATCAACCTCTGGGACATCAACGCCCAGAAGGGCATCCCCTCCAAGGGGCTGCTGCAGGTGATCCCGCCCACCTTCGACGCGTACCACGTCAAGGGCACGCCGAAGAACATCTACGACCCGGTCGCCAACATCGTCGCCGCCTGCAACTACGCGGCGGACAAGTACGGCACCATGGACAACGTCGACAGCGCGTACTGAGAGGTCGGCGCGGACCTCTCCTGCCGCACACAGACGCCGAGGGGCGGCACCCTCCTGACGGGGTGCCGCCCTTCGGGGTGGTACGGCGGGACTACTTGCGCATGACCTCGGGCTCGTGCCGGCGCAGGAAGCGCGCCACGAAGAAGCCGCAGATCACACCGAGGACGAGCAGCGCGCCCATGTCCATCGCCCAGGCGCCGGCCGTGTGCTCCCACAGAGGGTCGGTGTCGCCCGCGGACTCCGGCGGGCTGATCCGGTTGAAGTCCAGCGTGGCGCCCGACGCGGCCACCGCCCAGCGCGACGGCATCAGGAACGAGAACTGGTTCACGCCGATCGAGCCGTGCAGGGCGAACAGGCAGCCGGTGAACACGACCTGGATGATCGCGAACATCACCAGCAGCGGCATGGTCTTCTCGGCGGTCTTCACCAGCGAGGAGATGATCAGGCCGAACATCATCGAGGTGAAGCCGAGCGCCATGATCGGCACCGAGAGCTCCAGCAGCGTGAACTTCCCGAAGACCAGGCCCTCCTCCGGGATCTCCCGGCTGGAGAAGCCGATCACGCCGACCAGGAGACCCTGGAGCACCGTGATCATGCCGAGCACGAAGACCTTGGACATCAGGTACGCCGAGCGGGACAGGCCGGTGGCGCGCTCCCGTTCGTAGATGACCCGTTCCTTGATCAGCTCACGCACGGAGTTGGCGGCGCCCGCGAAACAGGCGCCGACCGCGAGGATCAGCAGCACCGTGGTCGCCGTGCCGTTCGGGATGATCCGGCCGCTCTGGTTGGGCGGGTTGGGCAGCAGGCCCTTGTCCGCGTCGATGAGCAGGCTCACCGCGCCGAGCACGGCGGGCAGGATGACCATCAGGGCGAGGAAGCCCTTGTCGGAGACGATCACCGAGACGTAGCGGCGCACCAGGGTGGAGAACTGCGACAGCCAGCCCTGCGGCTTGGGCGGCTTCATGGCCTGCATCGCCGGGACCGCTACGGACTGCGGGGCGACCGCGTCGATGTCCGCCGCGTACATCTGGTAGTGCTGCGAGCCCTTCCAGCGGCCCGCCCAGTCGTAGTCGCGGTAGTTCTCGAAGGCGGAGAAGACGTCGGCCCAGGTGTCGTAGCCGAAGAAGTTCAGTGCCTCCTCGGGCGGGCCGAAGTAGGCGACCGAACCGCCCGGTGCCATCACCAGCAACTTGTCGCAGATGGCGAGTTCGGCCACCGAGTGGGTCACCACGAGGACGGTGCGGCCGTCGTCGGCCAGTCCGCGCAGCAGCTGCATGACGTCGCGGTCCATGCCCGGGTCGAGACCGGAGGTCGGCTCGTCCAGGAAGATCAACGACGGCTTGGTGAGCAGCTCCAGCGCCACGGACACGCGCTTGCGCTGGCCGCCGGACAGGGACGTGACCTTCTTGTCCTTGTGGATGTCGAGCTTCAGCTCGCGCAGCACCTCGTCGATGCGGGCCTCGCGCTCGGCCGCCGTGGTGTCGGCGGGGAAGCGCAGCTTGGCCGCGTACTTCAGGGCCCGCTTGACGGTCAGCTCCTTGTGCAGGATGTCGTCCTGCGGGACCAGACCGATGCGCTGGCGCAGCTCGGCGAACTGCTTGTAGAGGTCGCGGTTGTCGTACAGCACCTCGCCCTGGTTGGCGGGGCGGTAGCCGGTGAGCGCCTTGAGCAGCGTCGACTTGCCGGAACCGGAGGGGCCGATGACCGCGATCAGCGACTTCTCGGGCACGCCGAAGGAGACGTCCTTGAGGATCTGCTTGCCGCCGTCGACCTCGACGGTCAGGTGGCGCGCGGAGAAGGACACCTCACCGGTGTCGACGAACTCCTCGAGCCGGTCGCCGACGATCCGGAACGTGGAGTGGCCGACGCCGACGATGTCGGTCGGGCCGAGCAGCTGCGAGCCGCCCTTGGGGATCGGCTGGCCGTTGACGTAGGTGCCGTTGTGCGAGCCGAGGTCGCGGATCTCCATGCGCCCGTCGGGCGTCGAGTGGAACTCCGCGTGGTTGCGGGAGACCTGGAGGTCCGAGACGACCAGGTCGTTCTCCAGGGCACGGCCGATGCGCATCACGCGGCCGAGCGAGAACTGGTGGAACGTGGTGGGGCTGCGGTCGCCGTAGACCGGCGGCGCCCCCGCGCCACCACCGGGTCCCTGCTGCTGCGGGATCTGCGGTGCCGCCTGCTGCGGCTGCTGCCAGCCGGGCTGCCCGGCGGGCGGCTGCTGGGCGGGCGGCTGCTGGGCCTGCTGCGCCCAGCCGGCGCTCACGCCCTGCGCCGCGTACGGCTGCTGCGGCTGGGCCTGCGGTGCGGCGCCGACGCCGACGCCGGACAGCGTCACGCGCGGCCCGTCGTTCGCGTTGCCCAGGTTCAGCACCGTGTCGGCGGTGAACTCCAGGTGGTGGATCCGCTGCCCCTGCACGAACGTGCCGTTGGTGCTGCCGTGGTCCTCGATCGCCCAACCGCGGCCGTTGTGACTGATGGTGGCGTGACGCCACGAGACTCTGGCGTCGTCCAGCACGACGTCGCCCTGGGGATCCCGCCCCAGGGTGTAGGCCTTGGACGGATCGAGCGTCCAGGTCCGTCCGTTTGATTCCAGTACGAGTTCCGGCACTCCATGCCCCACTGAGTTGTCCCCCGAATTTCCCCCGTCGCAGGGAGTCTAGGGATGTCGAACATCGTGGGGAACTATTCCAGGCTCGGCCCTCCGACCGAAAGTCGGCCCTTGTCACGACCGCGCGACAAGGTGTCCACGGCGTTGTCCGGCAGGGGGTTGAAATCGGACCGGAGAGTGGTAAACCACGCGAGGGGGACGGGGACGGCCCGAGAGGCCGTACCGCGGATCGGGGGGTCTGCCATGAGTGCTGCCAGGGGCGCCGCTGTGGCGGGGCGTGACGCCGGACTGCCGTGGGCGGACGTGGTGATGTCCGCGGTCGCCGCGGTGAGCTGGGCACTGATCGGGATGGCGGGGACGGCCGCGCTGGGCCTGCGTCTGCTGGACGCGGACGCGGCCGGGTCCCTGGCGCCGATGACCGCGGCGGTGGTTGCGCTGGCGGCGGGCGGCTCGGTGACTCCCTCGGGTGACGTGTCGGTGTTCGGGCTGTCCGGCGCGGAGGCCGGGACGGCGATCGACCTCGCGCCGCTGGGTGTGGGGCTGGTGGGGGCGCTGCTGCTGTCCTTCTTCTTCCTGCGGTCCTTGCGGACGGCGGAAGTTGTGGTCCCCGGCCGTGAACTCCTCGCGCGGGCGGGCGCGGTGGTCGCGCTGTTCACCGCTGTGGCGGGCGGGCTGGTGTGGGCGGGCCACGACGTCATCACCGTCGACGGCGGCTCACTCGGCCTGGGCGACCTGCCGGGCCCGGACGGCGGCGGCCTGGACGTCCCGGGGCTGGGTGACATCGAGGGGCTGCTGCCCGACCGGGTGGGTGACCTGGTCGACGCGCAGGCCGCCGTGGGGTTCACCGTGGACACCGTGCCGACGCTGCTGGGCGGTCTCGGCTGGTCGGCGGGTGTGCTGCTGGTCGCGCTGCTGGCGTCCCGCCGTACTCCGCTGCCGCGCGGCTGGGACGCGGTGCACCGGGTGGTACGGCCGGCCGTCTCCTCGGTCGTCGCGGTGCTGCTGGTGGCGGTGGCGGCGGGGGCCGCCGCCGCGGGGTACGCGGCGATCGGCGACGACCACCCCCGGCGGATCGCGGGGGCCGCCCTGCTGGGGGCGCCGAACGGGGTGTGGCTCGGGGTGCCGGTCGGACTGTTCGTGCCGTGGGACGCCCGGGCGGACGGGGCGCCGCTGGGGGCGCTGCCGCACCCCGTGGACGACCTGCTGCGGACGGGGTCGGAGGAGCCCGTGACGCTGGGGCGGCTGGCCGAGCTGGACGGGCGGGTGTGGCTGCTGGGGGTGGCCGCCGCGCTGATGATGCTGCTCGCGGGGGTGCTGACGGCGGTACGGACGCCGGTGCCGGCGCCCGCGTCCGCCTCGGTGCCGTCGGAGCGGCGGGCGGGGGCGGCCGGGTTCGCGGGACGGTGCGCGTCGGCGCTGGGCGTCGCCACGGCGGTGACCCTGCCGCTGCTGGTGTGGCTCACGGAGGTGTCCGCGAACGCCTCGCTGTCGGTCCTCGGCCTCGACGCGTTCGACGCCGGCCTGGAGCTGCGCGGGCACCTGGGGGCGGCGGCGCTGCTCGGGGCGCTGTGGGGCGCGGGGGCGGGCGCGGCGGGTGCGCTGCCGGCGTGGGCGAGCGGGGCGGCGGGGGCGCGTGCGGTGGCTGCGGCACGGGGTGCCGGGAGTGGGGGTGGGGGCGGGTCGGTGCCGTCGGCCGCGGGGCCGTACGAGCCGGGGGTGCCGTACCGTGCGCCCAACCCGGACACCAATCCGTACCTACGGCTGCCGGGCGGGCGGTCGGGGTGGGGAGAACCGTCGGGGCCGGACCTGCGGTCGGGGACGGGGACGGGACCCGGCCTGCGGTCGGGGGCGGGCGAGCCCGAGGACGCGGTGCCCGGGGGCGGGCGTGGTGGGCCGGGAGGCGACACCACTCGGGACACCTCACGGTCGCCCGGGGTGGGTGACGGCGGCGGGGCGGACGACCTGTCCGCGGCTCCGACCGTCATCGGCCCCGCCCCGCCGTCGGGCCGGGGAGGCCGACGCCTGTGGCCGGACGAGGTACCGCCCCCTCCCCCGCCTCCGCCTCCCACGCCGCCGCCACGGCCACGGCGCCCGGGCGCACAGGGAGCGGGTGCACAGGGAGCGGACCACCGCGCCCCGGACAGCCACGAGCGGCGCGGAGAGGACGGAGACGGCAGGGAGCCTGGCAGGCGTTAGGGCCGGGCGCGCGGTGGGACCGGGCGGGCGGTGGACCGGCGGGCGCTGGGGCCAGCAGGTGGTGGACCTGAGCACTTCGGGACCGGCGCCGTGGGCGGGCCGAAACCGGCGCCGAGCGGAGGCACACCGCCCGAAGGGCATACCGGCCGGGGGCCGTCCCCTGGGCGGGCCGGGACCGAGGCCGCGCGGGCCGTAGCTCGGACGGGCCGGAGACCGGCGCAGTACCGAGGCCTATCGGCCGGGGCCGGGCCGTTGGCGGGACGGGACGGGGGCAGCCGTCGCGGCTGGACCGGGGCGGGACCGGGCGAAGGGGTGTCCGGGTGGCGGACCTCGGGGGCGCGGGGCACCACGTGCCGGATACGGTAAGAACACCATGAGCGCATCGCAGACCACCGACGTTCCCACCCTCCTGGTCAAGATCTTCGGCAAGGACCGGCCGGGCATCACCGCCGGACTCTTCGACACTCTCGCCGCCTACTCCGTCGACGTGGTCGACATCGAGCAGGTCGTCACCCGCGGTCGCATCGTGCTCTGCGCGCTCGTGACTGAGCCCCCCGCCGGGATGGAGGGGGACCTGCGGGCCACCGTCCACAGCTGGGCGGAGTCGATGAAGATGCAGGCCGAGATCATCTCCGGCATGGGCGACAACCTCCCGCGCGGCCTGGGCCGCTCCCTGGTCACCGTGCTGGGACACCCCCTCACCTCGGAGGCGGCCGCGTCGATCGCCGCCCGGATCACCAAGGCCGGCGGCAACATCGACCGCATCTTCCGGCTCGCCAAGTACCCGGTGACCGCCGTGGAGTTCGCGGTCTCCGGCGTGGAGACGGAGCCGCTGCGCACCGCGCTGGTGACGGACGCGGCCCGGTTCGGGGTCGACGTCGCCGTGGTCGCGGCGGGGCTGTACCGCAGGGCGCAGCGCCTGGTGGTCATGGACGTGGACTCCACGCTGATCCAGGACGAGGTGATCGAGCTCTTCGCCGCGCACGCCGGCTGCGAGGACCAGGTCGCCGAGGTGACGGCCGCCGCGATGCGCGGGGAGCTGGACTTCGAGCAGTCGCTGCACGCGCGCGTGGCGCTGCTGAAGGGGCTGGACGCCTCCGTGGTGGACAAGGTCCGCAGCGAGGTGCGGCTGACGCCGGGCGCCCGCACCCTGATCCGCACGCTCAAGCGGCTCGGCTACCAGGTGGGCGTGGTCTCGGGCGGCTTCACCCAGGTCACCGACGACCTCAAGGAGCGGCTGGGTCTGGACTTCGCCCAGGCGAACACGCTGGAGATCGTCGACGGGAAGCTCACCGGCCGGGTGACCGGCGAGATCGTGGACCGGGCGGGCAAGGCCCGGCTGCTGCGCCGGTTCGCGGCCGAGGCGGGGGTGCCGCTGTCGCAGACGGTGGCGATCGGTGACGGGGCGAACGACCTCGACATGCTGAACGCCGCGGGTCTCGGTGTCGCCTTCAACGCCAAGCCGGTGGTGCGCCAGGCCGCCCACACGGCGGTGAACGTTCCCTTCCTCGACACCGTCCTCTATCTGCTGGGCATCACGCGGGAAGAGGTCGAGGCCGCCGACACCCTCGCGGGCGACTGAGCCGCGCGGGACGGCCGCGACGACGAGCGGGCCCGGCGCCGACGGATGTCGGTGCCGGGCCCCTGGCGTGCCGGGCGTGTCACCCGGGGATCGCGCCGGGTGCGTCAGGCGGAGGTCACTCGGTCGGCGCCCAGTAGTCGACCAGCGTGGCGGTACCGGGCTCCAGGGACTTCCAGGACCCGGAGAAGGTGAGCGTGGAGAAGGCGGCGGCCGGGTAGCCACGGCGCGTCATGCGCTCACGGGCGTCGCCCTCGGAGGCGCCGGCGAGGATGTCGGCCAGGCCCTGGACGCCCGGGTTGTGGCCGATCAGCAGGATGTTCTGCGCGTCGTCGGGGGTCTCGTTGAGCAGGGCGATCAGCTCGCCGGGCGAGGCTTCGTAGATCCGCTCCTCGTAGACGGTTTTCGGCCGCTTCGGGAACTCGTGCACCGCGAGCTTCCAGGTCTCGCGGGTGCGGACCGCCGTGGAGCACAGGGCCAGATCGAAGGCGACGCCGGTGTCGGCGAGCTTGCGGCCGGCCGCTGCGGCGTCCAGGCGCCCTCGCTCGGCGAGGGGGCGCTCGTGGTCGGCCACCGGAGGCCAGTCGGCTTTCGCATGCCGGAAAAGGACAATCCTGCGGGGTTCTGCGACGCTCATGGGACCCAGCTTCGCACGAAACAGGCCACGAGGCGCAGGGAGTTGACCGGCGCCCGGGCGCGTTCAGCGGGCCATGAGCTGCTGCGCCCGCTCGACGAGGTGGGTGAGCGCGGGATCACCGACGGTGGCGTGGGCCTCGGAGGGGTTGAGGACCAGGGTGAGCAGGGCGACGAAGGCGAGGGCGGGGAGGGCCAGGGCCCACCACGGCAGCCGGGTCGCGGCACCTGCCCGGGGGGCCGGGACGGGCCGGGAGTGCGTGCGCGCCGACATGAGGGCCTCCGCTCTTCGAGTGGTCCGTGGCGCGCCGGTCGCGGCCACATCTCGAAGGTACGGATCGCCGGGGCGTCAACCCATCCGGTGATCCACCCACTTGACCCTGAGCCTTGCCCCCTAGGGGACGGGGGGCCAGCACCACCACGGCCCGGAGGAAGGCCCCCCGGGGCGGTCGTCAGGGGGCCGGAACGGCCGTCAGGGAGCCAGCACGGTCGCGATCACTCCGATGACGACGAAGATGGCGAAGAACGCGCCGAAGACGAGCAGCATCTTCTTCTGGCCGTTCTGCGGGTTCGGGTCGAGGACTGGCATGGGCCAAGTCTCGCACCCCTCCCGCCCCGCACCGGCCACGGGGTGCCACGACGGGCGTGGCGGACAGGCGCGGCGGGCGGGCGTGGCGGACAGGCGCGGCGCGGCGGCCACGGCGGACCACGCCGGGGGCGGCCTCCACGGCACGGCGAAAGGGCACCCCTCAGGCCGCCGCCTCGTCCTCCACCGTACGGTCGCGGCCCGCGAACACGCCGACGATCACCTGCGGCACCATCAGCCCCGCCATCAGCGCGATCGGCAGCCCCCAGCCGCCGCTGTGCTGGTAGAGCACGCCCACCAGGAGGGGTCCGGGGATGGAGATCAGGTAGCCGGTGCTCTGGGCGAAGGCCGACAGCTGGGCCACGCCCGCGCCCGTCCTGGCCCGCATCCCGACCATGGTCAGCGCCAGCGGGAACGCGCAGTTGGCTATGCCGATCAGCACGGCCCAGGCCAGGGCGCCGCCGGCCGGGGCGAGGTAGAGGCCCGCGTAGCCGGCCAGGCCGCTCACGCCCAGCGCGACCACGATGGGGCCCTGGTGGGGCAGCCGGGTGGCCAGGCGCGGTATGACGAAGGCCAGCGGCACGCCCATGACCATGGTGATCGCCAGCAGCAGTCCCGCCCGGCCCGCGGGGACGCCCGCGTCACGGAAGATCTGCGCCATCCACCCCATGCTGATGTAGGCGGCGGTGGCCTGGAGCCCGAAGAAGACGGCCAGCGCCCAGGCGGTGCGGCTGCGGGTGATGCGCAGGACGGGTGCCGCGGCGGGCGCCTGCCCGGCGGACCCGCCCTCCGGGGGCACGTCCCGCTTGTCGCGCTCGGGTGCCTCCTCCCCCGGCGTCCCGCCCCGTGGCCGTACGAAGGCGAGCCACGGCAGGACGGCGGCGGCCGCCAGGGCCGCCCACACGGCGAGACCGGCCCGCCAGTTCCCGCCCATGGCGCCGGTGAGCGGCACGGTCACGGCCGCCGCCGTGGCGGTGCCCAGGGCGAGGGCCATGGAGTACAGGCCGGTCATGGTGCCGACCCAGTCGGGGAACCAGCGCTTGACGATGACCGGCATCAGCACGTTGCTCACCGCGATGCCGGCCAGCGCGAGGCCGCTGGCCACAAGGAAGGCGGCGGTGTTGCCCACGAACGGCCGGACCAGCAGGCCGGTGCCGATGGCGGCCATGCCGGCGCACACCACAGCGCCGGGGCCGAAGCGGCGGGCCAGGCGGGGTGCGGTGGAGCCGAAGACGGCGAAGCACAGGGCGGGCAGGGAGGTGAGCAGGCCGGCCACGCTGCCGCTCATGCCGAGTCCGTCGCGCACCTCCTCGAGCAGCGCGCCGAAGCTGGTGATGGCGGGGCGCAGGTTCAGGGCGGCGAGCACGATGCCGACGACGAGCAGCCGGGTCCGCCACGCGCGCGTGGTGCCACCGGGGCGTGCCGGGTGGACGGGCGCGGTGGGCGTGCCGGAGGCGGCGGTGGACGGGAGTGTCCGGGCGGCGTCGCCAGTCATACGAGTCATGCGACCCATCATAGAATCATGGGATGATTGGTTGTCCATGTGGCGGTCGCCGTGCGAGGCCCCAGCCGTGCGAAGGTGTGTCATGCCTCTGAGCCATCCGCGCCGTTCGGCGCTGTCCGAACAGGTCATCGCCGCCCTGCGGGCCCAGATCACCTCGGGCGAGTGGCCGGTCGGCTCGCGCATCCCCACCGAGCCGGAACTCGTGGAGCGGCTGGGGGTCGCCCGGAACACGGTCCGCGAGGCGGTGCGCGCGCTGGCGCACAACGGCCTGCTGGACATCCGCCAGGGCTCGGGCACCTACGTGGTGGCCACCAGTGAGCTGGCCGGCGTGATGCACCGCCGGTTCGCCGACGCCGACCCCCGGCACATCGCCGAGCTGCGCTCCACGCTGGAGTCCTCGGCGGCACGGCTGGCCGCCCGGCGGCGCACGGAGAAGGACCTCAAGCAGCTCGACGCCCTGCTGCTGCGCCGCGAGAAGGCCTGGGGGTCGGGCGACGCCGAGGCGTTCGTGACGGCGGACGCGACGTTCCACCTGGCCGTCGTGGTCGCCTCGCACAACGACGTGATGACCGCGCTGTACGCGGATCTGGTCGAGGTGCTGCGGGACTGGCTGCGGGACGACGTGGGTGGCGACATGACGCCGGAGACGCACATGGACCACAGCCGCCTGGTGGACGCGATCCGCGCGGGCGACGAGGCGACGGCGTCCGAGGAGGCCGCCGGCTACCCGATGGTGTGCAAGCCGGGGCGGCTCACCGCTCCCGCGCGTGACTGACCCACGCCGCGTCCACGTCGCTCCAGCAGCGGCCGGTCAGCAGCACCCTCCGGGCGGGCCCGACGGCCACCGGTGAGCCGTCGCCGTCCAGGTCCCACCATCGGGCGCACTCGACGTGCAGGGCGACCCTGTCGGTGCCGGGATAGGGGTTGTGGCAGTGGGCGGTCACCCGGGAGCCGTCGATCCGGACCCGGCAGGCGGCCCCGAACGGCTCCTCGGGGGCGGCCTCCCGGGGCTGCACGCGCGCCTGGGGCATCGCCTCGTACGGCAGGAACAGGACGAGCGCGACGGCAGCGGTCGCGGAGGCCAGGCGGAACGAGCGCACAAGGGACCTCCTCGGCCGGACTGGGGAGGGGGAACACACGGTGACGCGTACTCCAGGGTCGCCCGGCCGGGCCCGGCGCGCCCCCGCCACTGCTCCGTTCGAGTGACGCACTCGGGTCCCTGCGGCACTCTCACGGGTCCCTACGGCACGCTCGCGGGCCCCTACGGCAACGCGCGAGGGCCCGCGTCCCCCTGGGGGAAGCGGGCCCTGGCGCTGGGCGTCCGGTCAGGCGCCGACGGCGTGCAGTCCGCCGTCCACGTGGACGATCTCGCCCGTGGTCTTCGGGAACCAGTCGCTCAGCAGGGCGACGACACCGCGGCCGGCCGGCTCCGGGTCCTTCAGGTCCCACTCCAGCGGGGCGCGGTTGTCCCAGACGGATGCCAGCTCGGCGAAACCGGGGATGGACTTGGCGGCCATGGAGCCGATGGGGCCGGCGGAGATGAGGTTGCAGCGGATGTTCTGCTTGCCCAGGTCGCGCGCCATGTAGCGGCTGGTGGCCTCCAGGGCGGCCTTCGCCGGGCCCATCCAGTCGTACTGCGGCCAGGCGTACTGCGCGTCGAAGGTGAGGCCGACGACGGAGCCGCCGTTCTGCATCAGCGGCAGGCACGCCATGGTGAGCGACTTCAGGGAGAACGCCGAGACGTGCATGGCCGTGGCGACCGACTCGAACGGCGTGTTGAGGAAGTTGCCGCCGAGCGCGTCCTGCGGCGCGAAGCCGATGGAGTGCACCACGCCGTCCAGGCCCCCGAGCTCCTCGCCGACGACGTCGGCCAGGCGGCCCAGGTGCTCGGCGTTGGTGACGTCGAGCTCGATGACCTTGGTGGGCTTGGGCAGCTTCTTCGCGATGCGCTCGGTCAGCGTCGGCCGCGGGAAGGCGGTCAGGATGATCTCGGCACCCTGCTCCTGGGCCAGCTTGGCGGTGTGGAAGGCGATGGAGGACTCCATCAGCACACCGGTGATCAGGACGCGCTTGCCCTCGAGGATTCCGCTCATGTGTGTCAGTGACCCATTCCCAGTCCGCCGTCAACGGGAATGACGGCTCCAGTGATGTACGAGGCGTCGTCCGAGGCGAGGAAGCGCACCGCGGCGGCGATCTCCTCGGTCTTCGCGTACCGCGCGAGCGGCACCTGGGCGAGAATCCTCGCCTGCTGCTCCTCGGTGAGCTCCCGGGTCATGTCGGTGTCGACGAAACCGGGCGCGACGACGTTGAAGGTGATGTTGCGCGAACCCAGCTCGCGGGCGAGGGACCGGGCGAAGCCCACCAGGCCGGCCTTGGAGGCGGCGTAGTTGGCCTGGCCCGCGGAGCCGAGCAGCCCGACGACCGAGGAGATCAGCACGACGCGGCCCTTGCGGGCGCGCAGCATGCCGCGGTTGGCGCGCTTGACGACCCGGAAGGTGCCGGTGAGGTTGGTCTCGAGGACGGAGGTGAAGTCCTCCTCGGACATGCGCATCAGGAGCTGGTCGCGGGTGATACCGGCGTTGGCGACGAGCACCTCGACGGGGCCGTGCGCCTCCTCGATCTCCTTGTAGGCCTGCTCCACCTGCTCGGCGTCGGTGATGTCGCACCGGACGGCGAGGAAGCCGGCCGGGGGCTCCCCCGAGCGGTAGGTGATGGCGACCTTGTCGCCGGCGTCGGCGAACGCGCGGGCGATGGCGAGGCCGATGCCCCGGTTGCCTCCGGTGACGAGAACCGAGCGGCTCAACGGATCACCCCTTCGATAGCGGTCTGTTCCAACCGCCCGGACACCGTGACGACAGGCGGCTGCACCGAAAACCTATCGGTCCCGGTCGGCCGCGGGACATCGGGGCACCGACAGTGGCCGGGGGGCCGCTCTGTCGGGTCCCTACAGAAAGTGCCCGGTCGGGCGACGTGCGGAGCGGGCCGGGTGACCGGAAGGTGCGCACCTGGTGACACGAATGCGGCCGGGCGTGCCGCAAAGATGTGGTCCGGCCCGGTTCCGACGCGACATGATGCGCCGCAGTGACAACCGAACGAAGCGTCAACCCAACGATTCGAACCCGACAGGAAGAGACGTAGGTGTCTCATAGCATTGACGAAGCCTTCACGACCCTGCCGCTACGCGCCCTCGCCGACGCCGCGCTGGCCCGCGCCCGGGCGCTCGGGGCGGAGCACGCGGACTTCCGCCTGGAGCGGGTGCGCAGCGCCTCCTGGCGGCTGAGGGACGCCAAGCCCGCCGGTTCGTCGGACACCACCGACCTCGGGTACGCGGTGCGGGTGGTGCACGGCGGCACCTGGGGCTTCGCGTCCGGGGTGGACCTCACCCTCGACGCCGCCGCGAAGGTCGCCTCCCAGGCGGTGGCGATGGCGAAGCTGTCCGCGCAGGTGATCCGGGCGGCCGGCAGCGACGAGCGCGTGGAGCTGGCCGACGAGCCGGTGCACGCCGAGCGGACCTGGGTGTCGTCGTACGAGATCGACCCGTTCACCGTGCCCGACGAGGAGAAGGCCGGGCTGCTCGCCGAGTGGAGCACGCGGCTGCTGGCGGCAAACGCGGTGGACCACGTGGACGCCTCGCTGCTCACCGTGCACGAGAACAAGTTCTACGCGGACACGGCCGGGACCGTGACGACGCAGCAGCGGGTACGGCTGCACCCGGTCGTCACGGCGGTGTCGGTCGACGAGTCCAGCGGCGAGTTCGACTCGATGCGCACGCTCGCGCCGCCCGTCGGACGCGGCTGGGAGTACCTGACGGGCACGGGCTGGGACTGGGACGACGAGCTGGCGCGGATCCCCGAGCTGCTCGCCGAGAAGATGCGCGCGCCGAGCGTCGAGCCGGGCCTGTACGACCTGGTGGTGGACCCGTCCAACCTGTGGCTGACCATCCACGAGTCGATCGGGCACGCCACCGAGCTGGACCGCGCGCTCGGCTACGAGGCGGCCTACGCGGGGACCTCGTTCGCCACCTTCGACCAGTTGGGCAAGCTGAGGTACGGCTCCGAGCTGATGAACGTCACCGGTGACCGCACCGCCGAGCACGGCCTGGCGACCGTCGGTTACGACGACGAGGGCGTCGAGGCGCAGTCCTGGGACCTGGTGAGGGACGGCACGCTCGTCGGCTACCAGCTGGACCGGCGGATCGCGAAGCTCACCGGCTTCGAGCGGTCCAACGGGTGCGCCTTCGCGGACTCCCCCGGCCATGTGCCGGTGCAGCGCATGGCCAACGTGTCGCTGCGTCCGGACCCGGCCGGGATGTCGACGGAGGACCTGATCGGGGGCGTCGACCGGGGCATCTACGTGGTCGGCGACCGGTCCTGGTCGATCGACATGCAGCGCTACAACTTCCAGTTCACCGGACAGCGCTTCTACCGGATCGAGAACGGGCGGCTCACCGGGCAGCTCCGGGACGTCGCCTACCAGGCCACGACCACCGACTTCTGGGGTTCCATGGCCGCCGTCGGCGGTCCGCAGACGTACGTCCTGGGCGGCGCCTTCAACTGCGGCAAGGCCCAGCCGGGCCAGGTCGCGGCGGTCTCGCACGGCTGCCCGTCCGCCCTCTTCAAGGGCGTCAACATTCTGAACACCACGCAGGAGGCCGGGCGATGAGCGCGCGCACCACCAAGCCGCACGAGATCGTCGAGCGGGCGCTGGAGCTGTCCCGCTCCGACGGCTGCGTCGTGATCGCCGACGAGCGGTCCACCGCCAACCTCCGCTGGGCGGGCAACGCCCTCACCACCAACGGGGTGACCCGCGGGCGCACCCTCACCGTGATCGCCACGGTGGACGGGGTGCGGGGCACGGCCTCCGGGGTGGTGTCCCGGTCGGCGGTGACCGTGGACGAGCTGGAGCCGCTGGTGCGGGCCGCCGAGGCCGCCGCGCGCGGCGCGGCCCCGGCCGAGGACGCGCAGCCACTGGTCACCGGGGTGGAGCCGTCGCCGGAGTTCACCGAAGGGCCCGCCGAGACGTCCTCCGCGGTGTTCACCGACTTCGCCCCGGCGCTGGGCGAGGCGTTCGCCCGGGCGCGGGCCGGCGGCCGGGAGCTGTACGGCTTCGCCAACCACGAGCTGGTCTCCAGCTACCTGGGCACGTCGACCGGGCTGCGGCTGCGGCACGACCAGCCGAACGGCACGCTGGAGGTGAACGCCAAGTCCCCGGACCGAACCCGGTCGGCGTGGGCGGGCCGCTCCACCCGTGACTTCAAGGACGTCGACCCGGCGGTGCTGGACGCCGAGCTGGCCGTACGGCTGGGCTGGGCGGAGCGCCGCCTCGACCTGCCGGCGGGCCGGTACGAGACGCTGCTGCCGCCGACCGCGGTGGCGGACCTGCTGATCTACCAGCTGTGGTCGGCGTCGGGGCGGGACGCGGCGGAGGGCCGCACGGTGTTCTCCCAGCCGGGCGGCGGCACGCGGGTCGGCGAGCGGCTGAGCGAGCTGCCGCTGACGCTGCGCAGCGACCCGAACGAGCCGGGTCTGGAGTCGGCGCCGTTCGTGCTCGCGCACTCCTCCGGCGGGGACCAGTCCGTGTTCGACAACGGGCTGCCGCTGACGGCCACGGACTGGGTGCGCGAGGGCGAGCTGCACCGGCTGACCACGAGCCGGCACAGCGCGGGCCTGACCGGCCTGCCGACCGCGCCCGCGATCGACAACCTGATCCTGGACGGCGGCGAGGACCGCTCGCTGGAGGAGATGGTGGCGGCCACCGAGCGGGGGCTGCTGCTGACCTGCCTGTGGTACATCCGCGAGGTGGACCCGGCGACGCTGCTGCTCACCGGCCTGACCAGGGACGGTGTCTACCTGGTGGAGAACGGCGAGGTCACCGGCGAGGTGAACAACTTCCGCTTCAACGAGTCGCCGGTGGACCTGCTGGGCCGGGCGGCCGAGGCGGGCCGTACGGAGAAGACGCTGCCCAGGGAGTGGAGCGACTGGTTCACCCGGGCCGCGATGCCCGCGCTGCGCATCCCCGATTTCAACATGAGCTCGGTCAGCCGGGGCGTATAACCTCGTAGGCGTTCACAGCAGGCCGGTACCGATGCGGCCGCAGACCACCGAGGAGACACGAGAACCGTGACGGACATCGTCGACGAGCTGAAGTGGCGCGGGCTGTTCGCCCAGTCCACTGACGAGGACGCTTTGCGCAAGGCGCTCGCGGACGGTCCCGTCACGTTCTATTGCGGCTTCGACCCGACCGCGCCGTCGCTGCACGTGGGGCACCTGGTGCAGGTGCTCACCCTGCGCCGGCTCCAGCAGGCCGGGCACCGGCCGCTGGCGCTGGTCGGCGGCGCGACCGGGCAGATCGGCGACCCGCGCCCGACCGCCGAGCGCACGCTGAACTCGCCCGAGACGGTCGCGGGCTGGGTGGTGCGGCTGCGCGGCCAGATCGAGCCGTTCCTGACCTTCGAGGGCGAGAACGCCGCCACCATGGTCAACAACCTCGACTGGACCGCGAACCTGTCCGCGATCGAGTTCCTGCGGGACATCGGCAAGCACTTCCGGGTCAACAAGATGCTGACGAAGGACTCGGTCGCCCGGCGCCTGGAGTCCTCCGAGGGCATCAGCTACACGGAGTTCAGCTACCAGCTGCTCCAGGCGATGGACTTCCTCCAGCTGTACCGGCGCTACGGCTGCACGATGCAGCAGGGCGGCAGCGACCAGTGGGGCAACCTCACGGCCGGCCTCGACCTGCTGCACCGGCTGGAGCCGGACGCCTCCGTCCACGCCTACGCGACGCCGCTGATGACGAAGGCGGACGGCACCAAGTTCGGCAAGACCGAGGGCGGCGCCGTCTGGCTGGACCCGGAGATGACCACGCCGTACGCGTTCTACCAGTTCTGGCTGAACGTGGACGACCGGGACATCTCCGGCTACATGCGCATCCTGTCCTTCAGGTCCCGCGAGGAGCTGGAGGAGCTGGAGCGGCAGACGCAGGAGCGTCCGCAGGCCCGGGCGGCGCAGCGCGCGCTGGCGGAGGAGCTGACGACGCTGGTGCACGGAGCCGACCAGACGGCTGCCGTGATCGCCGCGTCCAAGGCCCTGTTCGGCCAGGGTGAGCTGGGTGAGCTGGACGGGCGCACGCTGGCCGCGGCGCTGTCCGAGGTGCCGCACGTGAAGGTGAGCGAACTGGGCCCGGTGGTGGATCTGTTCGCCGAGGTCGGGCTGGTGCCCAGCAAGTCGGCCGCCCGGCGCACGGTGAAGGAGGGCGGCGCCTACGTGAACAACGTCAAGGTCGCCGCCGAGGACGCCGTGCCCGCGAAGGAGGACCTGCTGCACGGCCGGTGGCTGGTGCTGCGCCGGGGCAAGAAGAACCTGGCGGCGGTCGAGGTCACGGCCGGCTGATCCGGAGGCGCGTCGAGGGGCGGTTCCCGCAGGCCGGGAGCCGCCCCTCCCGCCGTCCGCGGAGCCGGGTCAGACCCGCTGGCCCTCGTGCTTCCTGCGCTGCATCGCGTTGTAGATCATCTCCGCGAACAGGACGACGACGATGGCCGCGCCCAGCTGGAAGATGTGCCGCCCCCAGTCGATCCCCCGGGTCTCCTCGATGCCGAAGCCCCGCGCGATGGCGTTGCCGACGATGGCGCCGATGATGCCGCAGATGGTGGCCAGCCACAGCGGGATGTGCTGCTTGCCGGGGATCACCGCCTTGGCGAGCAGGCCGAGCACGAATCCCACGATGATCGCCCACAACCAGCCCATGGCTGCCTCCTCGTACGACGTGACGCGAGCACTACGGTCAGTGTCGGCCCGGGCACGGTACGCCGCATGTCGGACATGCCGTACGCGGTACGACGCAGCCGCGGCGGCGCGGGCGGGGACGACCCGCTCTCGTGACCGGGCCGGGTGCGGCGTACCGTGGTCCTGTCCGGACCAGATGTCGCATACCGGGACACGGGACGGCCGGACACGGAACGGGTCCGATACGGGCGGATGGTGGAATGTGATGCGGAAGCAGCGTGACGGCGGCGTCCAGGTGTTCCGGATCACGGGCGCCCGGGCCGGCCTCCAGGACGATGTGCGGGCGCGGCAGCGCCGGTACGTGATCTCGATGGCCGTTCGCACGATCTCGGTCATCCTCGCGGCCACCCTGTGGAACGTGGAACGGCACGTGGCGATCGTCGCCCTGGTGCTCGGCGCGGTGCTGCCCTACATCGCGGTGGTGATCGCCAACGCCGGGCGCGAGAACGCGCCGTCGCTGCCGTCGACCTTCGTGACGACGCCGATGAAGCCGATGATCGCACCGCCCCGGACGAATGACGGTGCCACGGAATCCGATGCGGAAGATGTGCCGTCGCAGGCGGCGCCCGGCGCACGAACGGAAGGGCCGGGGCACGCGTGAAGACCGGGGTGTGAAGCGGGACCGCGCGGAGCGGAAGTGGCTTCCCGGCCAAGCTCAAAGAAACCTCAGATCAATCATGTTCTTTCGGTGCCGGGCGCGGGGTGACCCGTGACATACTTCGTACGCGCTCCGCATCCCCCGTCGGAGCGACGGACCGACGCCGGGCAGCTCCCCCCGTGGCTGCTCGGCGTCGCCTTTTCCCGGGGCGGTTCCTCCCCCGGCGCACGCGTTAGGGTCGGACGGTGATCAACCCTGACCCCGAGACGCCCATCTGCTCCGCGAAGGGCTGCCGCGCCCCCGCCGTGTGGGTGCTGGCCTGGAACAACCCGAAGGTCCACACGCCGGAGCGGCGCAAGACATGGCTGGCCTGCGAGGAGCACCGGGAGCACCTGGCGCAGTTCCTCGGCGTGCGCGGCTTCCTCAAGGACGTGGTGCGCTTCGAGGAGTGGGAGGCGCCGGAGGGGGCCTGAGCCCTCCGGCGGTGGGCTCTCGGCCGCTCAGCCGCCGATGGCGGACATCGGGCGGTCCGGCTGGACGAAGGACGGGTCGTCCAGGCCCGCTCCCGCCTTCTTGCCCCACATGGCGAGCTTCCAGATGCGGGCGATCTCCTCGTCGGCGGCGCCGGAGCGCAGGGCCGCGCGCAGGTCGGTCTCCTCGGTGGCGAACAGACAGGTGCGGACCTGTCCGTCGGCGGTGAGCCGGGTGCGGTCGCAGGCGGCGCAGAACGGACGGGTGACGGAGGCGATGACGCCCACCCGGTGCGGGCCGCCGTCGACCAGCCAGCGCTCGGCGGGGGCGGAGCCGCGCGCCTCGTCGCCCTCGGGGGTGAGCTCGAACCGGGTGCGCAGGGAGGTGAGGATGTCCCCGGCGGTGATCATGCCGTCGCGCTTCCAGCCGTGCTGGGCGTCCAGCGGCATCTGCTCGATGAAGCGCAGCTCGTAATCGTGCTCCACGGCCCAGGCGAGCAGCTCGGGGGCCTCGTCGTCGTTGAGCCCCGGCATCAGGACCGAGTTCACCTTCACGGGCGTCAGACCGGCCTCACGGGCCGCGTGCAGGCCGTCCAGGACGTCCTGGTGGCGGTCGCGGCGGGTGAGTGTCTTGAAGACGTCGGGACGGAGCGTGTCGAGGGAGACGTTGACCCGGTCGAGGCCGGCCGTCTTCAGGGCGACCGCGGTGCGGCGCAGTCCGATGCCGTTGGTGGTGAGGGACATCTGGGGGCGGGGTTCGAGGGCGGCGACCCGCTCGACGATGCCGACCAGGCCGGGGCGGAGCAGGGGCTCGCCGCCGGTGAAGCGCACCTCCTCGATGCCCAGGGACGTGACCGCGATGTCGATGAGGCGGACGATCTCGTCGTCGGTGAGCAGGTCGGGTTTGGCAAGCCACTGCAGCCCCTCCTCGGGCATGCAGTAGGTGCAGCGCAGATTGCACCGGTCGGTCAGCGAGACCCGCAGGTCGGTGGCCACCCGGCCGTAGGTGTCGATGAGCACGTGGGCCCCTCCCTCGACGCCGAACACTCATGTCCCGATACCTGCGAGCGTACGTGACGCGGCCGACATCACCCAGCGACGCGAAGTGACGAGATGCGGACGGCCGCGTCGTAGGGACCTACGAGGGTCTCCACGACGCGGCCGTCACGCGGGGTGCGGATCAGTGGGCGCCGGTGCCGGTCAGCGAACGGACCTCCAGCTCCGCGAACTTCTTGACGTCCGGCTCCTCCTTCGACAGGACGGTGCCGAGCCAGCCCATCAGGAAGCCGAACGGGATGGAGATGATGCCCGGGTTCTTCAGCGGGAACCAGGCGAAGTCGACGTCCGGGAACATCGCCTTGGGATCGCCGGAGACGACGGGCGAGAACAGCACCAGGCCGACGGCGACGATCAGACCGCCGTAGATCGACCACAGCGCGCCCTGGGTGGTGAACCGCTTCCAGAACAGGCTGTAGAGGATGGTCGGCAGGTTGGCGGACGCGGCGACCGCGAAGGCCAGGGCGACCAGGCCCGCCACGTTCAGGTCGCGGGCGAGGGCGCCGAGCGCGATGGAGACGATGCCGATGAGGACGGTCGCCCAGCGGGCCGCCCTCATCTCCTCCTTCTCGGTGGCCTTCCCCCTGCGGATCACGTTGGCGTAGATGTCGTGCGCGAAGGAGGACGACGAGGCCAGGGTGAGTCCGGCGACCACCGCGAGGATGGTCGCGAAGGCGACCGCCGAGATGGTGGCGAGCAGGATCGCGCCCCAGGCCGAGTCGACGCCGCCGATGTGCAGGGCGAGCAGCGGGGCGGCGGTGTTGCCGGACGGGTTGGACTCGATGATCTCGTCCGGTGAGATCAGTGCCGCCGCTCCGAAGCCGAGCGCCAGGGTCATCAGGTAGAAGCAGCCGATGATGCCGATGGCCCAGTTGACGGACTTACGGGCGGCCTTGGCGTTGGGCACCGTGTAGAAGCGGATCAGGATGTGCGGCAGGCCGGCGGTGCCGAGCACCAGGGCGATGCCCAGGGAGAGGAAGTCCAGCTTGGTGAGGTTGTCGGCGCCGTACTGGAGGCCGGGCTCCAGGAAGGCGTCGCCCTTGCCGCTGTTCTCGGCGGCCTTGCCCAGCAGGTCGGAGATGTTGAAGTTGAACTTCAGCAGCACCAGGAAGGTGATGAGGATCGTGCCGCCGATGAGCAGCACGGCCTTGACCATCTGGACCCAGGTGGTGCCCTTCATGCCGCCGATGGAGACGTAGACGATCATCAGGACGCCGACCAGGGCGACGATGAGGACCTTGCCGGCGTCGGAGGTGATGCCGAGCAGCAGCGACACCAGGACGCCCGCGCCGGCCATCTGGGCCAGCAGGTAGAAGATCGACACGACGATCGTGGAGGTGCCCGCGGCGGTGCGCACCGGGCGCTGGCGCATGCGGTAGGCGAGGACGTCGCCCATCGTGTAGCGGCCGGAGTTGCGCAGCGGCTCCGCGACGAGCAGCAGGGCGACGAGCCAGGCGACCAGGAAGCCGATGGAGTAGAGGAACCCGTCGTAGCCGAAGAGGGCGATGGCGCCCGCGATGCCGAGGAACGACGCGGCGGACATGTAGTCGCCGGAGACGGCGAGGCCGTTCTGGAAGGCGCTGAACTGCCGCCCGCCCGCGTAGAAGTCGGCGGCGTCCTTGGTCTGCCGGCCGGCCCACACGGTGATGCCGAGGGTGCCGACGACGAACAGCGCGAACAGGGTGATGATCAGGACGCGGTGTTCGCTGGCCTCGTTCGCGGCCAGGGTGACGTGGGTGATCGAGGGGCTCATGCGCCGCCCTCCATACGCTTCTTGATGGCCTCGGCCTTGGGGTCGAGCTTGGCGGCGGCGTGCTTGGAGTACCACCAGGCGATGAGGAAGGTGGTGACGAACTGCAGGACGCCGAAGACGAAGGCGACGTTGATGTGGCCGACCAGCTTGGCGCCCATGAAGCCGCCCGCGTAGTTGGACAGCAGCACGTACAGCAGGTACCAGACGATGAAGGCGATGGTCAGCGGGAAGGCGAACGAGCGGTAGGAGCGGCGCAGTTCACCGAACTCAGCGCTCTCCTGCACCTCGGTGAACTCCTCCGGCGTGGGGAGTTTGTGTTGATCTGTCGAGGGGGGCGGTGCTTCGGCGGCCACGGAGTCTCCTCGCGTTGCGGGTCGGTTCGTACGCAGGCGGAAGGCGAGTGTCCTCGCGCTTCCTGCTCAAGGGCACGGCGCCACGCGAGGACCGGTTCAACTCTTCCCGGTTCTTTTCCGTGGACGTTTTCCGAAGACGTTGCACGCAAATCATTGCTGGCCAGCGCGCGGGCGGGATAGCTTCACCCTGCACCACCCGTCATGTACCTGCCCGGGCAGCCACCTCTGTCTCGGGCCGGTTTCGTTTCAGGATGATGTGGAGACCCCATGGCTCATCTGCGTTCCAGACGCCGGCTCGCCCTCGCCGTGCCCGTCGTGCTGTCGCTGACCGCCTCGCTCGGCTTCCTGCCGGCGGCGGCCTCGGCCGCCCCGGCGACGGTGTCCGCGGAGCAGGCGGCGGACGCGCCCGCCCTGGCGTACGTCGTCAACACCAAGGCGGACCACCGCACGATCGCCTCCGTGAAGCGGGCGGTCGCCGCGGCGGACGGCGAGGTCGTCGTCGCGTACGAGAAGATCGGCGTGATCGTCGCGCGCTCCTCGAACGCCGACTTCGCGAAGACCCTCCGCAAGGTGCGCGGCGTGCAGTCCGCCGGCGCCACCCGTACCGCTCCGCTGGCCCCGGCCGGGACGACGGACGCGGGTTCCGCGGAGTACCTGACCGCCGCCGACACCGCGAGGCTGAAGGCCGCGTCCGCGAAGACCCCGGGCAGCGAGCCCCTAGAGGCCGACCAGTGGGACCTGCGCGCCATCGGCGCCGACAAGGCCGCCACGATCAACCCGGGCAGCAGGAACGTCACTGTCGCCGTCATCGACACCGGCGTCGACGACACCCACCCGGACCTCGCGCCGAACTTCTCCCGGTCCCAGTCCGCCAACTGCTTCGGCGGCGCCCCGGACACCAGCCCGGGCGCCTGGCGGCCGTACACCGCGGACGACTACCACGGCACGCACGTGGCCGGTGAGATCGCCGCCGCCCGCAACGGCGTCGGCGTCGCCGGAGTCGCGCCCGGCGTCAAGGTCTCGGCGATCAACGTCACCGACCCCGACAACGGGCTGTTCTACGCGGAGGCCGTCGTCTGCGCGTTCGTGTTCGCCGCCGACCACGGCGTGGAGATCACGAACAACAGCTATTACGTCGACCCGTGGATGTACAACTGCATGGACGACCCGGACCAGCGCGCGATCGTCGACGCGGTCAACCGGGCCCAGCTGTACGCCCAGCGCAAGGGCACCCTGCACTTCGCGTCGGCCGGCAACTCCAATCACGACCTGGCCTCCGACGCCATCGTCGACGACTCCAGCCCGAACGACACCACGCCGGTCACCCGCACGATCGACCCGAGCGAGTGCTTCGACATCCCCACGCAGCTCCCGGGCGTCGTCACGGTGAGCGCGACGGGCTCGGAGAACCTCAAGTCCTACTACTCCTCGTACGGCAAGGGTGTCATCGACGTGGCCGCGCCGGGCGGTGACGGCCGCTACCAGCTGCCGGACACCCCGTCGAAGAACGGCCGCATCCTGTCCACCATGCCGAACAACGCGTACGCCTGGCTGCAGGGCACCTCGATGGCCTCGCCGCACGCGGCCGGCGTCGCGGCCCTGCTGAAGTCCGAGCACCCGTGGCTGCCCCCGGCGGCGCTGCAGGCGCTGCTCAAGGCGCAGGCGAAGAACCCCGGCTGCCCCGCGTCGTACGACCAGGACGGTGACGGCACCCAGGACGCGACATGCGAGGGCGGCCGCGCGGTCAACGGTTTCTACGGCTTCGGCATCGTCGACGCGCTGCGCGCCGTCAAGTGAGCCGCGGCACCCGCACACCCGCCGCACCGTACGTCCGTCAAAGTGAAAGAACTGGAGACACCATGACAGCGTCTCAGCCGCGCCGTCGCCGCGCGCTCGTCGTCCCTGCCGGTATGGCCATGGCGACCGCGCTCGCGTTCCTGCCGAACACGGCGGCCACGGCCGCTCCCGCGGCCCAGGGGGCCTCCGCCTCCGCCTCCGCGGACGCGGCCTCGCTCAGCTACGTGGTGAACGTGCGGGGCGGACACGGCGCGCCGGCGAGCGTGAAGAAGGCGATCGCCAAGGCCGGCGGCACCATCGTGACGTCGTACGAGAAGATCGGCGTCATCGTCGTCCACTCCTCGAACGCCGACTTCGCGAAGACCGTCCGCAAGGCGCCGGGCGTGCAGTCCGCCGGTGCCACCCGCAACGCGCCGCTGCCGTCGGCGGCCACCACGGACATGGGCTCCCCGAAGGTGCTCAGCGCCGCCGAGGTCGCCGAGGCGACGGCCGAGGCCGCCGCGGGCCAGGACCCGCTGCAGAACCTCCAGTGGGACCTGCCGGCCATCAAGGCGGACAAGGCGCACGAGAAGTCCCTCGGCAGCCCGAAGGTCACCGTCGCCGTCATCGACACCGGCGTCGACGACACCCACCCCGACATCGCGCCCAACTTCGACCGGGCCGCGTCGGTCAACTGTGTGGCGGGCAAGCCCGACACCAGCGAGGGCGCGTGGCGCCCGGGCGCGGCCGAGAGCCCGCACGGCACGCACGTCGCCGGTGAGATCGCCGCCGCCAAGAACGGCATCGGCATGACCGGTGTCGCGCCCGGCGTGAAGGTCTCGGGCATCAAGGTGTCCAACCCGGACGGCTACTTCTACACCGAGGCCGTGGTGTGCGGCTTCATGTGGGCGGCCGAGCACGGGGTCGACGTCACCAACAACAGCTATTACACCGACCCGTGGTACTTCAACTGCAAGAACGACCCGGACCAGAAGGCGCTCGTCGAGGCCGTGGGCCGGGCCACGAAGTACGCGGAGCGCAAGGGCGCGGTCAACGTCGCGGCGGCCGGCAACGAGAACTACGACCTCGCGGCCGACGAGATCACCGACCCGTCCTCGCCGAACGACGGCACCACCTCGGACCGGGTGATCGACCCGTCCGAGTGCCTGGACATCCCGACCCAGCTGCCGGGTGTCGTGACGGTCGCCTCGACCGGCGCCAAGGGCCTGAAGTCGTCGTTCTCCAACTACGGCCGGGGCATCATCGACATCGCCGCGCCCGGCGGTGACTCGACGGCCCTGCAGACGCCGGCCCCGCCCGCCACCAGCGGCCTGATCCTGGGCACGCTGCCCGGCGGCGGCTACGGCTACATGGCCGGTACGTCGATGGCGTCCCCGCACGTCGCGGGTGTCGCCGCGCTGATCAAGTCGAAGCACCCGTACGCGCCGCCGGCGCTGGTGAAGGCCCTGCTGTACGCGCAGGCCGACGCCACCGCCTGCACCAAGCCGTACGACATCGACAACGACGGCAAGGTCGACGCGGTGTGCGAGGGGCCGAAGAACTACAACGGCTTCTACGGCTGGGGCATGGCCGACGCGCTGGACGCGGTGACGCGCTAGTCGTCGGGTAGCTGTACGAAGGGGCCGGGCGGATGTCGCCCGGCCCCTTCCGTGGTGCGGGCGGTGCCTTCGGTCGTGCGGCCGGTGTCTTCCGTCACGCCGGCCGGTGTCTTCCGTCGTGCGGACCGGTGCTGTCGCGGGGCGGGCGGTGCTGCACAGTGAGGCCATGAATGCTCTCGCGTCCTTCTGGTCCGGTCTGGGCGGCGACCCCGACCTCCTCGCCCGGGTGTCCGCCGTCGAGCGGCCCGCCGTCCTGCCCTCGCGCCTGCCGGTGCGGGAGACGGCGGGGGCGTGCGTCGGCGTGTGCGCGCTGGCCGCCGCCGAACTCACCGCCCGGCGCACGGGCGGCGAGGTCCCGGCGGTGCGGGTGGACGACGGTGCGGTCGCCACGGCGTTCGTGAGCGAGCGTCACCTGCGGATCGACGGGCGAGCACCGGAGAACTTCGCGCCGCTGTCCCGGTTCTGGCGCACGGCGGACGGCTGGGTGCGCACCCACGCCAACTATCCGCACCACCGGGCCCGGCTGCTCGCCGCGCTCGGTACGGGTGACGACCCGGACGCGGTGGCCGCTGCGCTCGCGGGGCGGTCCGCGTACGAGGTGGAGGACGCGGTCACCGCGGCCGGGGGCCTCGCTGTCGCGCTGCGTACCCCCGAGGAGTGGGCGGCGCACGAGCAGGCGGCGGCGGTCGCCCGGCACCCCCTGGTGGAGCGTGAGCGGCTCGGCACGGCCCCGGCACGGGAGTTCGCGCCGTCCGGCGGGACGGAGGGTCCGCCGCTGCCCGCCGCGGGACTGCGGGTGCTGGACCTCACCCGGGTCCTCGCCGGTCCGGTCGCCACCCGCACGCTCGCCCTGCTCGGCGCCGACGTGCTGCGGCTGGACGCCCCGGGGCTGCCCGAACTGCCCGGCCAGCACGCCGACACGGGCTTCGGCAAACGGTCGGCGCTGCTGGACCTGACCGCCGACCGGGACACCTTCGAGGAGCTGCTGGCGCGGGCGGACGTGGTGGTCACGGGGTACCGTCCGGGCGCCCTGGACCGCTTCGGGCTGAGCCCGCGCGCGCTGGCCGAGCGGCGGCCCGGGGTGGTCGTGGCCCAGGTGTCGGCGTGGGGGACCTCCGGACCGTGGGCGGACCGGCGGGGCTTCGACAGCCTGGTGCAGGTGGCCACGGGCATCGCCCGGATCGAGGGCGAGGCGGACCGACCGGGCGCGCTGCCCGCGCAGGCCCTCGACCACGGCTCGGGCTACCTGCTCGCGGCAGGCGTGCTGCGTGCCCTCACCGAACAGGCGGAGACGGGCGGCAGCAGACTCGTTCGGGTGGCCCTGGCACGGACGGCGGGCGAACTGCTGTCGTGGCGTCGCGCCCCCGAGGACTCGGTGGGTCCCGTCGACGACGGCGAGCTGTCCCCCGCCCCCTGGCTGGCGGAACGGGACAGCCCCCTGGGCCGGCTACGCCACGTCCTCCCCCCGCTGCACTTCGAGGGTGCCCCACGCAACTGGCCCCACCCCCCGACCCCGTGGGGCACGGATCCGGCCCGCTGGTGAGCGCGGGGCGATCCCGCGCTCGTCGGCTGACACCGAAGGGAGCGGGTGCGGAACGGCCTCGCCGGCAGCGGACACCCGGTGGTTCGCGCGAGCCGGGGCGCCGCGTACCGCCGCTGACGGCCCGTCGCCCGCCGCGACGTCGCGGCGGGCGCCCCGCCCGGCCGGGGTGGAGAAGGCTCGCCTGGAGTCGGCGCCCGGCACTCGGGGACGTGAAGCCCGCGTGTGAGCGGTGACGTAGCCGGCGCTCGCGCGGGCGGACATCGTTCGCATTCCGGGCGGCACTTGCCCCGCTCCATGTGATCTTGTGAAGATCCTGGGGTGACTCTGACGAAACCCAGGTCCCGGACGGCCGGTGCGCGCGGCGGATCGCGGCGCGCCGGTGCCGGCCGGGCCGTGGCCGTCCTCGTCCTGGTGACGCTGGGCGCGCTGATACCCCTGCTCGGCCCCTCGCAGGCGCTGCACGGCACCGGTGAGGCGGACGTGCCCGGCACCGGTGGTATCGCCCTGCTGCGCACGGTGCTGTTCGCGGCGCTGGCCGTGGCCGTCGGTGAGCTGTTCGCCACACGGATGGCGCGCGCCCTCCCCGGCGCGCCCGCCGCCCTGCCCCGCGGCTGGTCCACCGCGGCCAACGCCGTCGGCTTCGTGGCCGCCCTGGGACTCGCCTCCGTGGTGGCCACCGGCAACCTCGTGCCCGCCGGCGTCGCCGACATCGACGTCGGCGGCCTCTACGCGACCCGGGACGGCAAGCTCGCCCTGCTGGAGGTCAACGGCTTCCTGGCCGCGGCCCTGTGCGCCGCTTCCGGCCGTCCCGCCACGCAGGCGCTGCCGCTCGCCGCGGTCGTCGCCGCCGAGGCGCTGCGCGCCCACCCGACGACCGAGTACAGCCCGCTCGTCGGCTCCGGGCTGACTCTGGTCCACCTCACCTGTGCCTCGCTGTGGGCGGGCGGCCTGCTGCACGTCCTGCGCACCCTGCGACTGTGGAAGCGCGCGGAGGCGGGAGCGGCCCTTCTGGGGCGCTACGCGCGCGTGGCGGTCGTCCTGCTCGTCGCCATCACCGCGACAGGGGTGTGCAGTTCGCTGCGCAGGATGCCGTCCGGGACGATCCTGGAGCAGCTGACGGACACCGCGTACGGGCGGGTGCTGCTCGCCAAGGTGGTCCTGATGGCCGGTGTCGCCGCCCTCGCCCTGTGGGCCCGGGTGCGGCTGGCCCGCGCGGACGATCCGCTGACCGCGAGTTCACCCGCGCGGGCGGAGGTGTACGTACTCGCCCTGGTGGTCGCGGTGTCGGGACTGCTGACGGCGCTGCCGGTGCCGATCCGCTGGTGACGGGCCCGGCGGGATACTCCGAGCGCGCCCCGAACGGGCGGGCCGCACGGGGGACCTGACGGACAGAGCTGTCAGTGGTGGCCCGTATCCTCGTGAACCATGCTCGAAGACCTCACCGCCGCTGCCGCCTCCCCCACCGCGTGGCCGGCCGCGTATCCGCAGGGATACGCGGTCGTTGACGTGGAGACCACGGGGCTGGCCCGGGACGACCGCATCATCTCCGCGGCCGTCTACCGGCTGGACGCGCGCGGCGAGGTCGAGGACCACTGGTACACGGTGGTCAATCCGGAGCGCGACCCGGGCCCGGTGTGGATACACGGACTGACGAGCGACGTGCTGGAGGGCGCGCCCCTCTTCACGGAGATCGCGGCGGAGTTCGCGGCCCGGCTGGAGGGCCGGGTGCTGGTGGCGCACAACGCCGTCTTCGACTGGCAGATGATCGCCCGGGAGTACGCCCGCGCGCGCGGCGAGGCCCCGGTGAAGCAACGGCTGTGCACCATCGCCCTGTCCAAGGAGCTGAGGCTGCCGCTGCCCAACCACAAGCTGGAGTCGCTCGCCGCGCACTTCGGCGTGGTGCAGCAGCGGGCGCACCACGCGCTGGACGACGCGCGCGTGCTGGCGGAGGCCTTCCGGCCCAGTCTGCGGGCCGCGGCGGCGGGCGGCGTACGGCTGCCGCTGCACGAGTGCCGGCCGCTCACCGAGTGGAGCGACCGCCCGCGCATCGGGCAGCAGGCGGGCTACGACGGGCGCCGGCCCGCCAGTTGGCGCCCCTCCCGCAAAAGGCCCGCATGCCCCCATCCCAACCCGGGCCGGTACGAACCGGGCAAGCGACTCAAGCAGGGCATGCGGGTGGCGTTCTCCGGGGACACCTCCGTCGAGCGGGACCTCCTGGAGGACCGGGCGACCGAGGCCGGACTGCACGTGGCGACCAGCCTGTCCCGGCTCACCAGCCTCCTGGTCACCAACGACCCGGACTCGGGCACGTCGAAGGTGGTCAAGGCCCGGCAGTACGGCACCCCGGTGGTCGACGAGGCGGCCTTCGGCCAGCTCCTCGGGGACGTCGAACCGGCGTCGGAGGGCTGACCCCGGCCCGCGCGGGCGCCCGCGCGGAGAGGACGGCGGCGACCGTCGACCGGGCGGGCAGGGACGTACCCGCCGCAAAGCACCTCACGGCCGGGTTGTACGGTCGTGGCGTGTACCGCTTCCTGCTGTCCCGGCAATGGGTGACCCTGACCCTGGTCGCCGTACTCCTCATCCCCACGATGATCGCGCTGGGCATATGGCAGATGAACCGCTACGAGGAGCGGTCCGCCAGGAATCAGCTGGTCACCGACGCGCTGGCCGCCGATCCGGTGCCGGTGGAGGAGCTGGCGGCCCCGGGGCACGCCGTGACCCGCCCCGAGCGGTACCGCACGGTGACCGCTACCGGCCGCTTCGACACGGACGCCGAGGTGGTCGTCCGCCGGCGCACCAACGCCGACGAGGAGATCGGGTTCCACGTCCTGACCCCGTTCGTCCTGGACGACGGCAAGGTGCTGCTGGTCAACCGCGGCTGGATCCCCTCCGCCGGCCCCAGCCAGACCGAGTTCCCGAAGGTGCCCGCGCCGCCCGCCGGTGAGACCACGATCACGGGCCGGCTGATGCCGGACGAGACCACCGAGGCCAGCGGCATCAAGGAGCTCGAAGGGCTGCCGGACCGGCAGATCATGCTGATCAACAGCGAGCGCGAGGCGGAGCGGCTGAACGCCGACGTGCTCGGCGGCTACGTGGCGCAGACCGCGCCCGAGCCGGGGAACGGCCTCCCGCAGCAGCTCGGCGACCCGGGCAAGGAGAACGCGGCGCTGAACTACGCGTACGCGATCCAGTGGTGGCTGTTCGCGGCCGCCGTGCCGGTCGGCTGGTTCGTGCTGGCCCGCCGCGAGGCCCGCGAAAACGCGCAGAAGGCGGACGGCGGGCCGGACACCGGGTCCCCCGACGCCCCCCGCCCCGAGTCCGCGACCGTCTGACCACCGGACCCGGCGTACCGGGAGAGCCCGCCCGCGCCCCGGGCGACTCTCCCGGTACGCCGGGTTCTGTGCGAGAGTGGCGCACCGGTCGGGCGTGTTGCCGGTGCGTTCCGGACACGGGACGGACCGGTTTCCGTCATCCGGACGGGCCGTCCGCGCAACTCTCCCCCGAGGGCACAGCACACAAGGACGGTGATTCATGGCCGGCGGCGCCATGACCGCGACGTTCCTCGCCGTGATCGGCGGGGCGTCGCTGCTCGCCGTCACCGCGCGCCGGCTGCGGCCGAGCGACCGGCTGCCGTCGCTGGAGGGCTGGGCGCTGGCCGACCGCGGCCTCGGGCCGGGCTGGACCTGGCTGCTGCTCGGCGGGACGGTCTACACCGCGTACACCTTCACCGCCGTACCGGGCCTGGCGTACGGGAACGGCGCGCCCGCCTTCTTCGCGGTGCCGTACACGGTGATCGTCTGCCCGCTGGCGTTCGTGCTGCTCAGCCGGCTGTGGAGCGTGGCCCGGCGGCACGGCTACATCACCGCCGCCGACTTCGTGCGCGGCCGCTACGGCTCGCCGCCGCTGGCCCTGGTCGTCGCGCTGACCGGGATTCTGGCGACGATGCCGTACCTGGCGCTGCAGCTCCTCGGCATCCGCGCGGTGCTCACGGCCGGCGGGCTGTATCCGCACGGCGCCACCGGGGACCTGGTGATGGTGGCGGTGTTCGCGGGGCTGGCGGTGGCCACCTACCGGCACGGGCTGCGCGCCCCCACGGTGATCGCCGCGCTGAAGGCGGCGGCGGTGTTCCTCTCTCTGACCGCGGTCTGCTGGCTGGTCCTGGAACGTTTCGGCGGTCCCGGCGCGGTCTTCGACGGGGCCGCCCGCGCCCTCGGCGGCACCGACGCGGCCCACTCGCCCCTGGTGCTCACGCCGGACCAGCGGCCCGCCTACGCCACGCTCGCGCTCGGCTCCGCGCTGGCCCTGCTGATGTACCCGCACGTGCTGACCGCCGGCTTCGCCGCCGACGGCACCCGCACGCTGCGCAAGGTGTCGGCGGGACTGCCCGCCTGGACGGCGCTGCTCGCCCTGTTCGGCTTCCTCGGCATCGCGGCCCTCGCGGCAGGGGTGCGGGCCCCGGAGGGCGGTGCGGAGGCGGCGGTGCCGATGCTGGTCGACCAGCTGATGCCGGGTCCGCTGGCCGGACTGGTGTTCGGCTCGATCGTGGTCGGCGCGCTGGTGCCGGCGGCGGTGATGTCCATCGCGGCGGCGACCAGCTTCGTACGCAACGTGTACGTCGAGTACGTCCACCCGACGGCCACGCCGAAACGGCAGGTGCGGGTCGCCAAGGCCGTGTCGCTGACCGCGAAGGTCGGCGCGGTGGCGTTCGTGTTCGGGCTGCGCGACCAGGACGCGATCAACCTCCAGCTGCTCGGCGGGGTGTGGATCCTGCAGATCTTCCCGGCGGTGGCCGTCGGGCTGTACACGCGGTGGCTGCACCCGCGGGCGCTGCTCGCCGGCTGGGCCGCGGGCATGGCCGCCGGGACGTACCTGGTGGTGCGCGAGGGCTTCTCGTCGATCGTGCCGCTCGGCGACGGCTCGCCGTCGGTCTACGCCGGGGTCGCCGCGCTGGTGCTGAACCTGACCGTCGCGGTGGCCGGCACCGTCGTCCTCACCGGCCTCGGCGTCCCGCGCGGCGCCGACGCCACCGACCTGTCGTCCCGCCCGCGTGCCGGGAGACGTCCACCGACGGGAGCGAACAACCCGTGAGACGCAGACACCGCCCGCCGGCCACGCTGGCCCCCGCGCCGCCCGCCCCTCCCCCGCCCGCCGTCGCACCGCCCGCCCCGCCGGTGCCCGGCCCGCTCGGGCCCGCGCTCGCCGACCCGGAGGACCTGGAGCGGGAGGCCGGCGTGGCCCGCCTCTTCGAGCTGCACTACTCCTCGATGCTGCGGCTCGCCGTGCTGCTCGGCGCGGACGACCCGGAGAACGTGGTGGCCGAGGCGTACTACCAGATCTACCGCCGGTGGCGGCGGCTGAAGGACGTGGCCGCGGCGGAGGCGTACCTGCGCTCCACCGTCTGCAACCTGACGCGGATGCGGATACGTCACCTCCAGGTCGCCCGGCGGCACGAGGAGCAGCCGGCCTCCCCGCCCGAGCAGACCGTGGCCTCCGCCGAGAACACCGCGCTGCTGCGGGACGACCAGCGGGTGCTGATCGGCGCGCTCCAGCAGCTGCCGGCCCGGCAGCGGGAGGCGCTGGTGCTGCGCCACTGGCTCGGGCTGAAGGAGGCCGAGATCGCCGCCGCCATGGGCATCTCCCGCGGCTCCGTCAAGACGCACACCTCGCGCGGCATCGCCGCGCTGACCCAGGCCATGGAGGCCCGGCGATGACGCATCGGGATGCGACTCCGTCGCGTGGCACCGGCCAGGACCGCACCGGCCGCGAGCGGCCCGAGCCGCCCCGGCCGCCGGACGCGGAGCGCACCGAACGGGAACTGGCCGACGCCCTGCACGCCCTGGCCGGCGGGGTGCTGCCCGCCCCCGACGCCTACCGCACCGCACGCGGCGAGTGGCTGCGCCGTGAGCGCCGGCGCCGCCTGGTGCTGACCGTGCTGGTCGCCGTCGTCTTCGCGCTGGCCACGCTGATCGGCCTGTGGGTGCTCAACCAGGCGCCCGCGGAACCGGGCGTGATCTTCTCCGGCGACGGCGCCGCGTCGGCCGACGGTCCGTCACTCCCCCGGCCGCTGTGCTGATTGCCGCACCCGGCGGCCGGGAACCCGCACCCCGTGCACCGTATCGAGGACTACGCGCTCATCGGCGACGAGCAGACCGCTGCCCTGGTGGGCACCGACGGGTCGATCGACTGGCTCTGTCTGCCCCGCTTCGACTCGGCGGCCTGCTTCGCGCGGCTGCTCGGTGACGAGAACAACGGACACTGGCGCATCGCCCCGCCGGGGCAGGAGCGGTGCGCGCGCCGCTCCTACCGCGAGGACAGCCTGGTCCTGGACACCGTGTGGGAGACGCCCGACGGCGCCGTGCAGGTGACGGACCTGATGCCGCAGCGGCACCGGGCGCCGGACCTGGTGCGGATCGTGCAGGGGCTCAGCGGTGAGGTGACCGTGCGCAGCACGCTGCGGCTGCGGTTCGACTACGGGTCGGTGGTGCCGTGGGTGCGCCGGGCCGACGGACACCGGGTGGCCGTGGCCGGGCCCGACTCGGCGTGGCTGCGCAGCGTGCCGGAGGTGCACACCTGGGGCGAGGACCTGGGCACGCACTCGGAGTTCACGGTGAGGGAGGGCGAGCGGGTCGCCTTCGTGCTCACCTGGCATCCCTCGCACGAGCCGCGGCCCGCGCTGGTCGATCCGTACGCCTCGCTGCGGCACAGCCTGAAGGACTGGCAGGCCTGGGCGGCCCGGTGCCGCTACCGGGGGCCGCACCGGGACATGGTGGTGCGGTCCCTGATCACGCTGAAGGCGCTCACCTACCGCCCCACCGGGGGCATCGTCGCCGCGCCCACCACCTCCCTCCCGGAGGAGCCGGGCGGGGTACGGAACTGGGACTACCGCTTCTGCTGGCTGCGGGACTCCACGCTGACCCTGAGCGCGCTGCTGGCCGCCGGCTACCAGGAGGAGGCGGAGGCGTGGCGTGACTGGCTGCTCCGCGCGGTGGCGGGCGACCCGGCGGACCTTCAGATCATGTACGGGCTGGCGGGCGAGCGGCGGCTGCCGGAGTTCGAACTGCCGTGGCTGTCGGGCTTCAACGGCGCCGCGCCCGTACGGGTCGGCAACGACGCGGTGAAGCAGCTCCAGCTGGACGTGTACGGGGAGGTCGTGGACTCGCTCGCGCTGGCCCGGCGTTCGGGGCTGCCCGGGAGGCCGGACGTGTGGGCCCTGCAGTCGGTGCTGCTGAACTTCCTGCGCACGGCCTGGCGTCAGCCGGACGAGGGGCTGTGGGAGGTGCGCGGTGGCCGGCGCCACTTCGTGCACTCCAAGGTGATGGTGTGGGTGGCCGCCGACCGTATGGTGCGGGGGATGGAGGCGTTCCCGGACCTCGACGGCGATCTGGACGGCTGGCGCGCGCTGCGTGACGAGGTGCACCGCGAGGTGTGCGAGAAGGGCTACGACCCGGTGCGCAACACGTTCACGCAGTCCTACGGCTCGCGTGAACTCGACGCGGCGCTGCTGCTGATCCCCCGGGCCGGCTTCCTGCCGCCCGACGACCCCCGGGTGCTCGGCACCATCGACGCGATCCAGGCGGAGCTGGGCCAGGACGGTCTCGTACGCCGCTACACCCCGGACGCCACCGAACTCGACGGGCTGCCAGGGCAGGAGGGCACCTTCCTGGCGTGCGCGTTCTGGCTGGTGGACGCCCTGCACATGACGGGCAGGACCGACGAGGCGCGCGAGCTGTTCGAACGTCTGCTGGGGCTGGCCAACGACGTGGGGCTGCTGGCGGAGGAGTACGACACGGCGAGCGGGCAGCTCCTCGGCAACTTCCCGCAGGCGTTCAGCCACATCGGACTGGTGAACAGCGCCCTCGCCCTGTTCGGGGACGAGGGGGCAGGATAGGGCCATGGATCTTGGACTGAAGGACCGGGTGTACGTCGTCACGGGGGCCACCCGCGGACTGGGCAACGCCTCCGCGCGGGCGCTCCTCGACGAGGGCGCGAAGGTGGTCGTCACCGGGCGGAAGGAGGACGCGGTCGCCGAGGCCGCGTCCGCGCTGGGGCCTGACGCGGCCGGGGTGGCCGTCGACAACGCCGACCCCGGGGCCGCCGAGCGGCTGATCGCCACCGCGCGGGAGCGGTTCGGCCGCTTCGACGGCGTCCTCGTCAGCGTGGGCGGGCCGCCGCCGGGGTTCGTCGCCGACACCACCGACGAGCAGTGGCAGTCGGCGTTCGAGTCGGTGTTCCTCGGCGCGGTGCGGCTGGCCCGCGCGGCGGCCGGGGAGCTGGGCGAGGGCGGTGTGATCGGCTTCGTGCTGTCCGGTTCGGTGCACGAGCCGATCCCGGGGCTGACCATCTCCAACGGGCTGCGGCCGGGGCTCGCCGGCCTCGCCAAGTCCCTCGCGGACGAACTGGGGCCGCGTGGGATCCGCGTCGTGGGCCTGCTGCCCGGCCGCGTCGACACCGACCGGGTCCGCGAGCTGGACTCCCTGTCCGCCGACCCGGAGGCCACCCGCCAGGCGGTCGAGTCCCGTATCCCGCTGCGCCGCTACGGCACCCCGGAGGAGTTCGGCCGCACGGCGGCGTTCCTCCTCTCGCCCGCGGCGTCGTACATCACAGGCGTGATGCTCCCCGTCGACGGCGGCTCCCGCCACGGCTTCTGACCCCGGGCCTGTCCGGGGGGCTCCCACGGCGGGGAGTCCCCCGGGGGCGATCCGCCGCTCGCCGGGTGTGCGGGTCCCGACGGGACCGTGATGTCAGGTGACTCGTTCCGGGCGGTGTTTCTCTGCTCGGAGGTGGACCTCGGTCGGGAGGGTGGCCAGGCCCGTGGAGTCGCGGGCGTGGGTGAGGGGGCCGGTGGTCAGGGCGTCCAGGGCCGCACCGGGGTCGACGTGGGGTTCCAGCAGCAGGACCATCCGGGCCCGCGGCCCGCCGTGCCGGCCGGTGAGCAGGACGCGGGCCCGGGCGACACCGTCCTGCCGGTTCACCTCCTCGGCGAGCGCCTGTTCCAGGGCCCGGCCGCGCAGCGCCGCGCCCTCACCGTCTCCGCTGTCGACGAGGATCTCGCTCGTCCGCCGCCTGCGCATCACCGCGACCAGCCACCACAGGCAGAGCAGCACCAGCACCGCCAGCGCGGCGATCACCACCGGCCACCACCAGCCCTGGTCCCGCCAGCGGGTCCGCTCGGAGTCGTCGAGCAGCACGTCGTGCCGGCCGTCGTGCAGCCACCAGGACGGCGCGGGCGCGCCCAGCCCGATCGCCAGCACCGACCCGCCGAGGGCGATCAGCACCAGCCCCACCAGCGCGAGCAGTACACGGTTGACACCCTTGATCACGGCTACCGTCCCTTCCGGCCGGGCCGCCGCACCCGCAGCGACAGGGTGGACGGCCGGCCCAGGCCCAGCCCCCTCAGCGCCTCGTCCAGCACCGCGGTCAGGTCGGCCCGTACGTCGTCGAGGTCGCGGAAGTGCGACACCGCGTGCACGTCCGTCTTCCGCCGTTTCACGGTGACCCGGGCCGACTGCACGCCGGCCACCTCGAGGCACCGGTCCCGCAGCACGGTGGCGGCGGCCTCCCGGTCCAGTCCGGCGCGGACGTCGGGGTGCGTGCGGCGCATCGGCAGCAGCAAGCGCAGGCCGGGCGTGACGGCGAGCACCAGCAGCCACAGGCCGAGCGCGGCGGCGACCGCGGCGCCGGTCAGCACCCAGACGTCGTCCAGCGGACGTTCGGCCAGTTGCCGGGCGAGCTCACGGCGCCAGCTCATCCCGGCCCGGTCGGCGCGCACCGCGACGACGTCGTACAGGAAGGCGCCCGCGATCACCAGGATCACCAGCGCCAGCAGACCCGCGGGAATCCGGCGGGCCGACCAGAAGCGCCGGTGGCCGCCGGGGACGGGGCCGGTCGTCGCCCCGCTCCCCGCGGACGGGGGCGCCGTGTCCGCCGTGGCGCCCGGGGGTCCGGTCATGGTGTCCTCCCGCCGACTGCTTCGGGCCGTACGGCGAGGTGCAGCCGTTCCACCTGGACGACGACCTCCGGCACGGCCATGTCCGCGAGGGCGCGCACCCGGTCGACCACCTGCCGCCGCACGGCCGCGCAGCGGCCGCCGATGTCGCCGGGGTAGTCGAGTTCGACGTGCACCCGGACCCGGGCGCTGCCGTGGCGGACGACCACGCTCGCGTGCGGCGGCGCGGCGTCCGGCGGCAACGCGCCGACGGCTTCACGGGCCGCCTGGGAGGCGATCTTCGCGACCACCCGGTCGGCGATCGTGGTCTCCCCGCGTTCGCCCGGGGGGACGGTCCGCGGGTCCCCGGCCGGCTCGGCCACCCCCGTGCCCACCGCCGTCACCGCCGGCGTTCGTCACGGGGACGGAAGAAGTCGCCGAGTTCCAGGTCCCCTTCCAGCAGCCTGCCGACGACGAAGCCCACCGCGCCCAGGGCCGCCACGAGCAGGAACGCCCCGAACCCGCCGAAGTATCCGGCGAAGCCCAACGCCATGCCGGCGATCATGCCGACCACGGCCATCCTCATGCTGTGCTCCTCCGCTCAGCGTGTCTCACTGAAGTCGGGACTCCGGCTCGTCCTCCTCCTCGTCGGGCAGCTTCACGTCGCTCACCGCGATGTTGACCTCCACCACCTCGAGGCCGGTCATCCGCTCGACGGCCGCGATCACGTTCTCCCGTACGTCCTTGGCGACGTCGGCGATGGAGACGCCGTAGTCGACGACGATCTCCAGGTCGAGCGCGGTCTGCACCTCGCCGACCTCGGCCTTCACGCCGCGCGTCGCGGACTTCGACCCGCCGGGCACCCGGTCGCGCATGGCGCCGAAGGTGCGGGAGATCCCGCTGCCCATGGTGTGCACGCCCACGACGTCCCGCGCGGCCAGCCCGGCGATCTTCTCCACCACTCCGTCGGCGATGGTCGTGCGTCCCCGGCCGGCGGGGTCGCCGCCGCCGCGCCGCGTTCCCTGGCCCCGGCGCGAGCCGGAGTCCCCCAGGCTCTTCTCGGTGTCAGGAGCCCGTACCGAGCCGCCTTCGGTCATGTCGGTCATCGCCATACATCCCTTCGGTCGTCCTCCTTCGACCACCGTATGCGCGCTTGCCCCGATTCGCGCCAGGCATACGGCAGGCTGGAGGAATGACGGCGGACCGGTGGACGCGGATGGTGCGGCAGCAGGTGGGGCTGGGCAGGATCCTGCCGCTGGGCGGGCGGCACGACGGCGCGTGGATCGCTGAGCGGGCCGCCGGTACGGCGCTGCGGCGCACGGTGGAACGGGAGGTGCCGGAGGTGCGCGTGGACGGGCTGCGGCTCGGGCTCGCCGACGACATGGAGGAGGCACCCGAGCCCGCCGTGCCGGCCCCGCCGAGCGCGTTGCCGCCGGGCCCGCTGCGGCTGACGGCGGAGTTCGCGGCCACGGCGGCGTGGCCACTCCCGGAGACGGCGTCCCGTCTGCGCACGGCACTGGCGGTGGCCGCGGCGGAACGTCTGGGGCTCGCGGTCGAGGAGGTGGATCTGCGGGCGACGGAACTGCTGGACACGGAGCCGGACCCGCCGCCGTCCGCTTCCGGCGCCTCCGATGCGCCCGACGCGCCCGCGGACCGGTCGGATGCGGCCGGGACGGACGGTGTGGGCCGTGCGGGTGACGCGGAGACGGACCGGGTCGCGGCGGCGGTGCTCGCCGTGCCGGGGGTGAGCCGGCTGACGGGCACATGGGGCCGGCCGGTGCGGCTGAGCGAGCCCCCGGCCGGGGGCGGCGCCCTGCCCCGGCGGCACGCGCGCGTGGACCTCGCGGTCGGGGCGGGGTTCCGCCCCCTGGAGGTCACGCGGGCGGTGCGCGCGGCCGTGGCGGCGTCGCTCCCGGACCGGCCGACGGTGGCCGTGCTGGTCACCGACCTCGACTGACCGGCCGCTGCGGCGGGTCACCGACCCGGACTGACCGGCCGCTGCGGCGCTCGCGCACGCGGCGGCGGGGCGCCGCCCCGGGACTCCGCCCCGCCGCGTCGGCCGGCTCACTGCTCGCCGCCCGCTCCGTGCGGCTCGCTACTCGCCGAGGCCGGCCAGGTCGCGCAGACGGCGGGCCTGGGCGGCGCGCTCGGCGGCGCGCTGGTCGTCGTAGGTGCGGGTCTGGGCGCCGTGGAGCAGGGCCTTCGTCTCGATCACGGCGTCGCGAGGCGCGGCAAGCAGCGCCGCCGCCAGGTCCTGGACTGCGGCGTCGAGGTCGGCGGCGGGCACGGCGAGGTTGGCCAGGCCGATGTTCACCGCCTCCTCGGCCGTGACGAAGCGTCCCGTCGCGCAGATCTCCAGCGCGCGGGCGTAGCCCACGAGGCCGACGAGGGGGTGGGTGCCGGTCAGGTCGGGCACCAGGCCGAGGCTGGTCTCCCGCATGGCGAACTGCACGTCGTCCGCGACGACGCGCAGGTCACAGGCGAGGGCCAGCTGGAACCCGGCCCCGATGGCATGCCCCTGGACGGCGGCGACGGTCACCAGGTCGTTGCGCCGCCACCAGGTGAACGCCTCCTGGTAACCGGCGATGGCGGCGTCCAGCGCGGCGTCGTCACTGCGCGCGAGGTCGATGAACGACGGCTCACCCGGGATTCCCTCGGGCGAGAGCATCGCCCGGTCGAGCCCGGCGGAGAACGACTTGCCCTCCCCGCGCAGCACCACGACCCGGACGGAGCCGGGCAGCAGCCGGCCCGCCTCGGTCAGCGCGCGCCACAGAGCGGGGCTCTGCGCATTGCGCTTGGCCGGGTTGGTCAGCGTCACCGTGGCGATCGCGTCGTCGACGGTGAGCCGTACGCCGTCCTTGTCGAGTACCGGACCGAAGTCCTGGGGGGACGAAGCCATGGGGTGCCTCCGATGGGTGCGGTCGTCAAAGTGACTGCACAGTAACCACCCGGCCGGTCAGCCGGCCGACCGGGTGGTCACCATCGGGTCTGCGGGGCGCCCGGGGTCAGGCCGACGGAGACTTCTTTCCCCGTGTCGCCCCGCCACGCCCTCGGAGCGTGACACCCGACTCACTCAGCATGCGGTGCACGAAGCCATACGAGCGGCCGGTCTCCTCGGCCAACGCCCGGATGCTCGCACCGGCGTCGTACTTCTTCTTCAGGTCTGCCGCGAGCTTGTCGCGCGCGGCGCCGGTCACCCGGCTGCCCTTCTTCAGAGTCTCGGCCACCCGTGCCTCCTCATGGGAAGTGCGCTCTGGTCTCCTCATGATCACCCCTCCCGGGCCCGATGGCCACCCATTCGGCAAGGTCGATGAGACAAGCTTGTGACGACGGGAGCGCGTCCCCACATCCGGAATGAGGAATTCCAAGCGGCTTTTCCGCGACCGCCGATCGGGTTTCTCCGAGAAGTGCCAGGTCAGAAAGGGACGACGGCCGGACCCCGGTTCCGCGGGGGTCCGGCCGCGAAATCCGTGTAGGACACACCTCGGGGTGAGGAGATCTCACACGATTGATGGATCACCGATGGGCCGAATGATCCATACGCAGTGGATCACGCATTCGATCACGCACGGATGACGGTCCTGTCCGGCCCGGCCGCCCGAGCCGACCGGGTCAGGCGAGGGCGACGAGATCCGCGTAGTCGGAGCCCCACAGGTCCTCGACGCCGTCCGGCAGCAGGATGATCCGCTCCGGCTGGAGCGCTTCGACGGCGCCCTCGTCGTGGGTGACGAGGACGACTGCGCCCTTGTAGGTGCGCAGGGCGCCGAGGATCTCCTCGCGGCTGGCCGGGTCCAGGTTGTTGGTGGGCTCGTCGAGCAGCAGCACGTTCGCGGAGGAGACCACGAGGGTCGCCAGGGCGAGCCGGGTCTTCTCACCGCCGGAGAGGACCCCGGCCGGCTTGTCGACGTCGTCGCCGGAGAAGAGGAACGAGCCGAGCACCTTGCGGACCTCGACGAGGTCCATGTCGGGCGCCGCGGAGCGCATGTTCTCCAGCACCGTGCGGTCCGGGTCGAGGGTCTCGTGCTCCTGCGCGTAGTAGCCGAGCTTGAGGCCGTGGCCCTCGATGACCCGGCCGGTGTCGGGCTTCTCGACGCCGCCGAGGAGGCGGAGCAGGGTGGTCTTGCCCGCGCCGTTGAGGCCGAGGATGACGACGCGGGAGCCCTTGTCGATGGCCAGGTCGACGTCGGTGAAGATCTCCAGCGAGCCGTAGGACTTCGACAGTCCCTCCGCCATGAGCGGGGTCTTGCCGCACGGGGACGGCTCGGGGAAGCGCAGCTTGGCGACCTTGTCGGACTTCCGCTCGGCCTCCAGGCCCGACAGCAGCTTGTCCGCCCTGCGGGCCATGTTCTGTGCGGCGACGGTCTTGGTGGCCTTGGCGCGCATCTTGTCGGCCTGCGAGTGCAGCGCGGCCGCCTTCTTCTCGGCGTTCTGCCGCTCGCGCCTACGGCGCTTCTCGTCCGCCTCACGCTGCTGCTGGTAGAGCTTCCAGCCCATGTTGTAGACGTCGATCTGAGCGCGGTTGGCGTCCAGGTAGAACACCTTGTTGACGACCGTCTCGACCAGGTCGACGTCGTGGGAGATCACGATGAAGCCGCCGCGGTAGGTCTTGAGGTAGTCCCGCAGCCAGACGATCGAGTCGGCGTCGAGGTGGTTGGTCGGCTCGTCGAGGAGCAGGGTGTCCGCGTCGGAGAACAGGATGCGGGCGAGCTCGACGCGGCGGCGCTGACCGCCGGAGAGGGTGTGCAGCGGCTGGCCGAGCACCCGGTCGGGGAGGTTCAGCGCGGCGGCGATCGTGGCGGCCTCGGCCTCGGCGGCGTACCCGCCCTTGGTGAGGAACTCGGTCTCCTGGCGCTCGTACTGCTTCAGCGCCTTCTCGCGGGTGGCGCCCTGGCCGTTGGCGATGCGCTGCTCGTTCTCCCGCATCTTGCGGATCAGTACGTCGAGGCCGCGGGCGGAGAGGATGCGGTCGCGGGCGAGGACGTCGAGGTCGCCGGTGCGGGGGTCCTGCGGGAGGTAGCCGACCTCACCGGAGCGGGTGACGGTGCCGCCGGCGGGGATGCCCTGGCCGGCGAGGACCTTGGTGAGGGTGGTCTTGCCCGCGCCGTTCCGGCCGACCAGGCCGATGCGGTCGCCCTTGGCGACGCGGAAGGTGGCGCTTTCGATGAGGACGCGGGCACCGGCGCGCAGCTCGATGCCGGAGGCGGAGATCACGGACAGACTCCAGGGCGGGTGTGGGTGGCGGTGGGCGGCTGAGGACGTTCCCGCCGTCTAATGCGCGAGGAGAATGGCCATGCGAGCCATTCTAACGGGGCTGTGCAACCTCTTTTCCGCGCGCGGTTCTTCCCCGGCGGCCGTCGGTGACCGGTGCCACACTGGGCGACGACGGCATCCCGGTGCACTCCGGACACGAGGAAGTGATCGCCATGGCAGGCACGGGCAGCACGCGTCCGAGCGTCGTTCCGACGCTGTTGTACAAGGACGCGAAAGCGGCGGTCCGGCAGCTGACGGAGGCCTTCGGATTCACCGAACTGTCGGTGTACGAGGGCGAGGACGGCACGGTGATGCACGCCGAGCTGGCCCAGGGCAACGGCGTGGTGATGCTGGGCTCCGCGGGGCGCGGCGGGGTCTTCGACACGGCGATGAAGGGCGCGGGGCCGGCGGGGGTGTACGTCGTGGTGGACGACGTCGACGCCCATCATCGGCGGGCGGTGGAGCAGGGGGCGGAGGTGCTGATGCCACCTGCCGACCAGGACTACGGGTCGCGGGACTACATGGCGCGTGATCTGGAGGGGAACGTGTGGAGCTTCGGCACGTACGCGCCGGAGGCGGGAGCGTAGGCGGACGGGGCGGGGCGTCGCCCTTCGCGCCGGCGGGGGGCGGGGTTCGTCGCCCTTTTCGCCGGCGCGGGGGGGGTGCCTTGGGGGCACGGGTGCGCGGGGCCGGGCGCCTCTTAGGGACCGGGGCGCCGGGGTGGGGGGCGCCTCGGACCGGGGCGGTACGAGGGTGCGCGGGCGGCGGACCCGCCGTGGGGGGTGCCGATGCGCCCACCCTCCCCCACTGCCGGCTCCGCTCGGGCGGGGGACCCCATCGCCCTGGGGGCACCTCCCAAACCCTTGAGGCACTGGGGGAGGGACGGGCGCCCGCAGCGGCGGACGGTCTCCGTCCGCCGCCCCGGCGTGTGGGCCGCGCAGCGGCATCCCCGGTCAGCCGCCGGTGTGCACCTGGAAGGCCGCTCTGCGGAGTGCCTTCGCGAAGGCCGGGTCGGGGTGGGCGGCGGCCAGGGCGACCAGGACCTGGACCGTGCGGGGGTGACCCACCGCACGGACCTCGTCGAGGAGGGACGGCACCGTGGGCTGGACCGCGGTCTCCAGGTGCCGCACCAGCAGCGGAGCCTCACCGTGGTCGGCGACCGCGGCCGCCGTGTCGACCCACAGCCACGTCGCCTCCTCGCGGGTGAGCACCTCGTGCGCGTCCTCGGGGTCGACCCCGTCGTGCTCGGCCAGCCACAGCAGGGCGTACGGCCGCAGCGCGGGCTCGTCGAGCACGGCGCGCACCTCGGGCTCGGCGGGCGCGCCGACCACCCGCAGCGCCTCGAAGGCGAGCCCGCGCAGCAGGGCGTCCTCGCCCCGGGCGGCGGCGATCAGCTCGGTGACGGCGCTGCCGACCGGCCGGGCGGCCAGCCAGGCGCGGTACTCGGCGCGGGCGGCGGCCGGGCGCAGCCGGGCGCACCCGCGCAGCATGTCCTCGGCGCCCTGCTCGATGTTGCCGGCGGGACTCTGCGCGGCGACGCAGATCTGCTCCAGCTTGACCCACACCGCCCAGCTGCCGAGCGGGGTGAGGGTGGCCTGTCCGTCGCCGTAGGTGAGCGCGCCGACGGAGGCGAGGGCGCGCAGCGCCCAGTCCAGCAGAGGTTCGAGCGGGGCGTCGGCGGCGGGCGGCTCGGCGGGTGTGGGCCGGGGCTCCGTGGCGGCGGGCGTTCCGGGCCGGGGCCCGTAGTCGACCTCACAGCGCTCGGTGCGCAGTTCGGTGACGCGCTGCTCCAGCAGGTCGAGCAGCTGGGGCAGGGGCACGGGCCCGGCGGACAGCTGAAGGAAGGAGAGCACCTGCGGCATGGCCGTCACGACCTCGGCGACGGCGGCCGGCTCGTGCTCCCCCGGTTCGGGGCAGGCGAGCGACCAGGCGTCGCAGAGGGCGACCCAGCCGCGCAGCACGGCGCTGTCGTCGCGGTCCCAGGCGCGCAGCCGCCAGCCGGGGCGGGCGCTGTCGCCGTGCACCTCGATGAGGCCGGCCAGCCGGGCGGTGTCCCAGTCGGCACGGACCTGACCGGCGGTCAGTCCGAGGGCCTCGGCCGCCCGCCGGGCGGTCGCGTCGGACAGGGTGGCCTTGCCGTCGGCGGTGGCGCTGTCGCCGCCGGGGCCGAGGGCGCGGTCGGCCCAGCGGGCCACGCGGGCGGCCGCGGCCAGCACGGAGCGAGCCATTCCGGCCAGCTCGGCCGGTGCGGGCGTGCCCTCCGGGGGGCGGGGCGCGGGGCGGCGGGCGCGCCGCTGCTCGATCGCTGCGGGGGCGCCGGCCAGGGGTCGCGGACGGACGAGTCGAAGCCTGGAGTCGCGCGGGATACGGGACGTCACGGGTGCAGTCTTCCTGGTGACGGACCGAAAGCCCAAACGGAATGCCGACGGGGGCCGCGGGGCCGGTCACCCTCCGGGCCCGGACGGGGCCGGAGGGGCCCGATCAAGCCACTGGTACGGCGCTAAACGGAATCCTCCGCACCGCCCCCGTGCCGGCCTCACATCAGGGGGGTGAGGAACCTCCGCAGCGACTCCTCGTACGTGTCCGGGTCGGCGTTCCACATGGCGGCGTGGGAGGCACCCCTGACGGTCTGCAGGGTGACGGTGTTCGGATGGGCGGCGGCGAGCCGGCGGGAGAACCGCCAGGGCGCCACCGTGTCGTCGGGGCCGTGGAAGATGTGCGTCGGGACCGTGATGCCGTCCAGGCGGAGAGCGCCGGGCCGGTGGTCCCCGTACAGGCCGGTGCGGCCCTGGGCGGCACGGACCGCGAGCGGCAGCAGCGCGCCGGGAGTGCGGTGGGCGTGGGCGAGGGAGCGCAGGGTGGACTCCCAGTCGAGCACCGGGGAGTCCAGGATCAGGCCGGCGACCCGGTCGCGGACCTCGGAGCGGGCGGCGGCGCGCAGCGCCATGGTCGCTCCCGTGGACCAGCCGTAGAGGACCATCCGGCGGGCGCCGGAGTCCACCGCGTGCCGCATCACGGCGTCGAGATCGCGCCACTCGGTCTCGCCGAGGTGGTTGAGCCCGTCGGGGGAACGGGGCGCGTCCGGGTCGCCCCGGTAGGCGGGGGCGAGCACCGGGAACTGGTTGCGGCGCAGGGCCTGGAGGACGTTCAGGGGGTGTTCCCGGGTGGCGCCGAGGCCGTGCACGGCGATCACCCAGGTGTCCCGGGCGCCGTTCACGAACCACGCGGGCAGGAGCCCGAGTTCGCCCGGCACGTCGACGATGGTGTGGTCGACGCCGAGCGCGGTCCCCGGGTCGCCGACGTACACGTTCGGCGTGAACCTGGCCCGGTCGCCGGGTTCCGGTGTGCCGTAGGTGACGCGTTCCAGGCGCCGTACGACGGTGTCGGCGGGGTTGGAGGCGACGGACAGCACGGGTCCCACCACCGCGTGGAAGCCCCGGCCGACCAGGCCGTGGCGGCCGGGCCGCAGCGCGGCGAGGTCACGGGTGAGGGTGACCTGTCCCGCGGCGGTGGCGTGGACGGTGAGTCCGGGCTCGGTGGGCAGGGGCTTGCCCGAGGGAATCCTCAGGGCAGCGTCGCTGGCGAACCGGCCGGCGGCCACAGCGGCGGCGCCGGCCCCTATCACGGCGGTGACGGCAGCGGCCGTCGCTCTGACAGTGCGCACGCCTCCCAGTGTCGGGGCCGGACGCGGACGCGGCCAGTGGGCGCGTCCCGGACACCGGCACCGGCCCGGCCGCTCGCGATCCCGGCCCGCCGCCCCGCCGCCCCGCCGACTGCCGACCCGCCGCCGTAGCGCCGTATCCGCCCGGTCACCCCCGCTGCCCGTACCCCCGCAGGCGCTCCCCCGCCTCCGCCAGCTGTCCGGCGCTCAGCAGGCTGGGGGACAGTCCCGGCACCGAGGAGGCGGTCAGCCACACCCGGCACATCCATTCCAGCTGGGCGGTGCGGTCGTAGGCCTGGTCGAGGGTCGCGCCGTACGTGAGGGTGCCGTGGTTGCGCATCAGGCAGCCGGTGCGGCCCTCCAGGGCGCGCAGGGTGTGCGCGGCCAGCTCGGGGGTGCCGTAGGCGGCGTAGCGGGCCACCCGGACGGGGCCGCCGAGGGCGGCGGTCATGTAGTGGATCGGCGGCAGCTCGTCGACGAGGGTGGAGACGGCCGTCGCGTGCACGGCGTGGGTGTGCACCACGGCGTGCGCGTCGGTCTCGCGGTACACGGCCAGGTGCAGGGGGAGCTCGCTGGTCGGGACCAGGGTGCCGAGCACCTGCCGGCCGGTGAGGTCCACGCCGGTCACGTCGGCCGGCCGGAGCCGGTCGTACGGCACCCCGGAGGGCGTCACCAGGACGGTGTCGCCGACCCGTACCGAGACGTTGCCGGAGGTCCCCACGACGAGTCCGTCGGCGACCGTCCGGCGGGCGGTCCCCACCACCTCCGCCCAGGCCCGCGCCGTCTCCTCGCCCGCCCGTCCGGCGTGCGGACCCCCCGTGTCCCGGGCGCCGCTCACGACGCCTTCCGTTTCCCGCTCGCGCGGACCCTGTTCAGCCATGCGGCGATCCTGCCAGGAGCCCTTGCGGCCTGGGCTGTCCGGCGGAGTACCGACCCCCTCTTACGGTCACCACGATGCCCATTCCAGTTCATCTTCCGTTCACCCTGGTTACCTACGTTCGACCAGCCAATGACCTCGAACGATTGCCTGGGTAAATGGAAAGCTTCTCGCTGATCCTCGCGATTGTGGTGGTAACCGCACTCGCGTTCGATTTCACGAACGGTTTCCACGACACCGCGAACGCGATGGCAACGACCATTTCGACCGGTGCGCTCAAGCCCAAGGTCGCGGTGGCCATGTCCGCCGTGCTGAACCTTGTCGGCGCATTCCTCTCGGTGGAGGTCGCGAACACGATCTCCAAGGGCCTCGTCGACGAGGCCGGCATCCGTCCCGAGGTCATCTTCGCCGCGTTGGTCGGCGCGATCCTCTGGAACCTCCTGACCTGGCTGGTGGGCCTGCCGTCCAGTTCCTCGCACGCCCTCATGGGCGGTCTGATCGGCGCCACGGTCGCCTCCGCCGGCTTCGGCGCGGTCCACGGCGACGTGCTGGTCACCAAGGTCCTCATCCCCGCGATCGCCGCCCCGCTGGTGGCCGGCGTCGCCGCGCTGCTGGCCACCCGGCTCACCTACCGGATGGGCCGGAACATCGACGGCAAGGCCTCCGAGAAGGGCTACCGCGCCGGGCAGATCGCCTCCGCCGGCCTGGTCTCCCTGGCCCACGGCACCAACGACGCCCAGAAGACGATGGGCATCATCACCCTCGCCCTGGTCGCCGGCGGCGCCGTCGCCCCCGACTCCGACCCGCCCGTGTGGGTCATCCTCTCCGCGGGCATCGCCATCGCGCTCGGCACCTACCTGGGCGGCTGGCGCATCATCCGCACCATGGGCAAGGGCCTGACCGACCTCCAGCCGCAGCAGGGCTTCGCCGCCCAGACCAGCGCCGCGACGGTCATCCTGGCCTCCTCGCACCTGGGCTTCTCGCTGTCGACGACGCACTCCGTCTCCGGTGCCGTGATGGGCGCGGGCCTGGGCCGCAAGGGCGGCGTGGTCCGCTGGTCCACGGCCACCCGGATGTTCGTCGCCTGGGGCCTGACGCTGCCGGCGGCCGCCGTCGTCGCGGCGCTCGCCGAGTGGGTGTGCGGCTTCGGCGACTGGGGCACCGCCGTCGTGGCCGTCTTCCTGATCGCCTCCAGCGCGGCCATCTGGAAGATCTCCCGGCGCGAGGTCGTCGATCACACCAACGTCAACGACCACGACGCCCCCTCCGAGGAACCCCCCGGTGTGGTGACGCAGGCCATCGCGGCGGTGACCCAGCCGCCGGCGAACCCGGCGGCCGAGGAGCTCTCGGCCACCATCCCCGCCCCCGCGGCCACCGACCCGCAGGCCCCGTCGGCCGCCACCACCGTCTGACCGCGCCCGGCACGAAGGAAGAAGCACCATGACAATCGACTGGGCGGCCCTCGGCTCCGTCTTCGGCGTCAGCCTCGTGGTCACCGTGGCCCTGGTGGCCCTGTTCACCCTCGGCATCTCCGGCCTGTCCCGCCGCGAGCGGGCCACCGCCGAGGGCCGGTCCCCGGCCCTCGCGGTCACCGGCGCCTACGCCTGTTTCGCCGCGTGCGCGGCGGCGGTGGGCTACGGCATCTACCTGATCATGGCCTGATCACAGGTCGCGCGGCGGCGGGCGGGACGGGAGCACCGGCTTCCGTCCCGCCCGCTTCCGCGTGCGCGGCTCCGCCGCCGTTCACCCACGTGAGCCCCTCTGTGGGCCTCAGCACACTTGAGCCCCGCAGGTCAAAGGCAAGTTGACGGCCCTTCCGGGGGCGTGGTGGACTGCCTCCGCCAACACGGCGGCAGGAGAGGAAGCCGGTGCGAATCCGGCGCGGTCCCGCCACTGTCACCGGGGTGTCCACCCCGGGAGCCAGGAACTCTCGCCGCCGGTCTCGTCGAACCAGGGCGCGGACACCCTGAGTGAGGACATATCGCCATGCGCGGCTGCCTGTCGAGGTCGATCAGCGACACCCCACCCCCCTTCGGGGCCGTTCCCTCCGGATCCGTCACCGGCTGATCCCATGGGTGCCGATCGCGTGTTCGCGTACGGCGCCGCCGCCGGCCTCCTGGGCGACCTGCTCCTCGGCGATCCCCGCCGCGGGCATCCGGTCGCCGCTTTCGGGCGGGCCGCGGCTGCCGTGGAGCGGGTGCTGTGGCGGGACGACCGGGGCCGCGGGGCGGTGCACACCGCCGTGTGCGTCGGCGGCGCCGTCACGCTCGCCGGCCTGGCCGCCCACGCCGTACGCCGCAGTCCCGCCGCCTCCGTCGCCCTGACCGGCGTCGCCACCTGGGCCGTCGTCGGCGGCACCTCGCTGGCCCGGGAGGCGCGTGCCGTCGGGCGGGCGCTGGAGTCCGGGGACGTCGAGGCGGCCCGGGAGCGGCTGCCGCACCTGTGCGGCCGGGACCCGCAGGCCCTGGACGCCGACGGGATCGCCCGCGCCGTGGTGGAGTCGGTCGCCGAGAACACCTCCGACGCCGTGGTGGGCGCCCTTGTGTGGGGCGCCGTCGCCGGGGTGCCGGGTCTGGTGGGCTTCCGGGCCGTCAACACCCTGGACGCGATGGTGGGTCACAAGTCGCCCCGGTACCGCCGTTACGGCTGGGCGTCCGCCCGTCTCGACGACGTCGCCGGCTGGCCGGGCGCGCGCCTGACGGCCGTCCTCGCCGCGCTCTCCGGGCCGGACCCGCGCGGGGCGGTACAAGCCTGGCGCGCGGACGCGGCGAAGCATCCGAGCCCCAACGCCGGCCCCGTGGAGGCGTCCTTCGCGGGCGCGCTCGGCGTGCGGCTCGGCGGGACCCTCTCCTACGGCGGACGGGTCGAGCACCGGCCGGTCCTCAACGGCGGAGGGCGCCCCGTCGCCGTCACCGACATCGACCGGGCGGTGCGCCTGTCGCGGCGGGTCGGCTGGCTGGCGCTCGCGGCCGGGGTGGCCGCGCGGCGTGTGCGGAAGGGACGTGCGAGGTGAGCGGGGGCGGACTGCTGGTCGCCGGGACCACCTCGGACGCCGGCAAGAGCGTGGTCACCGCCGGGATCTGCCGGTGGCTGGTGCGCCAAGGAGTGAAGGTCGCGCCGTTCAAGGCGCAGAACATGTCGCTGAACTCGTTCGTCACGCGTGAGGGCGCCGAGATCGGCCGCGCCCAAGCCATGCAGGCGCAGGCGTGCCGGGTGGAGCCGACGGCGCTGATGAACCCGGTGCTGCTGAAGCCGGGCGGCGACCGGTCAAGCCAGGTGGTGCTGATGGGCCGCCCGGTCGGCGAGATGAGCGCCCGTGGCTACCACGGCGGCCGTCAGGAAAGCCTCCTCGGCACGGTCCTCGACTGCCTGGAGCGGCTGCGGAGCGAGTACGACGCGGTGATCTGCGAGGGCGCCGGGAGCCCGGCCGAGATCAACCTGCGGCGCACCGACATCGTGAACATGGGCGTCGCCCGCAACGCCGGGCTGCCGGTCCTCGTGGTCGGGGACATCGACCGGGGCGGCGTGTTCGCCTCCTTCTTCGGCACGGTCGCCCTGCTCTCCCCGGAGGACCAGGAACTGGTCGCCGGGTTCCTGGTGAACAAGTTCCGCGGGGACGTCTCGCTGCTGGAGCCGGGCCTGGAGATGCTGCACGGCCTGACCGGACGGCGCACCTACGGCGTGCTGCCGTTCCGGCACGGGCTCGGCATCGACGAGGAGGACGGCCTCCGCGTGTCGCTCCGGGGCGCGGTGCGGGAGTCCGCGGTGGCCGCGCCGGCCGGTGAGGAGGTGCTGCGGGTCGCGGTGTGCGCGGTGCCGCTGATGTCGAACTTCACCGACGTGGACGCGCTGGCCGCCGAACCGGGCGTCGTGGTGCGGTTCGTGGACCGGCCGGACGAACTCACCGACGCGGACCTCGTGGTCGTGCCGGGCACCCGCGGGACGGTCCGGGCGCTGCGCTGGCTGCGGGAGCGCGGGCTGGCGGACGCGCTGGTGCGGCGGGCCGCCGAGGGCCGGCCGCTGCTCGGTGTCTGCGGCGGCTTCCAGGTCCTCGGCGAGCACATCGAGGACGACGTGGAGAGCCGCGCGGGCCGCGTGGACGGGCTCGGCGTCCTGCCGGTGCGGGTCCGGTTCGCCCGCGGGAAGACCCTGGCGCGCCCGGTCGGCGAGGCCCTCGGGGAACGCGTCGAGGGCTACGAGATCCATCATGGCGTCGCCGACGTGCTCGGCGGTGACGCCTTCCTCGACGGGTGCCGGGTCGGCGCGACCTGGGGCACGCACTGGCACGGGGCGCTGGAGTCGGACGATTTCCGGCGGGCGTTCCTGCGCGCGGTGGCCGAGCACGCGGGACGCCGCTTCGTGCCGGCCCCCGACACCTCCTTCGCCGCGCTGCGCGAGGAGCAGCTCGACCGGCTCGGCGACCTGATCGAACAGCACGCGGACACCGACGCGCTGTGGCGGCTCATCGAGTCCGGCGCGCCACGAGGACTGCCCTTCATCCCCCCGGGAGCGCCCGCATGAGCACTGTGTTGTTGTTGTCGACCGCCGACACGGACCTGCTGGCGGCCCGGGCCTCCGGCGCCGCCTACCGGATCGGCAACCCCACCCGCGTGGACGTCGCGGAGGAACTGCCCGCACTGCTGGACGGCGCCGGCCTCGCCGTGGTGCGGCTGCTGGGCGGCAAGCGGGCCTGGGAGGACGGGCTGGCCGCGCTCAAGGCGTCCGGCGTCCCCACGGTGCTGCTCGGTGGGGAGAGCGTGCCGGACGCGGAGCTGATGGCCGAGTCGAGCGTCCCGGCGGGCGTGGTGGCCGAGGCCCTGCGTTACCTCGTCGAGGGCGGCCCGGAGAACCTCGCGGAGCTGGCCCGGTTCCTGTCGGACACGGTGCTGCTGACCGGCGAGGGGTTCGAACAGCCGCGCAGGATGCCGGAGTTCGGTGTGCACGGCGAGCGTCCCGCCGTACCGGGCCGTCCGACGGTGGGCGTGCTCTTCTACCGCGCGCACGAACTCGGCGGCAACACCGCCTTCGTGGACACCCTGTGCGACGCGATCGAGGCGTGCGGCGCCAACGCGCTGCCCGTGTACTGCGGTTCGCTGCGCGGCGCCGACCCGGCGCTGTACGAGCTGCTGGGCCGGGCGGACGCGCTGGTCGCCACCGTGCTCGCGGCGGGCGGCAGCCACGCCTCGCAGGCGTCGGCGGGCGGTGAGGAGGAAGCCTGGGACGTCGGCGCGCTCGCCGAGCTGAACGTGCCCGTGCTGCAGGGGCTGTGCCTCACGACCTCGCGCGGAGCCTGGGAGGAGTCCGACGCGGCCCTCTCCCCCATGGACGCGGCCATGCAGGTCGCCATCCCCGAGTTCGACGGGCGGCTGATCACGGTCCCGTTCTCCTTCAAGGAGCAGGGCCCGGACGACGTGCCGGTGTACGTCGCCGACCCCGAGCGGGCCGCGCGGGTCGCCGGGATCGCCGTACGGCACGCGGCCCTGCGCCACAAGCCGAACGCGGAGAAGAAGCTGGCGCTGGTCTTCACCGCGTACCCGACGAAGCACTCGCGTGTCGGCAACGCGGTGGGCCTGGACACGCCCGCGTCGGCCGTGCGGGTGCTGGACGCGCTGCGGGACGCCGGCTACGCGGTCGAGGGGCACCCCGCCGAGGGTGACGAGCTGATCCACCGGCTGATCGCGGCCGGCGGGCACGACGTGGAGTGGCTGACCGAGGAGCAGCTGGCCGCCGCGCCCGCGCGGGTGCCGCTGGCCGACTACCGGGCCTGGTTCGCCACGCGGGAGCCGGGGTTGAGGGAGGCGATGACCGAGGCGTGGGGCGAGCCGCCGGGCTCTCTGTACGTCGACGGGGAGGACATCGTGCTGGCGTCCCTCCGGTTCGGGAACGTCGTGGTGATGATCCAGCCGCCGCGCGGCTTCGGGGAAAACCCCATCGCGATCTACCACGACCCCGACATGCCGCCGTCCCACCACTACCTGGCCGCCTACCGCTGGCTGGAGGCCGCACCGTCGGAGGGGGGCTTCGGTGCCGACGCCATCGTCCACATGGGCAAGCACGGCACGATGGAGTGGCTGCCCGGCAAGGGCCTCGGGCTGGGCGCCGGGTGCGCGCCGGACGCGGTGCTGGGTGACCTGCCGCTGGTCTACCCGTTCATCGTGAACGACCCCGGCGAGGGCACCCAGGCCAAGCGGCGCGGGCACGCCACCGTCGTCGACCACCTGGTGCCGCCGATGGCCCGCGCCGACACCTACGGAGACCTGGCGAAGCTGGAGCAGCTGCTCGACGAGTACGCGCTGGTCTCCGACCTGGACCCGGCGAAGGCCCCGGCCGTGCGGGCGCAGATCTGGACGCTGGTGAAGGCCGCCGAACTGCACCACGACCTGCACGTGGACGACCAGCCGGACGACGACGCGTTCGACGAGTTCGTCATGCACATCGACGGCTACCTGTGCGAGATCAAGGACGTGCAGATCCGCGACGGTCTGCACATCCTCGGCGGCGGACCGGTCGGTGAGCCGCGGGTGAACCTGGTGATGGCGGTGCTGCGCGCCGCGCAGGTGTGGGGCGGGCGCGCGAACGCCCTGCCGGGTCTGCGGGCCTGCCTCGCCGAGCACTTCGGGCTGGTGGAGAAGGAGCTGCTGGCCGAGCCGGGCGCGCCGGTGAAGGCGCCGGTGGAGCTGACGGACCTGGTCGACGGCCCGTCCCGTACGGCCGCCGACGCGATCGACCTGCTGGAGCAGCTGTGCCGGCGGCTCGCGGAGGGCATGGAGGAGCGGGCGTGGGAGGCCGGCACCGTGCCGGGGCTGGTGCGGGAGGTGCTGGGCACGGAACTGCCGGACGCGGTGGCCGTGTTGCGGTTCGCGTGCGAGGAGGTCGTGCCCCGGCTGGCCCGGACGACGGACGAGATCGGGCACATCCTGCGCGCGCTGGACGGCGGGTACGTCCCGGCGGGTCCGTCGGGGTCGCCGACGCGCGGGCTGGTCAACGTACTGCCGACCGGCCGGAACTTCTACTCGGTCGACCCCAAGGCGATCCCCTCGCGGCTGAGTTGGGAGGTCGGACAGTCCCTCGCGGACTCGCTGGTCCGGCGGTACCTGGAGGACACGGGTGCCTACCCGAAGTCCGTCGGCCTGACGGTGTGGGGCACGTCCGCGATGCGCACGCAGGGCGACGACATCGCCGAGATCCTGGCGCTGCTGGGCTGCCGTCCGGTGTGGGACGACGCGTCCCGCCGCGTGACCGGTTTCGAGATCGTGCCCCTGGAGGAGCTGGGCCGGCCGCGCATCGACGTCACGGTCCGCATCTCCGGGTTCTTCCGGGACGCGTTCCCGCACGTGGTGGGGCTGATCGACGACGCGGTGCGGGCGGTGGCGGAGCTGGACGAGCCGGCCGGGTCCAACTACGTGCGGGCGCACGTGGAGGAGGACACCGCGGAGCACGGTGACCGGCGGCGGGCCACAGCGCGCGTCTTCGGCTCCAAGCCGGGGGCGTACGGAGCGGGGCTGCTGCCGCTGATCGACGCGCGGAACTGGCGCTCCGACGCCGACCTCGCCGAGGTGTACGCGGTGTGGGGCGGCTACGCCTACGGCCGCGGACTCGACGGTCGGGCCGCGCGCGGCGACATGGAGACGGCGTTCCGGCGGATCGCGGTGGCGGCGAAGAACGTCGACACGAGAGAGCACGATCTCGTCGACGCGGACGACTACTTCCAGTACCACGGCGGCATGGTCGCCATGGTCCGGCACCTCACGGGCCGGAGCCCCGAGGCGTACGTGGGTGACTCGGCGACACCGGACCAGGTGAGGACGCGCACGCTGGGCGAGGAGACGCACCGGGTGTTCCGCGCGCGGGTGGTCAACCCGCGCTGGATGGCGGCGATGCGCAGACACGGCTACAAGGGCGCCTTCGAGATGGCGGCCACCGTGGACTACCTGTTCGGGTACGACGCCACGGCCGGCGTCGTGGACGACTGGATGTACGAGAAGCTCAGCGCGGAGTACGTGTTCTCGCCGGAGAACCGCGCGTTCATGAAGCAGTCCAATCCGTGGGCGCTGCGCGGCATCACGGAACGGCTCCTGGAGGCGGCGGAGCGCGGGCTGTGGGCGGAGCCGGACGACGGCACGCTGGAGCGGCTGCGCGCCACCTACCTGGAACTCGAGGGCGACCTCGAAGGCGACTCGGAGGGCGACGACCAGTGACCACCCCCTTTCCTTTCACGGCCGTCGTGGGCCAGGACGACCTGCGGCTCGCGCTGCTGCTGAACGCGGTGTCGCCGTCCGTCGGCGGTGTGCTGGTGCGCGGCGAGAAGGGCACCGCCAAGTCGACCGCCGTGCGGGCGCTCACCGCGCTGCTGCCGGAGGTCGCGGTGGTGCCGGGCTGCCGGTTCTCCTGCGACCCGGCCGCACCCGACCCGGGGTGCCCGGACGGGCCGCACGAGGGCACGGCCGGCGCCGCGCGTCCCGCGCGCATGGTCGAGCTGCCCGTCGGCGCCTCCGAGGACCGGCTGGTGGGCGCGCTCGACATCGAGCGGGCGCTGGCGGAGGGCGTGAAGGCGTTCGAACCCGGTCTGCTGGCCGCCGCGCACCGGGGCATCTTGTACGTGGACGAGGTGAATCTCCTCCATGACCACCTGGTCGACCTGCTCCTGGACGCGGCGGCGATGGGCGCCTCCTACGTGGAGCGGGAGGGCGTGTCCGTGCGGCACGCGGCGCGGTTCCTGCTGGTCGGGACGATGAATCCCGAGGAGGGCGAGCTGCGGCCGCAGCTGCTGGACCGGTTCGGTCTGACCGTCGAGGTCACGGCCTCCCGGGAGCCGGACCAGCGGGTCGAGGTCGTCCGGCGGCGGCTGGCGTACGACGACGATCCGGCCGGCTTCGCGGCGCGCTGGGCCGGCGAGGAGGCGGCCGTACGGCAGCGGATCGTCGCCGCGCGGGAGCTGCTGCCGTCGGTGCGGCTGGGCGACGGGGCGCTGCGGCAGATTGCGGCGACCTGTGCGGCGTTCGAGGTGGACGGCATGCGGGCCGACATCGTGATGGCGCGCACGGCGACCGCGCTGGCGGCGTGGGCCGGGCGGACGGAGGTGCTGGCGGAGGACGTGCGGCAGGCCGCGCTGCTGGCGCTCCCCCACCGGCGGCGGCGCAACCCGTTCGACGCGCCGGGGCTGGACGAGGAGAAGCTGGACGAGACGTTGGAGGAGTCCGGGGGCGACGGCGGTCCCGACCCGGACGGGGACGGCGATGGTCCCGGCGGGGGCGGTGGGCAGCCGGAGCCGGACGAGGGGCCCACGGGCGACGACACCGGCGCCCGGCCCGAGGGCGGTGAGGGTGTGCCCGCGCCCGGTGGCGGCGGGGAGCAGTCCCCCGCGCGGGCCGCGGAGCCCTTCCGCACCAAGGTGCTGAGCGTTCCCGGGATCGGTGAGGGGGCCGCCGGGCGGCGGTCGCGGGCGCGTACCGAGCACGGGCGGACGACGGGTGCGCGCCGGCCCGAGGGCACGCTGACCAAGCTGCACCTGGCCGCCACCGTACGGGCGGCCGCTCCCCATCAGCGGGCCCGGGGACGGTCGGGGCGCGGGCTGGTGGTGCGCCGTGACGATCTGCGGCAGGCAACCCGGGAGGGGCGCGAGGGGAACCTCGTGCTGTTCGTCGTGGACGCCTCCGGGTCGATGGCCGCACGGCAGCGGATGGGCGCCGTGAAGGGCGCCGTGCTGTCGCTGCTGCTGGACGCCTACCAGCGGCGGGACAAGGTGGGGCTGGTGACCTTCCGGGGATCGGCGGCCGACGTCGCCCTGCCGCCCACCTCGTCGGTGGACGCGGCGGCGGCCCGGCTCGAGTCGCTGCCGACCGGCGGGCGTACCCCGCTGGCGGCGGGACTGCTCAAGGCGCACGACGTGCTGCGGGTGGAGCGGTTGCGGGATCCGGCGCGCAGGCCGCTGGTCGTGGTGGTGACCGACGGGCGGGCGACCGGGGGGCCGGAACCGGTCGCGCTGGCGTCGCGGGCGGCCCGGCTGTTCGCGGCGGAGGGCGTCGCCTCGGTGGTCGTGGACTGCGAGTCGGGGCCGGTACGGCTGGGGCTGGCCGGGCGGCTGGCCGGTGAGCTGGGCGGGACCGCCGTGACCTTGGACGAGCTGCGGGCGGACAGCATCGCCGGGCTGGTCAAGGACGTGCAGAGGAGGGCCGCGTAGTGCCGAAGGGGCAGCCGAGTGTCGTGCCGGACGACGGTCTGACGACGCGGCAGCGGCGGAACCGTCCGCTCGTCGTCGTGCACACCGGCGTGGGGAAGGGCAAGTCGACCGCCGCCTTCGGGCTGGCGCTGCGGGCCTGGAACCAGGGGTGGCCGATCGGGGTGTTCCAGTTCGTCAAGTCGGCGAAGTGGAAGGTCGGCGAGGAGCGGGCGCTGCGCGTGCTCGGGGACTCCGGTGAGGGCGGGTCCGTCGCCTGGCACAAGATGGGCGAGGGCTGGTCCTGGGTGCAGCGCGACGCGCAGATGGACAACGAGGAGAAGGCGCGCGAGGGCTGGGAGCAGGTCAAGCGGGACCTGGCCGCCGAGACGTACCGGCTGTACGTGCTGGACGAGTTCGCCTACCCCATGCACTGGGGGTGGGTCGACACGGCCGAGGTGGTGTCCGTGCTGCGGGAGCGGCCGGGGACGCAACACGTCGTGATCACGGGGCGCAACGCGCCGGCGGAGCTGGTGGAGTGCGCCGATCTGGTGACCGACATGTCCAAGGTGAAGCATCCGATGGACGCCGGGCAGAAGGGGCAGAGGGGGATCGAGTGGTGACGGGGGCTGCCGTCGGCGCCGTTCCCCGGTTGGTCGTTGCCGCGCCCGCGTCGGGGAGTGGGAAGACCACCGTCGCCACGGGGTTGATGGCCGCGTTGTCCGCGCGCGGGATGGCCGTGTCGCCTCACAAGGTGGGGCCGGACTACATCGATCCCGGGTACCACGCCCTCGCCACGGGGCGGGTGGGGCGGAATCTGGACGCGTATCTGTGCGGGGTCGAGCTGGTGGCTCCGTTGTTCGCGCACGGGGCGCGGGGGTGTGACATCGCCGTCGTCGAGGGCGTGATGGGGCTGTTCGACGGGGCGTCGGGTGAGGGGGAGCTGGCGTCCACCGCGCAGGTGGCGAAGGTGTTGCGGGCGCCGGTGGTGTTGGTCGTCGACGCGTCGGCGCAGGCGCGGTCGGTGGCGGCGCTGGTGCATGGGTTCGTGACCTTCGATCCCGAGGTCCGGGTCGGGGGCGTGATCCTCAACAAGGTCGCTTCGGATCGGCATGAGGCTGTGCTGCGGGAGGCGTTGGAGGCTGTCGGGGTTCCCGTGATGGGGGTGTTGCGGCGGGGGGCGGGGGTGGAGACTCCGTCTCGGCATCTGGGGCTTGTGCCTGTGGCTGAGCGGGGGGAGTTGGCTGTTGACGTCGTCCGGGCGATGGGGGCGTTGGTCGCCGGCGGGTGTGATCTTGAGGGGCTTGTCGCGTTGGCGCGGGGCGCGGGGGTGTTGGCTGGTGCGGCCTGGGAGGCGGGTGCCGCTCTGGCTTCTTCGCCCCCGCCGCCCCTTCCCTTCCCATCCCTGGGGGCTGCGCCCCCAGACCCCCCTGTCGGCCCTGGCGGGCCTCGTCCTCGAACGCCGGACGGGCTGGGAGGGGCGGCCCTTGACGCTTGTCCTCAAGCGCCGGACGGGCTGGAGAAGCCCGTCATCGCCCTCGCCGGTGGGGCCGCGTTCTCCTTTTCCTATGCCGAGCACGCCGAGTTGTTGACGGCCGCCGGGGCGGAGGTCGTCACGTTCGATCCGCTGCGGGACGAGGCGTTGCCCGAGGGGACCTCCGGGGTTGTCATCGGGGGTGGGTTTCCCGAGGTGTATGCCTCCGAGCTGTCCGCCAACGAAGCCCTGCGCAAGCAGATCGGTGAGCTCGCCGCGAGCGGGCGTCCCGTCGCCGCTGAGTGTGCCGGGTTGCTTTACCTGTGCCGGGAGTTGGACGGGTTGCCGATGTGCGGGGTGCTGGACGCCTCCGCGCGGATGTCGGAGCGGCTGACGCTCGGGTACCGGGACGCCGTGGCCGTCACCGACAGCGTGCTGGCCCCGGCCGGGACGCGGATGCGCGGGCACGAGTTCCATCGGACGGCCATCGAGCCGGGGGCCGGAGCCTCCCCCGCGTGGGGGCTGCGGGTGCCCGAGCGGCGGGTCGAAGGGTTCGTCGAGAAGAACGTGCACGCCAGTTATCTGCACACCCACTGGGCGTCCGAGCCCGGTGTCGCCCGTCGGTTCGTGGAGAGGTGCCGGACGTCATGAGCAGCAGGCTGATCGGGGTGGGCGTGGGGCCCGGGGACCCGGAGCTGGTGACGGTGAAGGGCGTCAACGCGCTGCGGGCCGCCGATGTCGTCGTCGTTCCGGTGATGGACACGGGTGAGCGGGGGCGGGCCGAGGCTACCGTGCTGCACCACGTGCCCGCCGGGAAGGTCGTCCGGGTGGTGTTCGCGCTGAACGAGCGGACCGACCGGGCGCGGCGGGAGGCCGCCTGGGACGCCGCCGGTGAGCGGGTCGCCGGGCTGCTGCGCGAGCACGGCTCCGTGGCGTTCGCGACCATCGGGGATCCCAACGTCTATTCGACCTTCACCTATCTCGCGCAGACCGTCGGTGAACTCGTGCCGGGGGTGGTGGTCGAGACCGTGCCCGGGATCACCGCCATGCAGGACCTCGCCGCCCGGTCCGGGGCCGTGCTGACCGAGGGGACCGAGCCGTTGACGCTGGTGCCGGTCACCGCCGGGAGCGCCGTGCTCAAGGAGGCTCTTGCCGGGCCCGGCACCGTCGTCGCCTACAAGTTCGGGCGGCAGGCCGGGGAGGTCGCCGAGGTGCTGCGGGAGACCGGGCGGCTCGACGACGCCGTGTGGGGGTCCGCGCTCGGGCTGCCGGAGGAGTCCGTGCGATCCGCGGTGGAGATGGACGGCACGCCCTTGCCGTATCTGTCGACGCTCATCGCGCCCCCGCGCCGCGCGCGCGGGCGGGGCGGCAAGCTGTGAGGCGGCCGGTCCGGCGGTCAGTGGGCGGCGCCCACCACCAGCCAGATGAACAGCACCCCGGCGACCGTGCACACCAAGGTGGAGCGGGCCGGGTGGTCGTGGTGGGCCTCGGGCAGGATCTCGGCCGCCGCGAGGTACAGCAGCGCGCCGCCGAACAGGCCCAGATAACCGCCGAGCAGCGGCTCGGGGATCGTGAAGAAGAGGGTGGAGGCGGCGCCGGCGACCGGTGCCACCGCGTCCGCGACCAGCATGGCGAGGGCGCGGCGGCGGGCGTTGCCGTAGGCGTGGGCGAGTGTGTACGTGTTGAAGCCGTCGGCGAAGTCGTGGGCGATCACCGCGACCGCGACGGCGGCGCCCATGCCGCCGCCGACCTGGAAGGCCGCGCCGATCGCCACGCCGTCCATCGCGCTGTGCCCGACCATCGCCGCCGCGGCCGTGAGGCCCACCTCGGGGGTGCGGCCGTGGTTCTCCCCCGCGCCGTGCGCGGCCTGCCGGTGGGCGAGCAGGCGCTCCACCAGGTGGGCCAGCAGGAAACCGCCGACGAAGAGCAGCAGGGCGGCCGGTACGCCGTACACCTCGGTGCCGGCGGTCTCCAGGGACTCCGGGAGGAGTTCCAGACCGACGACGCCCAGCATCAGCCCGCCGGCCAGGCCCAGCACCAGGTGGCGGCGGTCGGTCACACGGTGTGCCGACCAGCCGCCGGCCAGCGTCATCAGGAACGCGCCCAGCGCGACGAGGACCGCCATGTGCTCTTCGTATCCGATCAGCGGCCGCTCGCGCACGCGTGACAGCCGCTCCCCGCACCTCTACTTCCGACCGCACGCAGGGAAGGACCCGTTTTCCATGACCGACGCCCCCACCGGCAAGGTGACCTTCGTCGGGGCCGGTCCCGGCGCCGCCGATCTGCTGACGTTCCGCGGCGCGCGGGCCATCGCCGAGGCGGACGTGGTGATCTGGGCCGCCAGCCTGGTGCAGGCGGAGGTACTCGAGCACGCGCGGGAGGACGCGGAGATCCTCGATTCGGCCGCGATGTCGCTGGAGGACGTGGTGGCCGTCTACGCCCGGGCACTCGACGAACAGCTCAAGGTGGCCCGGATCCACTCGGGTGACCCCGCGCTGTGGGGCGGCACCCAGGAGCAGGTCGACCGGTGTGCGGAGCTGGGCATCCCGACGGAGATCGTGCCGGGCGTGTCGTCGTTCTCGGCGGTGGCGGCGCTCGCGGGGCGGGAGCTGACGATCCCAGAGGTCGCGCAGTCGGTGATCCTGACCCGGCTCGGCGGCGGGAAGACGCCGATGCCGCCCGGTGAGGAGGTACGCGAGTTCGCGCGGCACGGCACCACCATGGCGGTGTTCCTGTCGGCGGCGAGGAGCGGGCAGCTGGTGCGGGAGCTGCTGGAGGGCGGCTATCCGACGTCGACGCCGGTCGTGGTGGCGTACCAGGCGACCTGGCCGGAGGAGCTGGTCGTGCGGTGCACGGTCGGCACGCTGGAGGAGACGGTCAAGGAGCACAAGCTGTGGAAGCACACGCTGTTCCTGGTCGGTCCGGCCCTCGACGCGCACGGCACCCGCTCGCACCTGTACCACCCGGGCCACTTCCACGGCTTCCGCAAGGCCGACCCGCAGGCCCGCAGGGAGCTGCGGGAGCGGGGGGCGAGCACATGATCACCGTGGTGGGGACGGGCATGGGTGCGCCGGTCGAGGTCCCTGAGGCCGGGAAGGCCGCGCTCGTCGTCGGCGGGCGGCGGCACCTGGACGCCGTGGGAGTGCCGGAGGGGGCCGAGACGGTCGTGCTGGGGCCGCTGGCGCCCGCGCTCGACACCGTCGCCGCGTACGTGGCGGAGGAGCGGCCGGTGGTCGTGCTGGCCTCCGGGGACCCCGGGTTCTTCGGGATCGTCCGGGCGCTGGCCGAGCGGTTCGGGCCGGAGCGGCTCGACGTACGGCCCGGGGTGTCCTCCGTCGCCGCCGCCTTCGCGCGGGCCGGCCTCCCTTGGGACGACGCCGTGGTGGTCAGCGCGCACGGCCGGGACCCGCGGACGGCGGTGAACGTGTGCCGGGCGCATCCGAAGGTCGCCGTGCTGACCGGGCCGGGCGCAGGTCCGGCCGAGCTGGGGGCGGCGCTGCGCGGTGAGCGGCGGGTGCTGGTCGTCGCCTCGGCACTGGGGTCGGCCGGGGAGTCGGTGGAGCGGGTGACGCCCGAGAAGGCGGCCGGCCGGGACTGGGGCCGCGCGGTGAGCGTGGTGCTGTGCCTCGACGAGGCGCGGGTGCTCGGGCCGGTGCGTACGGTCGCCGGCCTCGGGGACCGCCCCGCCGGGTGGGCGCTGGCGGAGACGGAGTTCGCCCACCGCGACTCGATGATCACCAAGTTCGAGGTGCGGGCGCTGGCACTGGCCCGGCTGGGTCCGCGCCCCGGCGATCTGGTGTGGGACGTCGGCGCGGGGTCGGGGTCGGTGGCGGTGGAGTGCGCGCGGCTCGGCGCGGCGACCGTCGCCGTGGAGCGCGACGCGGACGGCGTGGAGCGGGTGCGCGCCAACGCCGCCGCGCACGGCGTGGACGTGACGGTGGTGCACGGGGAGGCGCCCGGGGTGCTGGACGGGCTGGACGACGACCCGGACGCCGTGTTCGTCGGCGGCGGGGGCAGGGAGCTCCCGGCGGTCGTCACCGCGTGCGCCCGGCGGGCGCGGCGGACGGTCGTCGTGGCGGTGGCGGCGCTCGACCGGGTGCCGGCCGCCCGTGCGGCCCTGACCGACGCCGGTCTGACCTGCGACGGCGTGCTGCTGCAGTCGTCGCGGCTCGCGCCGCTGCCCGGGGACGTGACCCGGCTCGCGGCGACCAACCCGGTGTTCCTGCTGTGGGGCGTCCGGCCCCCGGCGCACAGTGAAGGAGTGGGCGAGTGATCGGCCTCATTGCCGCCACGGCGGCCGGAGCGGCGGCACGGGACCGGCTGGCCGCCGCCTGGCCGGACCGCACGCGCGTGTACGGCGGTCCGGTGGCGGACGCGGTACGGGCCGCGTTCGCGGAGTGCGACCGCCTCGTGTGTTTCCTCGCCACCGGGGCCGTGGTGCGGCTGGTGGCGCCGCTGCTGGCCGGCAAGACGAGCGACCCGGGTGTGGTGTGCGTGGACGAGGCGGGCCGGTTCGCGGTGTCGCTGCTCGGCGGGCACGGCGGCGGCGCGAACGACCTGGCCCGCGAGGTCGGCGAGGTGCTGGGCGCGGAGCCGGTGGTGACGACCGCGACCGACGCGGTGGGACTGCCCGGTCTCGACACGCTGGGCCTGCCGGTGGAGGGCGACGTCGCCGCCGTGTCGCGGGCGCTGCTGGACGGGGAGGCGGTGGCGCTGCGCGCCGAGGTGGCGTGGCCGCTGCCGCCGCTCCCGGTCGCCGCCGAGGGCGCGTACACGGTCCGGGTGACGGACCGGATCGCCGAACCGGTCGACGGGGAGGCGGTGTTGCGGCCGCCGACCCTCGTCGTCGGGGTGGGCGCGTCGAAGGGCGCCCCCGTGGAGGAGGTGCTCGGTCTCGTCGAGGACGCGTTGCGGGAGGCGGGGCTGTCGCGGGCGTCCGTGGCCGAACTGGCCACCGTGGACGCCAAGTCCGGTGAGCCGGGGCTCGTGGAGGCGGCCCGGCGGCTCGGGGTGCCGCTGGTGACGTACCCCGCCGGCGAGCTGGCGCGGGTGGCGGTGCCGAACCCGTCCGACGCGCCGCTCGCCGCCGTCGGCACCCCGTCCGTCGCGGAGGCCGCGGCGCTCGTCGGCGGGGGTGAACTCGTCGTGCCCAAGCGGAAGTCGGCGGGGCGCCCGGCCATGGCGACCTGTGCCGTCGTACGGCGTCCGGGGCGGGGGCGGCTCGCGGTGGTCGGGCTCGGGCCCGGCGCGCGGGACCTGCTGACCCCGCGGGCGCGGGACGAACTGCGGCGCGCGTCGGTGCTGGTGGGCCTGGACCAGTACGTCGACCAGATCCGCGACCTGCTGCGTCCCGGCACCCGGGTGCTGGAGTCGGGGCTCGGCGCGGAGGAGGAGCGGGCGCGTACGGCGGTCGCGGAGGCCCGGCGCGGGCAGGCGGTCGCACTGATCGGCAGCGGCGACGCGGGCGTGTACGCGATGGCGTCCCCGGCGCTCGCGGAGGCGTCCGACGACATCGACGTGGTCGGCGTGCCGGGCGTGACGGCGGCGCTCGCGGCGGGCGCGCTGCTCGGCGCGCCGCTGGGCCACGACCACGTGTCGATCAGCCTGTCCGACCTGCACACGCCGTGGCAGGTCATCGAGCGGCGGGTACGGGCGGCGGCCGAGGCCGACCTGGTGGTGACGTTCTACAACCCGCGCAGCCGGGGCCGCAACTGGCAGCTCCCGAAGGCGCTCGCCGTGCTCGCCGGACACCGGGCGCCCGGCACACCCGTCGGGGTCGTGCGCAACGCGTCCCGCGCGGACGAGTCGGTGCGGCTGACCACGCTGGCCGCGCTGGACCCGGCGACGGTCGACATGATGACGGTCGTGACCGTGGGCAACACGGCGACCCGGCGGATCGCGGGGCGCATGGTCACCCCGCGCGGCTACCGCTGGCAGGAGGAGGCCCGGTGAACCGCGTGGTCCACCCCATCGAGCAGGAGTCGTTCCGGCGGCTGCGCGCCCGTCTCGACACCTCGCATTTCCCGCCGCTGACCCGGGCGGTCGTGGAGCGCGTCGTGCACTCCTCGGCCGACCTGGAGTACGCCGCCGACCTCGTCATGGACGAGGCCGAACTGCTGCGCGCCCACGCCGCCTTGCACGCGGGGGCGCCCGTCGTCGCGGACGTGGAGATGGTCGCGGCCGGGATCACCCGCCGGGAGACCGTGTGCCGGCTGCGGGACGCGCGCTCCGGGCCGGGGCTCACCCGGTCCGCGCACGCCGTCCGGCTCGCCTACGAGGAGGTCGGTCCTGGTGCCCTGTGGGTGATCGGGTGCGCCCCGACCGCGCTGGAGGAACTGCTGACGCTGGACGCCTCCCCGGCGCTCGTCGTCGGCCTGCCCGTCGGGTTCGTCGGCGCCGCCGAGTCCAAGGCGGCGCTGCGGGAAAGCGGACTGCCCGCCGTGAGCAACGTGTCCGAGAAGGGCGGGTCGGCGGTCGCCGCCGCCGCGCTCAACGCCCTGCTGTACCACCCCCTTTCGACCGAGGAGACCCTGTGACCAGCCCGCCCGCCCTGCTCATCGCCGGCCACGGCACCCGGGACGACGCCGGAGCGGAGGCGTTCCGCGCCTTCGTGCGAGAGCTGGGCCGCCGCCGGCCCGAGCTGCCCGTCGCGGGCGGCTTCATCGAACTGTCCCCGCCGCCGCTCGGCGAGGCCGTCGCCGGCCTGGTCGAACAGGGGGTGCGGCGGTTCGCGGCCGTGCCGCTGATGCTGGTGTCCGCCGGGCACGCCAAGGGCGACATCCCGGCCGCGCTGGCCCGCGAGAAGGAACGCCACCCGGGGATCTCGTACACGTACGGCCGTCCGCTGGGCCCGCACCCGGCGCTGCTGCGGGTGCTGGAGCGGCGGCTCGCGGAGGCGGTGGACGCCTCCTGGGACCCGGCCGAGGTGACCGTGCTGCTGGTGGGGCGCGGGTCGACGGACCCGGACGCCAACGCGGAGGTGTTCAAGGCGGCCCGGCTGCTGTGGGAGGGTCGCGGCTACGCCGGCGTCGAGACGGCGTTCGTGTCGCTGGCGGAACCGGACGTGCCGGGCGGGCTGGAGCGGTGTGCCCGGCTGGGGGCGCGGCGGATCGTCGTGCTGCCGTACTTCCTGTTCACCGGGATCCTGCCGGACCGGGTGCGGACGCAGACCGAACAGTGGGCGGCGGCGCACCCGGAGGCCGAGGTGCGGTCGGCGGACGTCGTCGGCCCGGAGCCGGAGCTGCTGGACCTGGTGCTGGAGCGGTACGAGGAGGCGGTGAAGGGAGATCTACGGATGAACTGCGACTCCTGCGTGTACCGGATCGCGCTGCCCGGCTTCGAGGACAAGGTGGGGATGCCGCAGCAGCCGCATTTCCATCCCGGGGACGACGGGCACCATCATCATGGTCATGGTCACGCGCACTCCCCCTCCCATGCCCACTGATCCGGCGGCCGGCCACGACCTGCGCCACCACGGCGACGCCGAGGTCCGCGACGACGGCCGCGCCCTGGTCGACCTCGCGGTCAACGTCCGCACGGACACGCCCCCGGCGTGGCTGCGGGAGCGTGTCGCCGCGTCGCTGACCGGCCTCGCCGCCTACCCGGACGGGCGGGCGGCGCGGGCCGCGGTGGCGGCGCGGCACGGGCTCCCGGTGGAGCGGGTGTTGCTGACGGCGGGCGCGGCGGAGGCGTTCGTGCTGCTGGCGCGGGCGCTGAAGGTGTCCCGGCCGGTAGTGGTGCACCCGCAGTTCACCGAGCCGGAGGCGGCGCTGCGGGACGCGGGGCACATGGTGGACCGGGTGCTGCTGCGGGAGGCCGACGGATTCCGCCTCGACCCGGCGGCGGTCCCGGAGGACGCGGACCTGGTGGTGGTCGGCAACCCGACCAACCCGACGTCCCTGCTGCACCCGGCGGAGTCGCTCGTCCGGCTCGCCCGGCCGGGACGCACGCTCGTGGTGGACGAGGCGTTCATGGACGCGGTGCCGGGCGAACGGGAGGCCCTGGCCGGGCGGACGGACGTCCCGGGCCTGGTTGTGCTCCGCAGCCTGACCAAGACGTGGGGCCTGGCCGGCCTGCGCATCGGGTACGTGCTCGCGGCGCCGGAGACCGTCACGGAGCTGGAGCGGGCGCAGCCGCTGTGGCCGGTGTCGACGCCGGCGCTGGCGGCGGCGGAGGCGTGCGTGTCGCCTGCGGCGCTGGCGGAGGCGGAGGAGGCGGCGCGCGGTGTCGCGGCGGACCGCGCGTACCTGATCGCGGGGTTGCGGGAGTTGGCGTCCCGCGGCCTGCGGGTGGTGGAACCGGCGGAGGCGCCCTTCGTCCTGGTGCGCGTCCCGGCGGCGTCGGATGTACGGGAGCGGTTGCGCACCCTCGGCTACGCGGTCCGCCGGGGCGACACGTTTCCGGGCCTGGGCGAGGAGTGGCTGCGCCTGGCGGTACGGGACAGGGGGACGACGGAGGGGTTCTTGGGGGCGCTGGAGCGGGTGCTGGCGAGCTGAGCGGGGCGCGGTGGCTGCGGCGACGGGGCTGTCCTTCGATCTGGTGCAGGCACTCGTCGGGCGGCCTCCCTGCGACCTTTTCGGAAGGCAACGCCTCCCCCGCAGAGCGCGGCGCATGCCAGGGGCGGGTATGGCTGAGGCCCCCGAAGGCGACGAACGTAGCCTGCCTGCGGGAGGCCCGGTGGCCACGCACTCATCGGTTGCGTGGCACGCCGCACAGAGCCAGTAGGTCGTCCATCATGTGCTCGAACAAGGGCTGACAGTCCTCGAACGACGAGGCGAAATGCCCGTAGACCGCCATGCAGAGCAGCCCGTAGATCTGCCGCCAGCAGGTGATCATCACCATGGCGACGCCCGGCGGGTAGTCGTGTCGCATCAGTTGTCCGTAGGCCGTGACCTGCGACCACAGACGCGGTTCCACTTCCTCCTCCGAGGGGTACGAGAGGATGCCGCGACGCCACAACTCTTCAAAGGTCTGCCCGAACAGACCCCCGAGCTCCCGGACAAGTACCTGGTCAACTGGGCGGCCGGAGGCGACCAACCGTGCGTAGCCAGCTCCCATCAGGAGATCGAACTCGCCGGGATTCGCCACGGACCAGTCCAGGACGGCACGCGTAGCCTCGTAGAGCTGACCACCGAAGTCTTCGGCGTCCATGGCGCCGGCAGCCTGAGCGACGACAGACACGAAATCACTGGTGATTCTCTCGTACAGGGCGAGCGTGAGGCCTGCCTTTCCTTCGAAGTAGCGGTACAACGCCGGCGGAGTGACCCCTACCTGCCGCGCTACCGCCGACAAGCTGAGAGCCTCAACGCCCTGCGCAGCGACGAGATGGCGCGCAGCCGTCAGCGCGTCATGTTCCAACTCTGCACGCAGGCGTTCACGTCTTGTCAGAGGCCGGCTGACATCTTCCGGCTCAGGGGATCGCATGCGACACATCCCTCCTTAGCCCTTGGAACGTAACGGATCGGCCACTCGATCGAGTAATTGACGACGAAGTAGCTTGCGGTGACGACATGTTACGTGGTTAATGGTCTTCACTGCGTTTACGGGTGTCACACCTCACCAACACCGCAGCGGTGACGGCACGCAGTAGTGCGGTTCAAATGGAAGCGACAAACAGGACAGACCAGATATATCCGGCAGGAGCAAGCGCATCGATTGAGGTGCCTCAGGTGACCGTGTGCTGTCTGCGGCAGGCGTTATGGAGGTCACGGTGAAGGGTGTTGCAGTCGGGGACGCGTCTGCCCCGCCGGCGAACAAGAGTGCCCGGCACTGCGGATCCGCTCGACGGCGTCCACACATGCCGAGGCCGCCGCCTTGAGCGGCCGTGTGCGCCTCCTCCAAGCCGCACCGGGCAACGTGCGCGGCTGCGAGAAGGTGCGGCTCCAGAACAGCGCGCGAGGCGAGCGTGCGGTGGCGTCGGTTGTCGGATCAAGCAGTGTTGATCCACCTGCGCGAGTCGCAGCAACACCACGAGGACGCGACTGACCAGGAGTCATCTGCCGATCAACACCAGCAAAAAACACAGTGACAGAGAGAGGTCTCATCATGTGGAACAGGTGCCAGCGCTGCAAGGGTAATGGCAAGTGCACCACCTGCGACGGCTCCGGCAACCGCGGTGTGTGGAAGTGCGACAGCTGCCGGGGCAGCGGCGACTGCAAGGCGTGCGACGGCCGCGGCTGAGCTCCCCCTTCGGGATGACCGCGCTCCTTGATGTGCTCCTCGTCGGCTCGGTCGGCGGGGAGCACATCAACCTCATGCGGGTCGCGCCCCTCACTCCGATGGCATGCACCATGTGCCGCCTGAGCAAGGCGTCAATACACCCTGTGGGCCAAGACAGGACCTCGGCCACCCCAGCCTGGCATACGCGATCGGCGATGCCCGTCTCTCGGGAGGCCCTCGCTCCAGGTGCGCCGCTGCGCCGCACCTGCCTTACCGACGCCTCGGAGGCCCGGTACGCCTCCGGACAGGCGTGAGCGGGTACGGACCGCACAGCCCCCAGCAGTGCATCTGGCGCTTGGGGAGGAGACGGCCCACGATGCGCGCTTGACAACAAGCCGCGATCAGGGCCGTCAACCCATCGACAGCCCAGCTATGAGCAGCAGGGACCTGCAGGCTCGGCGCACTGCGCGGGCGGGGCGCTGCCTCCTCATTCCCCAGGAGGTCGGCCCGCCACTGCGCCCGGTACGCCGCAGGCCTCTGCGTCCGACCGGGCGCAGCCCTCATGCCCTCGGTCTCATGGCCCCACCGCGCAACCCCCAGTGCGCCACCGTCGAGACGACCGCCGTTTCAGGCGCCGGGCGCTCACCCTGCGCCGTCTCCGTCACCAGGCGCCGGAGGGGGCGGGGCCCCGGGCCTGGTGACCCGCGACACCAGTCAGTTGCGGCGCCCCCGCCGCGACAGCAGCACCGCTCCCCCGCCGGCCGCCAGCAGCGCCACCGCGCCCGCCGCCACGTACGGAGTGGCCGAATCCCCGCCCGTCTCGGCGAGGTTGGTCTCCGCGCGGGCGCCCTGGGGCTCGACGGCGGGCTCCGCCTTCTCAGGCGCATCGGGGGCGTCGGGTGCCTCGGGGGCGGCTGCCTCCGGCTCTTCCGCGGCTGCCGCCGCCGGCGTCTCGCACCGCGACTCCGCCAGCGTCAGGCTGCCCTCGACCTCGGCCACGTTCAGCTTGGCGGGGTTGACCGACACCTCCAGCTTCAGGGCGGTGGCGACGGCGGTGGACGAGGTCGTCTCCGTCTTCGACAGGTCCAGCCGCACCGAGCCCACGCCCGGCACCTCGATGTGCGTCGGGCCGCCGGCGCTCAGCGAGACCCGCTTGCCGAGGACGGTGACCGCGGCGGGCAGGGTGACGGAGGCGTGCGGGGTCTTCCCCGCCTCGCAGACCGCCTTGGAGCTGACCGCCTCGATCTCGACGACCGACAGCAGGGGCAGCCCGGGAACGTGCAGACGGGCGTCGGCGAGGGTGGTGGACGCCTCCGCCCTGTCCCCCTCGACGGTCGCGGCCGCGTCGGCCACCTCGGCGCGCAGCACGCTGAACGGCTTGCCGCGGTTCACGCCGTCGAGGGTGGCGGTGAGGGCCGTCTCCCGCGCGCTCCGCGGTGCCTGGACCTCGTTGAGGGACACGGTGAGCGGGACCTGCACCGTCTTGTTGAGCAGGGACACGTCGAGCCCGGTGCGCAGCACCGCGGCGCTCGCGCTGCCGTGGTCCTCGGTGGCGTACGCCGCGCCCGCGCCGGTGAGGACGACGGGCCCCGCGACGAGCGCGCAGGCCGCGGCGGCGGCGGTCCAACGGCGGGCAGGCGTACAGAAGTTGATGGTGTACAAGGTGGTGGGACCCCCATGAGACTTTGCTGGGACCCGGACAGAATGTCCGCGCCCGCGCCGCCCCGTCAGCGATCCGGTGACTCTTCACTCCTTCGGGGAAGGTCGGAGAACGTTTTCGATTTCCGGGGTACGGCTGTTCGCCGCCGTCACCCTCCGGTGTCCCGCCGGCGGGCGCGCCCTACGCGACGACGCGCCCGTTCAGCACCACCCGGCGCGGACCGGTCAGTACCCGGAGGTCCGCGCGCGGGTCGGCGTCGTAGACCACCAGGTCGGCCGGGGCGCCCTCCTCCAGACCGGGGCGTCCGAGCCACGCCCTGGCCTTCCAGGTGCCGGCGGCGAGCGCCTCGACGGGCGGGAGACCGGCCTTGGCGAGTTCCGCGACCTCCTCGGCGGCGAGCCCGTGCGGGAGGGTGCCGCCGGCGTCGGTGCCGACGAAGACGGGGATGCCGGCGTCGTACGCGGACCGCACGGTGTCGTAGCGGCGCTCGTGCAGCCGGCGCATGTGCGCGGACCAGCGCGGGAACCTGCCCTCGCCGCCGTCGGCGAGCGCGGGGAAGGTGGCGATGTTGACCAGGGTGGGAACGATGGCGACGCCCCGCTCGGCGAACAGCGGGATGGTCTCGTCGGTGAGCCCCGTGGCGTGCTCGACGCAGTCGATGCCGGCCTCGACGAGGTCGCGCAGGGAGTCCTCGGCGAAGCAGTGGGCGGTGACGCGGGCGCCCAGCCGGTGCGCCTCGGCGATGGCCGCCTCCACCGCGCCGCGCGGCCAGCAGGCCGACAGGTCGCCCAGGTCGCGGTCGATCCAGTCGCCGACCAGCTTCACCCAGCCGTCGCCGCGCCGGGCCTCCTGGGCGACGTACGCGACGAGGTCGTCGGGCTCGACCTCCCAGGCGTATCCGCGGATGTAGCGGCGGGTACGGGCGATGTGCCGGCCGGCCCTGATGATCTTCGGGAGGTCCTCGCGGTCGTCGGTCCAGCGGGTGTCCGAGGGCGAGCCGGCGTCGCGCAGCAGCAGGGCTCCGGCGTCCCGGTCGGTGAGCGCCTGCTTCTCCGCGACGTCCTCGGGGACGGCCCCGTGCCGGTCGAGACCCACGTGGCAGTGGGCGTCGACAAGACCGGGCAGCACCCAGCCGTCGACCGTGCGGACGTCGCGTGCGCCGGCGGGACGGTCGTAGGAGATGCGGCCGTCGACCACCCACAGCTCGTCGCGGACCTCGTCCGGGCCGACGAGGATCCGTCCCTTCACGTGCAGCACCGCCTGATCGCTCATGCCCCGCACGATAGTTCGTCGCCCGCGCCGCCGTGCGTCCCCGTCGCCTCTCCCCCGCGGCGGGCACGGGCCGCCCGCCGTCGGGGGCCGTTGCAGTGATCGCCGGGAGGGAGACGCCTGTGCGGTTCGGTGTACTGGGGCGGCCGCGACTTCGAGGCCGAGGGCGCGTCGTTCGAGACCTGCTCGCTCAGCGCCACCAAGACCGCGCCGGTCGTCGCGGCGTCGTTCGACGAGGGCGACGCCTACCAGGACGACCCGGTCGTCCGGGCCGCCGGCTGAGGTCCGCCGCTTGTGGGGACCGCCCTCCCAGCAGTCCGCCCTGCCGGGAGGGCGGACGGCGAGAGGGCGGTCCTGTCGGACCCGTCGTTCTAGTCCGACGTGCCCACCTGGTCGGACGTCTCCTCCTCGACCTGCGCCATGGCGGGGTCGAGCAGGCGGGAGAGGAAGTGGCGGGTGCGCTCGTGCCGCGGCGCGCCGATGACCTGGGCGGGGCTGCCGTCCTCGACGATCACGCCGCCGTCCATGAACACCACCCGGTCGGCGACCTCGCGGGCGAAGGTCATCTCGTGGGTGACGACCATCATCGTCATGCCCTCGTCGGCGAGCATCCGCATCACCGCGAGCACGTCGCCGACCAGCTCCGGGTCGAGCGCCGAGGTCGGCTCGTCGAACAGCATCACCTCGGGGCCCATGGCGAGGGCGCGGGCGATGGCGACGCGCTGCTGCTGGCCGCCGGAGAGGGAGGACGGGTAGGCGTCGGCCTTCTCGGCGAGGCCGACCCGCTCCAGGTTCTCGGCGGCGACCTTCGCGGCCTCCGCCTTGCCGCGCCGGAGCACCCGGCGCTGCGGCAGCGTGAGGTTCTCGGTGACGGTCAGGTGCGGGAACAGGTTGAACTGCTGGAACACCATGCCGATGCGGCGGCGGACGGCGTCGATGTCGACGTCCGGGTCGGTGAGTTCGGTGCCGCCGACGAAGACCTGGCCCTCGGTGGGTTCCTCCAGGAGGTTCACGCAGCGCAGCAGGGTCGACTTGCCGGACCCGGACGGGCCGATGACGCAGACGACCTCTCCCTGGCCGATCTCCAGGTCGATGCCGCGCAGCACGTGGTTGTCGCCGAACGACTTGTGCAGACCGCTGACGCGGATCTCCGGGCGGCTCATTTGACGGCCTCCTGGGCCTTGGCCTCCATGCGGCGCACGACGAAGCCGAGCGGGATGGTGATCAGCAGGTAGCACAGGCCGGCCACCAGGATGGGCGTGGAGTTGGCAGTCTGGCTCGCCAGGTCGCGGCCGTACTTGGACAGCTCGCGCTCCTCCAGGGTGACGCCGAGGAACAGCACCAGCGAGGAGTCCTTGAACAGCAGGACGAGTTCGTTGGTGAGCGGCGGCAGGATGATCCGGAAGGCCTGCGGGATGATGACGGAGACCATGGCCCGGGCAGGCGAGAAGCCCAGCGAGCGGGCCGCCTCCATCTGTCCCTTGGGCACGGCCTGGATGCCGGCCCGGATCGTCTCCGCCATGTACGCGGCGGCCACCAGGCCGAGGGCGAGGGCGACCTTGCCGTAGGTGCCGCCGATGATCTCCGTGCCGGGGAAGGCGAGCGGCACGGCGACGCCGATGAAGATGAAGATCAGCAGGGCCGGCAGGCCGCGGAAGATCTCGATGTAGATGCCGGCCAGCCAGCGGTAGGGCCCGACGGACGACAGCCGCATCAGCGCGATCAGCATGCCGAGCGCGAGCCCGACGGCGAAGCCGGTCACCGTGTAGAGGACGGTGTTCTTCAGCGCCAGCGTGATGACGTCGGGGAACATCCGCTCGGCGATGTCGACCTGCGCGAACTGGTTCTGCAGGCGGCCCCAGTCGGCCGTGACCGCGAAGGCGATCACGGCCGCGACGAACACGGCGTACTGGATGCCGCGCGACACGCTGCGCTTCTGACGCCGGGTCAGGCCCTTCCGCTTGGGCTGGAGCGGCGTCTTCTCCGTGTCGGCCACGGGGTCAGGACGCGGCCGGCGAGGCGGCCGACTCGTCGTACGGGCCGATCCACTGCTCGTACAGCTTCTTGTACGTGCCGTCGGCCTTGGCGTCGGCGAGCGCCTTGTTCACGGCCGTCTGCAGGGCCGTGTTGCCCTTCTTCACCGTGAAGCCGTACTCCTCTCCGGTGTCGATCTGCTCGGCGACCGTGAAGGCGTCGGCGTTGGCCTTGTCCTTCAGCCAGCCCTGGACCACGGGGTAGTCGATGACGACGGCCTTGACCTGGCCGGTGCGCAGGCCGTTGAGGACGGCGTCGGAGGACTCGAAGGAGACCGGGTCGAAGCCCTGGCCCTTGACGTAGTCCTCGCCGGTGGTCTGCGCCTGGGCGCCCAGCTTGACGTTCTCGCTCTTGACGTCGGCGAGGGAGGTGACGCCGCTGTCCTTGTCGACGAGGACGGCCTGGGTGGCGTTGAAGTACGGGTCGGAGAAGTCGACGTTCTTCTTCCGCTCGTCGGTGATGGTCATGCCGGCCGCGGCCAGGTCGCACTCGCCCGAGTTGAGGAAGGCGCCGGTCTTGAAGTTCTCGAAGGGGGTGTCGAGGATTTGCTGCTTCACTCCGAGGTCGTCGGCGACCAGGTCGATCAGCGCGACGTCGAAGCCCTGCACCTTGCCGTCGATCTCCGACTGGAAGGGCGGGTAGGGCAGGTGGGTGCAGGTGGTGAGCTGGCCCGCCTTGACGAGCTCGACCCCGCCGGCCGCGGTGGTGGACCCGCTGCCTCCGTCGTCGGTGGAGGTGCAGGCGGCGAGGAGGACCATCCCGGCCGTCGCGGTGGTGGCGGCCAGGACTCGCGTCCGGCGGCCGAGGAGCGTCTTCACGGGAGCCTCCTGTCGGGGAACTGAATGTTCAGATTATAAGTAAAGGTTTGAGTGCCTCAAACCTGCCCTTGGTCCGGCGGTGCCCGGTGCGGAACCTGGCTGTCCGGTCGCCGTCGGGCGAAGGTTTACCCTCGACGTCGTCGTACGTACCCGCGCCGCCGTGAAGCATGAGCAAAGAGAGCACAGCCGTGACGAACCTCCTCCTCGACCTGCCCCCGTTGAGCGCCGCGCGCTTCGCCTCCATCGAGGACCGGGTGGCACGCCTGCTGGGTACCGGGCAGGACGTCGTGATCACGCAGGGTGAGGCGCTGCTGCCGCTGGAGGGCGCGATCCGTGCGGCGGCCGGACCCGGGACGACCGCGCTGAACGTCATCACCGGCCCCTACGGGCAGACCTTCGGCGACTGGCTGCGGGACTGCGGCGCCACCGTCGTCGACCTGACGGTGCCCTTCCACACGGCGGTGACGGCCGGGCAGATCGAGGACGCTTTCGCGGAGCACCCGGAGATCGACTTCGTGTCCCTGGTGCACGCCGAGGCGGCCACCGGCAACACCAACCCGGTCGCCGCGATCGGCGAGGTGGTGCGGGCGCACGGTGCGCTGTTCTACCTGGACGCGGTGGCGTCGGTCGGCGCGGAGCCGGTGCTGCCGGACGCGTGGGGCGTGGACCTGTGCGTCATCGGGGCGCAGAAGGCGATGGGCGGTCCGGCCGGGGTGTCGGCGGTCTCGGTGAGCGCGCGGGCCTGGGCCCGGATGGCGGCCAACCCGCACGCCCCGCGCCGCTCCTACCTCTCCCTCCTCGACTGGAAGGAGCGGTGGATCGACGGCGGGCGCAAGGCCCTGCTGCACGCGCCGGCGCAGCTGGAGATGCTGGCGCTGGAGGCGTGCGTGGAGCGGATCGAGGCGGAGGGCCTGGAGACGGTGATGGCGCGGCACGCCTCTGCGGCGGCCGCGACCCGGGCGGGTGCGCTCGCGCTGGGCGGTGGGATCGCGCCGTACGTCCACGACGCGGCCGACGCGGCGCCCGTCGCGACGACCCTGCGGGCGCCGTCCGGCACCACGGCGTCCGAACTGGTCGCCCGCGCCCTGGCCGCCGACCCCGGCCTCCCGCTGGCGGCGGGCGGCGGCGCCCTGGCCCGCGAGATGATCCGTGTCAACCACTACGGCCCCGACGCGACCCGCGGTACGGTCCGCGCCTGCCTGACGGCCCTCGCCACGGCCCTGACCGACGCGGGCCTGCCGGCCGACCTCCCCGCGGCCCTGACGGCGGCGGAAGAGGCCTGGCAGTAACCGGTACCACTCGTCGGGGGTGTCGCACGGCCGCGGACCCGACGCCTGCTGACGTCCCGTCCGCCCGCCAGGGTGCCCGTCGCGGGTGCCTGTCACGGGTGCCCGTCGGGCGTGGCCGGAAGGGTGCGGCGGGCCGGCGGGGGCGTGGGCCTGTGACGGACGAGCGGGCGGTGCTCCGGAGTCCTGACTGGACCGCCACCGCGCGCCCCCGGCGCCGACATACGCGCGGTACAACGCTCACACCGGTGTCCTGTGTCCTGCGGGAGCGCATCGGCGCAGTGACCGGCAACTGAATTCACAGGGATTATCGAAATCCCTCGCACACATACTCCCGCGACATTCCCCGGCTTATTTCCCTATTACCTTGCGGAACAGCTTCCCGTCTTCTTCTGCCCGGTTTCCCGGACCCTAAACGCCCCGATCCGAGTGGCGGCCACCGGGCGATTCCAGGGGCCGTCACGAGAGTTACACAGATGTGACCGGTTCCACATCGCGCCCGCTTTCCCCCCTTTTCTCCCGTGCAAATCGGGGCATTTCTCCGACGGTTCGCGCGGACCTGCCCGTACGCGCGATAACACATGACGCGCTTGTACGTAACCCCGACAGACGATGCAATTTTGAATTTACCTCGGTAAGTTCAATTCGCATGACTGCCGCACAAGCAGACCTGCAAATCGACCGCCCGACCGTGGCGGACGGAGCCGTGCTGTGGCGGATAGCCAGGGACTCGAAGGTTCTCGACCTGAACTCGTCGTACAGCTATCTGCTGTGGTGCCGTGACTTCGCCGCCACCTCGGCCGTCGCTCGCGACGAGAGCGGAGCGCCGGTGGGCTTCATCACCGGGTACCTCCGGCCGGACAGCCCGCGCACCCTGCTGGTCTGGCAGGTCGCCGTCGACGAGACGCACCGCGGCCGGGGCCTGGCCGCCGCCATGCTCGACGGACTGGCCGCCCGGACCGCCACGGAGCACGGCGTGGACACCGTGGAGACCACCGTCGCTCCCGGCAACACGGCCTCCGAGCGCCTGTTCACCGCGTTCGCGGAGCGTCACGGCGCCCTGCTGGAGCGCGAGGTGCTCTTCGACGCCGGCCAGTTCCCCGACGGACCGCACGACCCCGAGGTTCTGTACCGCATCGGGCCGTTCGCCCTCTGACGGACCGGCCCGCACCCCGATCTTCCGACTCCCTCTGACCTCCCACGCCACCGAGGAGCGATTCGTCGTGACCATCACCCAGCCCGACCTCAGCGTCTTCGAGACCCTCGAGTCCGAGGTACGCAGCTACTGCCGCGGCTGGCCCGCCGTCTTCGACCGTGCGCACGGCAGCCGCATGTACGACGAGGACGGCCACGAGTACCTCGACTTCTTCGCCGGAGCCGGCTCACTCAACTACGGGCACAACAACCCCGTCCTGAAACGCGCCCTGATCGACTACCTGGAGCGCGACGGCGTCACCCACGGCCTCGACATGTCGACGACGGCCAAGCGCGCGTTCCTGGAGTCATTCCAGAACTACGTCCTGCGCCCCCGCGACCTGCCGTACAAGGTCATGTTCCCGGGGCCGACGGGCACCAACGCCGTGGAGTCCGCGCTGAAACTGGCGCGGAAGGTGAAGGGGCGCGAGGCCATCGTGTCGTTCACCAACGCCTTCCACGGCATGTCGCTCGGCTCGCTCGCCGTGACCGGCAACGCCTTCAAGCGGGCCGGCGCCGGCATCCCCCTGGTGCACGGCACGCCGATGCCGTTCGACAACTACTTCGACGGCCAGGTCCCGGACTTCCTGTGGTTCGAGCGGCTCCTGGAGGACCAGGGCTCGGGCCTCAACAAGCCGGCCGCCGTGATCGTCGAGACCGTGCAGGGCGAGGGCGGCATCAACGTGGCGCGGCCCGAGTGGCTGCGCGCCCTGGCCGAGCTGTGCGAGCGCCAGGACATGCTGCTCATCGTCGACGACATCCAGATGGGCTGCGGCCGTACCGGCGCCTTCTTCTCCTTCGAGGAGGCCGGCATCACCCCCGACATCGTCACCGTCTCCAAGTCGATCAGCGGTTACGGGCTGCCCATGGCGCTCACCCTGTTCAAGCCGGAGCTGGACGTCTGGGAGCCGGGCGAGCACAACGGCACGTTCCGCGGCAACAACCCCGCGTTCGTGACGGCCACCGCCACCCTGGAGGCCTACTGGGCCGACGGTTCCGCCATGGAGAAGCAGACCCGCGCGCGCGGCGAGCAGGTGGAGCAGGCGATGATCGCCATCACCGAGGAGAACCTCGCCGACGTCAAGGAGTACCGCGGCCGCGGCCTCGTGTGGGGCCTGGAGTTCCACGACAAGGAGCGGGCCGGCCGCGTCGCCAGGCGCGCCTTCGAACTCGGTCTGCTCATCGAGACGTCCGGCCCGGAGAGCGAGGTCGTCAAACTGCTCCCCGCCCTGACCATCACGCCGGACGAGCTGGACGAGGGCCTCACCGTCCTCGCCCGCGCCGTCCGCGAGACCGCCTGAAACACACACCCCAGCCGAGGAGGCATCGCAACACCGTGATCGTCCGTTCGTTCAAGGAGATCGAAGGCACCGACCGGCACATCAAGTCGGCGTCCGGAACGTGGGAGAGCAAGCGCATCGTCCTCGCCAAGGAGAAGGTCGGCTTCTCCGTGCACGAGACGATCCTGTACGCGGGTACGGAGACCGACATGTGGTACGCGAACCACATCGAGGCCGTCGTCTGCACCAAGGGCGACGCCGAGCTCACCGACCGCGAGACCGGGAAGACCTACCACATCACCCCCGGCACCATGTACCTCCTCGACGGCCATGAGCGGCACACGCTCAAGGTCAAGGAGGACTTCCACTGCATCTGTGTCTTCAACCCGCCCGTGACCGGACGGGAGGACCACGACGAGAACGGCGTCTACCCGCTGCTCACCGAGGAGGTGTGAGTCACCGTGACCACGACCACGCACGTCACCGATCTCTACCCGACCCGCGGTGCCACCGAGGTGGCCACCCCGCGGCAGGACCCGGTCGTCTGGGGCAGCCCGGACACACCCGGCCCCGTCCCGGCGTCCGACCTCCAGGCGCTCGACCGTGACGGCTTCCTGGCCATCGACCAGCTGATCGGCCCGGACGAGGTCGAGGTGTACAAGCGGGAGCTCGACCGGCTGGTCTCCGACCCGGCGATCCGCGCGGACGAGCGCTCGATCGTCGAGCCGAAGTCCCAGGAGATCCGGTCGGTCTTCGAGGTGCACAAGATCAGCGAGGTGTTCGCGAATCTGGTGCGCGACGAGCGGGTCGTCGGCCGGGCCCGGCAGATCCTCGGCTCGGACGTCTACGTCCACCAGTCGCGGATCAACGTCAAGCCGGGCTTCGGCGCCAGCGGTTTCTACTGGCACTCCGACTTCGAGACCTGGCACGCCGAGGACGGTCTGCCGAACATGCGCACCATCTCGGTCTCGATCGCGCTCACCGAGAACTACGACACCAACGGCGGTCTCATGATCATGCCGGGGTCGCACAAGACGTTCCTCGGCTGCGCCGGTGCCACGCCGAAGGACAACTACAAGAAGTCCCTGCAGATGCAGGACGCGGGGACGCCGTCCGACGAGGCGCTGACCAAGATGGCGTCGGAGTACGGCATCAAGCTGTTCACCGGCAAGGCCGGCTCGGCGACCTGGTTCGACTGCAACTGCATGCACGGCTCCGGTGACAACATCACGCCGTTCCCGCGCAGCAACGTGTTCATCGTGTTCAACAGCGTCGAGAACACGGCGGTCGAGCCCTTCGCGGCCCCGATCCGCCGCCCCGACTTCATCGGGGCCAGGGATTTCACTCCCGTCCGGTGAGTCCGACCCCCTGCCGGGGGTCCGGGGGTCGCCCCCCGGGAGGACACAGCATCGGGGCCAGGGATTTCACTCCCGTCCGGTGAGTCCGACCCCCTGCCGGGGGTCCGGGGGTCGCCCCCCGGGAGGACACAGCATCGGGGCGCGGGACTTCACGCCGGTGAAGTAGGCGCACGCGGTGCCCTGAGCGCACCGCGGCAACACGGCGGTGCCCTGAGCGCACCGTGACACAGACTGCGGGCCGGGCCTCCTCGTGTGGGACAAGGAGGCACCGGCCCGCTGCCGTGTGCTCAGCCGGACAGGGCGTCGAGCAGCCGGTCCACGTCGGCGACCGTGTTGTAGAGGTGGAAGGACGCCCGCAGGTTGCCGGCGCGGTTGGACACCTGGATGCCCGCCTCGGCCAGCCGCGGCTGCAGCCCGCCGAGCCCCGGCACGGACACGATGGGCGAACCGGGCGCGGGCAGCGGCTCACGGCCCAGCGTGGCCAGCCCCGCGCGGAACCTCTCGGCGAGGGCGAGGTCGTGGGCGCGGACGGTGTCCACCCCGATCTCCTCGACGAGTTCGAGGGAGGCCCGCAGTCCCGCGTAGCTGAACAGCGCGGGAGTGGTGTCGAACCGCCGCGCGGAGCGGGCGAGTTCGGCGACCGGGCCGTAGCAGCTGCCCCACGGGTCCTCACCCGCGACCCAGCCGGCCTGCACCGGCACCAGGTCACCGAAGTCCTCGGGGACGACGAGGAACGCCGCGCCGTGCGGGCCCAGCAGCCACTTGAAGGTGATGCTGACGCTGTAGTCGTACGCGTCGGCCCCCAGCGGCAGCCAGCCCGCGGCCTGGGAGAAGTCGACGTAGGTGCGTGCCCCGTGGGACCGGGCCGCCTCGCGCAGCGCGGGCAGGTCCGCGATCCGGCCGTCGGCGGACTGCGCGGCGCTGACCGCGACCAGCGCGGTGCCCGGCCGCACCGCGTCGGCCAGCCGCTCCAGCGGCGCGGCCCGCACCTTGAGGTCGCCGCGGGCGTGGAAGGGGTTCAGCACGGAGGTGAAGTCGTCCTCCGCGGTGAGGACTTCGGCGCCCGGCGGCAGGGACGCGGCGACCAGCGACGAGTACAGGGCGACCGTCGCACCGGCCGCCACCCGCTCCACGGGCACGCCCGCCAGGCGGGCGTACGCGGCGCGGCAGACCTCGACGTCGGCGAACAGCGGGTCGAGCGGTCGCCCCTCCGCCCGCAGCCGCGCGGCCGCCTCCAGCGCGGTCACGGTGCGGGCGGGGAGCAGGCCGCTGCTCGCGGTGTTCAGGTAGGTGTTCTCCGGGGTGAACTCGGCGTGGACGAGGCTCTCGAAGGTCTCCATGGGACCACTGTGCGGTCCCGCCCTCTCCCCGTCCATCGCGATGTTCTGCGCGGTACCCCTAAGGGACGCTTATACGTCCGCGCCGGCCTGCGGGTTCTCCTGCCGGGGCACCTCGCACCCGTCCGGGCCGCAGGCCTCGGCGTCGGTGCCGCCCGTGACGAGGGTCAGTGGCGACCTCTCGCCCCAGGCCTGGGTGAGTGCCTGGGTGAAGACCTCGGCGGGCTGGGCGCCGGACACGCCGTACTTCCGGTCGAGCACGAAGAACGGCACCCCGCGCGCGCCGAGCTGGGCGGCCTCGCTCTCGTCGGCGCGGACCTCGGCGGCGTACGCCTCGGGGTCGGCGAGGACCGTGCGGGCGGCGTCGGTGTCGAGGCCGGCGGCGCCGGCGAGTTCCACGAGCCGTTCGTCGTCGCCGAACACGGACCGCTCCTCGGCGAAGTTCGCCCGGTACAGCAGGTCGAGCAGCTGTTCCTGGCGGCCGTGCTCGCGGGCGAAGTGCAGCAGGCGGTGCATGTCGAAGGTGCCGCCGTGGTCGCGGCCCCGGGCGCGGTAGGGCAGGCCCTCGGCGGCGGCCTGGGCGCCCAGGTTGTCCTCGCCGGCCTCGGCCTGGGCCTCGCTCATGCCGTACTTCCTGGTGAGCATGGTGAGGACCGGCTCGATGTCGTCCTTGGCGCGGTGCGGGTCCAGCTCGAAGGAGCGGTGCACCACCTCGACGCCGTCACGGTGCGGGAAGGAGGCCAGCGCCTTCTCGAAGCGGGCTTTTCCGACATAGCACCAGGGGCAGGCGATGTCGCTCCAGATCTCGACGCGCATGGGCCGGCTCTCTCCAGGGTCGTACGGCTGCGGAGACTCCCCCCGCCAACGGATGAACGTTCAAGCAGTCGAGGACATTCCCCGGCGGCGCGCTCAGCTGCCGTCGCGCAGGTCCGGCGGCCAGTGCAGCCGGTACTCGATGTGGTCGAAGGTCACCACGCAGCCCTCCCCCGTCGGCGACTGGGTGGCGAACCCGACCAGGGCGGCCCCGGTCTCCTTCTCGTCGCCGAGGGTGAACAGACGGACGAAGGTCCACTGCTTGCCGTCGCGCGAGGCGTGGAAGGCGAAGGCGCGTCCGGTGCGGCTGACCCGGAGCCAGAAGGAACTGCCTTCCACGGTGAAGGAGTTGGCGTCGTCGGAGTGACCCCGGGTGACCACCGTGCAGATGGTCGGCACGTTCGGGGAGTACTCCAGGCAGAGCTTGGCCCAGGCCCGCTCTCCGACGTGGACGTAGAGCACACCCGCGTCGAAGGCGGCGCCGAAGCCGACCGTGACCCGGGCGATCAGCTGGAAGTCGCCCTCGGGCGCGCCGAGCAGCCGGGGCGCGTCGGCGGCGGACTCCAGCGACTCGCCGGTGGGCGGCACGAAGCGGTCCTGCCGCGGTCCGGCCCATCCGGTGAGGACGCCGTCCTCGTAGGCCCAGGAACCTTCGGGTCCGTAGGTCCGCAGGCGGAAGGGGAGTTCGGGTATGTCCAGGTCCATGGCGGGATTGTTCCAGGCGGCGTCCGGGCCCGCGCGGGCGGTTCCGGTCAGCGGCCCTGGAAGGTGTCCAGGGCGACCGCCTGGGCGACGGCGAGCCGCAGGTCGAGGTCGGGGACGGTCACCTCGACGAGGTAGCGGTCACGCAGGCCGATCTTCTTGTCGACGGTCATCACGGGCTTGCCGTCGCTCTCGAAGTCGAAGTGGTACGGCCACGCGAACGGCACCAGGTCGAGCGGCAGCCAGCCCCAGGCCCGGCGCAGCACGGCGACGAACCGGTTGCGTTCACGGCCGACGGCGTCGGGCGCGCCGGGCTGCTCCAGCACCCACGTCGAGCGCACCAGGGAGGTGAAGAACCGCTCGTGGAAGGCGCCAAGCGGTTTCCCCTCCGCGTCCAGCACGCCGAAGCCCTCGCCCGGGTCCAGCAGCGTGCGCTCCCTCACGGTGAACAGGACCCGCTGCCGGGAGGCACCGTCGTAGAAGGTCAGCTCCTCCTTGAGCGAGAAGCGCTTCTGCTCGGCGTGGGCGAGGACCCGGCCCTGGGAGCCGTCCGGCAGCGTCTCGGTGACGACGTACCGGTCGGCCTTCAGGGTGGCCCGCTGGGTGATGGTGAAGCGTCGGCTCTGCCACGGTCCCGTTGCGTCCACTGCTGCGCTCCCCGGTGCTCGGTGGTGGGTGACGCCGGCCCGCCACGACCGCGTCCGGCGCCGTCATCGTCGCCGTGCGGGCTGTCCGGTCGCAGTCTCCGTAAGTCGCATCCGGCGGCGACCAAAGTGGACGGGGGTGTCCGGCCTGGGGTGTTCACTTTCGTCGTACGGGGCCGCGACCGAGGGAGGATGCGGGCCCCGGGGGGCGGCCCCCTAAGGTCTGCGCGTGGACATCGCGCAGACATCTCGCACCGCCCGGCCGCTGCTGTCCCGGCTGGCCGCCGCCTCCCCCTGGTCCCGCGGACGGATCGTCGGGGAGAGCGCCCTCGTGCTGGTGCTCGCCGGGACCGCGGGGGCGGCGTACTCCCTGGAGAGCGGGTCCACCGCGCGGTCCTGCGCCCTCGCCGTGGCCGTCGGCGTGCTGACGCTGGTCCGGCGTTCGCTCCCGGCCACCGTGCTCGTCGTCTCGTCCGCCCTGGCCGGGTCGGTGCTCGGCACCGGCCCGCTGCTGATCTACGCGAGCTGGTCGGCGGGCAGCCGGATCAGGCGTCCCTGGCACGCGGTGGGCGCCTACGCCGCCGGACTGGTGCTGTACGCCGCCGGCGCCCTGCTCGGCGACGGGGGCGAGGAGGCGCTGGAGTTCTCGCTGCTGCTGACGGCGGCGCTCGGCGCGGGCCCCTACCTGGTGCTGGCGGTCGTGCCGGGGCTCGCCTCCCGGTACCGCGCCCAGCGCCGGGACCTGCTCGACGCGCTGCGCCGGCACAACGTCCAGCTGGTGCGTGAGCAGGCGATGGTGGCCCGGCAGGCGCGGCTGCTGGAGCGGCAGCGCATCGCCCAGGACATGCATGACAGCCTCGGCCACCAGCTCGCCCTGATCGCCGTGCACGCCGGGGCGCTGGAGGTGGACCCGGAGCTCGGCGACCGCCACCGGGAGGGTGTGGGCATCCTCCGGGAGGCCGCCCGGTCGGCGATGCGGGAACTGCGCGAGGCCGTCGGCATCCTGCGCGACGACACGGACGAGCTGCCCGCGTCCGGGCCGGGCGCCGACGTGGACGCGGCGGGTGCGCCGCCCGCCCGGGGCGCGGCGGGGCTCGATGCGCTGGTCGCGTCCTCGCGGGGGGCGGGTGTCCCGGTGGAGCTGCGCCGCTCGGGGACCGCGCGGCCGCTCGCGCCGGCCGCCGACCACGCGGTGTACCGCATCGTCCAGGAGGGCCTGACCAATGCGCACAAGCACGCGCCGGGCGCCCCGATCACCGTGGAGCTGCGCCAGGAACCGGACAGCCTGGTGGTCGAGGTGGCCAACGGGCCGGTGCCGGCCGGGGTGCCCGCGGCGCCGCCCGCGATCAGTGGCGGCCAGGGCCTGGCGGGACTGCGGGAACGGGCGCGGCTGGTCGGCGGGATGGTGCACAGCGGCCCCGCGCCCGACGGCGGGTTCCGCGTCGCGGGTGTGCTGCCGTACGGCGACGGGCCGGCGCCTGTCGGGCGGAAGGACGCGACGTCCGTCGCACCGGTCGGCGACTTTCGGGGGCGGAGCGGGCGGGATGCCGCGGGCGACGGTGGAGCGGACATCGACCGCTTCGATCCGCAGAAGGAGTACGCCGCCATCATGAGCACCAAGAAGAACGTCGCCCTGGGGTGCGCCCTCGTCGCCGTCGTCCTCGTCGCCGGCACCGCCGCCCTGCTGGTGTGGGGGGTGGGCAAGCTGATCGACGAGGTGGAGAAGGGAGTCATACCGGCGTACGTGTACGAGGACGCGCGCGTCGGCGACGCCGAGGCGGAGCTGCGCGAGGAGTTCCCGGACGGGGACTCCCTGCTGACCGACGGGGTGGAGAAGCAGGGCCCGCCGCTGCCCGAGGACGCGGTCTGCGAGCACTTCGTGGACGACGAGGAGGACATCGTCTACCGGTTCTGCTTCCGCGACGGGAAGCTGGTGGCCAAGGAGTCCTACCCGCACGAGATCTGACGGACGGCCGGCCCGGCGCGGCGGTGGGATCGGGCATGATGGCAGGGCTTCGCCCTCAGCCGTCCCACCGACACCGCGCAGGAGGCCGCGTGATCCGGGTCCTCGTCGCCGACGACGAGCCGCTCATCAGGGCCGGCATACGGATGATCCTCACCTCGGCCGACGACATCGACGTCGTGGCGGAGGCGCGCGACGGCCGGGAGGCCGTGGAGACCGCGCGCACCACCGCGGTCGACGTGGCGCTGCTGGACATCCAGATGCCGGTGATGGACGGACTGACCGCGCTGGCCGAGATGGGCCGGGCCGCGCCGGGGGTGCGGGTGCTGATCCTGACCACGTTCGGTGAGCGGGAGAACGTGCTGCGGGCGCTCGGGCACGGCGGTGCGGGCTTCCTGCTGAAGGACTCCGCGCCGCAGGAGCTGATCCACGCGGTCCGCGCGGCGGCGGCCGGTGACGCCTACCTCTCCCCCGCCGCCACCCGGCACGTGGTGGACAGCCTCGCCTCCCCCGCCGCGACCGCGCGCGCCGAGGAGGCACGCCGCCGGCTGGCCGGCCTCACCGGGCGGGAGCGCCAGGTGCTGGCCCTGCTCGGGGAGGGCCTGTCCAACGCGGACGCGGGGGCGCGGCTGCACATGAGCGAGGCCACGGTCAAGACGTACGTCAGCCGCATCCTGACCAAGCTGGACTGCGACAACCGGGTGCAGGCCGCGCTCCTGGCCCGGGACGCGGGCCTGGAGCCGGCCGGCGGGTGAACATGGCCTGCTGAACGGGGTCAGCGCTCCAGGCGACCGTTGAACCGGCGGGGCAGCCCGAGCGGGTTGTCGTCCCTGAGCTCCGGGGGCAGCAGCGCCTCGGGGGTGCCCTGGTAGACGACGGGCCGCAGCCAGCGCTCGATGGCGGTGCCGCCCACCGAGGTGGACGTGGAGGTCGTCGCCGGGTACGGGCCGCCGTGGTGCTGGGCCGGGGCGACGGCGACACCCGTCGGCCAGCCGTTCACCAGCACGCGTCCCGCGAGGGGCGTCAGCTCCCGCACCAGTTCCGCCCCGCGGCCCGCTCCCGCCGCCTCCTCGGAGGACAGCTGCACGGTGGCGGTGAGGTTGCCGGGGAGCCGGGACAGCACCGCGCGCACCTCGGCCTCGTCCGTGTAGCGGGCGACGACGGTGACCGGCCCGAAGCACTCCTCGATCAGCAGGTCGTGGTCGCCCTCGCGGGTCAGCCGCTCGGCCGGGACGGTGAGGAAACCGGCGCTGACGGTGTGGTCGCCGCCCGCGCCGGCCGTCACCGGGGACTCCACGTCCGGCAGTTGGGCGCGCTCGGTGACCCCGGCGAGGAAGTTGTCGCGCATGCGGTGGTCGAGCAGCACGCCCGGGTCGGTGTCGCTGACGGCGTCCGTGAGGGACTTCAGCAGCGCGTCGCCGGCCGCGGAGGCCGGTGCGAGGACCAGGCCGGGCTTCACGCAGAACTGGCCGACGCCCAGCGTCATCGAGCCGGCCAGCCCGGCGCCGATGGCCTCGCCGCGCTCGGCGGCGGCGGCCTCGGTGACGACGACCGGGTTCAGCGATCCCAGTTCGCCGTGGAAGGGGATGGGGACGGGCCGGGCGGCGGCCGCGTCGAAGAGGGCCCGGCCGCCGCGGACGGAGCCGGTGAAGCCGGCCGCCGCGACCAGCGGGTGCCGGATCAGCTCCAGGCCGGCCTCGAAGCCGTGCACCAGGCCGAGCACGCCGTCGGGGACCGCGTGCCGGGCGGCGGCCCGCCGGATCACCCGGGCGACCAGTTCCGACAGGGCGGGGTGGTCGGGGTGGGCCTTGACGACGACGGGGCAGCCGGCCGCGAGCGCGCTCGCGGTGTCGCCGCCGGCCACGGAGAAGGCGAAGGGGAAGTTGGACGCCGAGTAGACGGCGACCACGCCCAGCGGGATCTTGTAGCGGCGCAGGTCAGGGATCGGCGGGGTGGCGGTGTCGTCGGGGTGGTCGACGACGACGTCGAGGAAGGCACCCTCCTCGACGATGCCTGCGAAGGCGCGCAGCTGGAAGCAGGTGCGGGCGAGTTCGCCGGTGAGCCGGACCGGGCCGAGCGCCGTCTCGGCGTCGGCGGCCTCGACGAGCCGGTCGCGGGCGGCCTCCAGTTCGTCGGCGGCGGAGCGCAGGAAGGCGGCACGGACGGTGCGGTCGGTCAGCGCCTCGCGCGCCTCCTCGGCGGCCCGGACGGCGGCGTCCACCTCCTGGGCTGTGGCCTCCACCGCAACCTGCTCACGCTGCTTCCCGGTTCGGGGGTCGACACTCCAGACTGGTGCTGCTGCCACCGCGGGTCCCTCCACTTGAATGCCGCATGCAATGCCGCAGTATGTACGTCGTCCACGGGAGTGTTCGATATACTGAACACTGTCTCTGTGGGTGAATGCGCTTCGGAGACTATTTCCCGGCGAACGAAGGGGTCAAGGGCGATGTCGGCTGGCGAGACAGGCGGCGGGGCGCAGGTCAAGTCCGCGGTGCGGACCGTTGAACTGCTCGAATACTTCGCCGGGCGCCCCGGGATGCACTCCCTGGCGGCGGTCCAGGAGGCCGTCGGCTACCCCAAGTCCAGCCTGTACATGCTGCTGCGCACGCTGGTGGACCTCGGCTGGGTCGAGACGGACGCGACGGGCACCCGCTACGGCATCGGCGTCCGGGCGCTGCTGGTCGGCACGTCGTACATCGACGGCGACGAGGTCGTCGCGGCGGCCCGGCCCACGCTGGACCGGCTCTCCGACGACACCACCGAGACCATCCACCTGGCCCGCCTCGACGGCACCAACGTCGTCTACCTCGCCACCCGCCAGTCCCAGCACTACCTGCGCCCCTTCACCCGGGTCGGCCGCCGGCTGCCCGCCCACTCGACGTCGCTGGGCAAGGCGCTGCTGAGCACGTACACGGACGAGCAGGTACGCAAGATGCTCCCCGAGACGCTGCCGGCGCTCACCGAGAACACCCTCACCGACCGGGAGAAGCTCATCGAGGAGCTGCACCAGGTGCGGGAGCAGGGCTTCGCCGTGGACCGCGAGGAGAACACCCTGGGGCTGCGCTGCTTCGGTGTGGCGATCCCCTACCGCACGCCCGCGCGGGACGCCATCAGCTGCTCGGTGCCCGTCGCCCGGCTCACCCCGGCGCACGAACAGATGGTGAAGGACGCCCTGTTCGACGCCCGCGACCGGCTGACCCTGGCCACCCGGAGGCTCTGACCCGTGGACGTCGACCTGCGCCCGGTGCACGACAGCGACCTGCCCGTCTTCTACCGGCAGATGAACGACCCGGAGGCGTTGCGCATGGCCGCCTTCACCCCGGAGGACCCCGCCGACCGGGACCGCTTCGACGCCCACTGGGCGCACATCCGCAGCTCCCCGAGATCGTGGCGCGCACCGTCCTCGCGGACGGCGACGTGGTGGGGACGGCGTCCGTCTACGGCGAGGCGGGCGAGCGCGAGGTGACGTACTGGATCGACCGCGCCTACTGGGGCAAGGGCATCGCCACGGCCGCGCTGCGCGCCCTGCTGGCGGAGGTCACCGACCGTCCGCTGTACGCGCGCGTGGCCGAGGACAACGCGGGCTCGCTGCGGGTGCTGCGCAAGTGCGGCTTCGAGGTCACCGGGAAGGCCAGGGCGTACGCGCCGGGGCGGGGCACGGAGACCGACGAACTCGTGCTCGGACTGGAGGGCTGAGCCGCCCCAGGGGGGTGCTCGCGGCACCGGTGATCCCAGGACGCCGGGCCGGACAGCTCACCCAGGGGCGCGGGGAACCACGCGTCAAGCCCTCCACCGACCCGCACCCGCGGCGGCCCGACCGCGACGGGTGCGCCCGGTCCCGTGCGGCGGGGTGAGCGGGCTCACGCCCGGCGGGCCGCCGTATGAACGGCCGATGAGAATCCCCGCGGACGGGAACGCTCCGCCCCCTCCCGCTCGTCTGTCCGGACGCGATGAACAGGACCATCAGGCGTGCCTCCGTCTTCACGCTGCTCCTGGTGCTCGCCCTGCTGGTGCGGGCGACCTGGGTGCAGTTCTACGAGGGCCGGGCACTGGCGGACGACAAGGACAACCGGCGCAACGCGATCGAGACGTACGCGGAGCCGCTCGGGAACATCGTCGTGGGCGGTGAGGCGATCACCGGCTCGGCGCGGACGAAGGGCGGCGACCTCGCGTACAAGCGCACCTACACGGACGGACCGCTGTACGCGGCGGTGACGGGCTACGCCTCGCAGGCCTACGCCCCGACCCAGCTGGAGGGCATCTACGCGGACCTGCTCAACGGCACCGACCCCCGGCTGAAGACGGTGATGGACACCGTCACCGACCGGCGGGCCGGCCCGGGGAACGTGGTGACGACGATCGACCCGGCGGTGCAGAAGGCGGCGTACGAGGCGCTCGGCGACAAGAAGGGCGCCGCGGTGGCCATCGACCCGGAGACCGGCCGGATCCTCGCCGCGGTCTCCACCCCGTCGTACGACCCGACGGCGCTGACCGACGCGAACACCGCGGGCGACGCCTGGACGCGGCTCAACGCGGACAAGGACAAGCCGCTGACCAACCGCGCGCTGCGCCAGCCCCTGCCGCCCGGCTCGACGTTCAAGCTGGTCGTGGCGGCGGCCGCGCTGGAGGACGGCCTGTACGCGTCGGTGGACGACCCGACCGACAGCCCCGATCCCTACCCGCTGCCGGGCACGAGCAGGGACCTCGGCAACGAGAACCCGAACGCGCCCTGCGAGAACGCCTCGATCCGGGTCGGGCTGCAGTACTCCTGCAACAACGTCTTCGGGCAGATGGCCGTCGACCTGGGGCAGGACAAGGTGCGGGCGATGGCGGAGAAGTTCGGCTTCAACGACGAGAAGCAGGACGTGCCGGTGCGCGCCTACCCCAGCGTCTACCCCTCGGACATGGACGAGGCGCAGACCGCCCTCAGCGGCATCGGCCAGTTCGACGTGACGGCGACGCCGCTGCAGATCGCGATGGTCTCGGCGGCCCTCGCCAACGGCGGTGAGCTGATGTCGCCGCACATGGTGTCCCGGGTGACCGACAGCGGCGGCGACGTGCTGGAGGACCACGACGAGGACGCGTCGGCCCGGCGGATCGTCAGCGCGTCGACCGCCGGGCAGCTGCGGTCGGCGATGGAGACGGTGGTCTCGGAGGGCACGGGCACCAACGCGCGGATCTCCGGCGCCACGGTGGGCGGCAAGACCGGCACGGCGCAGCACGGCGAGAACAACAGCAAGACGCCGTACGCCTGGTTCACCTCGTACGGCGAGTCGGACGCGAACGGCAAGAAGGTCGCCGTGGCGGTCCTGGTCGAGCAGTCCGACGCGGCCCGCTCGGAGGTCAGCGGCAACGGCCTGGCGGCCCCGATCGCCAGGGCGACGATGAAGGCAGCCCTGAAGAACTGACCCCCGCACAGCACGGGCCGCTCTCCCGTTTTCGGGGGCGGCCCGTCCGTGTCAGCGGAGCCGGCCGAACGCGAGGTCGGCGTCGGCCACCGCCTCGGGGTGGACGTCCCCGGCGGTCCGGCCGTCGGCGATCCGCTGCCAGTTGGCGCGGGCGAGCACCTGGAGGACCGCGAGTGCCTGGGCGGCCCGCAGCCGCGCCTCGATCCCCTCGCCGAGGGCGTCCGCCAGTGCCTCCTCGTCCTCCAGCCGGTACCGCGCGAGACGCCCGGCGAGGCTCGGGGTACCGAACACCAGCCGGTGGAAGGCGACCACCTCGGGGTGGTCGTTGAGGCCGGTGACGGGGTCGCGCCGGTCGAGTCCGGCCCGGAAGTGGCGGTGCAGTGCCGTCATCGGCTCCACGCCGGAAGCGCGGTCGCGGACGACCCGTGCGGCCTCGCCGTGGTGGTCCTTGAACCGGTGCAGCACCAGGTCTTCCTTGGTGGGGAAGTACCGGAAGAGGGTCGGCTTGGAGATCTCGGCCGCCGCGGCGATGTCGTTCACCGAGACGCGGTCGAAGCCGTGTGCCAGGAACAGCGAGACGGCCGCGTCGGCGATCGCGTCGTGCGTCCGCTGCTTCTTGCGGGCGCGCAGTCCCGTCGGCTCGTACATGCACCCACCGTAACATTTTTTACCTAGTTGCTTTTTTAACCCAGTAACGTTTTCATGGCGGCATGCATCCCACGATCACTCCTCCCGTGCTGGTGACCGGGGCGACGGGCCGGATCGGCCGCCTGGTCGTCGGCCGGCTGCTCGACGCGGGCGTGCCGGTCCGCGCCCTCGTCCGCCGTCCGGACGCGGCGGCGGCACTCCCCCCGCAGGCCGAGGTCTTCACCGGCGACCTCACCGAACCCGAGTCCCTCGATGCGGCGCTGACGGGCGCGGCTGCCGTCTTCCTTGTCTGGACGGCCCCGCCCGACACGGCGGCGGCGGTCGTCGAACGCCTGGCGCCCCAGGTACAGCGCGTCGTCTTCCTCTCCTCCCCGCACCGGACGCCGCACCCCTTCTTCCAGCAGCCCAACCCCATGGCGGATCTGCACGCGCACGTCGAACGGCTGATCACGACGGCCGGGCCGGAGGCGACGATCCTCCGGCCCGGCATGCTCGCGTCGAACGCGCTGGCCTGGTGGGCGCCCGCGATCCGCGCCGGCCAGGCCGTCCGGTGGCCCTACGGGGCCGCCGAGACGGCGCCGGTCGACGACCGGGACGTCGCGGCCGTCGCGGCGCGCACGCTGTACGACCCCGATCTCGCCGGAGGCGACCATGTGCTCACCGGCCCCGAGTCGATGACCCAGGCGGCGCAGGTGCGGGCCCTCGGGGAGGCCATGGGACTCCCGGTCACCTTCGAGGAGATGACACCGGAGGAGTTCCGCCGCCTGTCGGAGGGCACCGCGCCCGGCGCGGTGGTGGACATGCTGCTCGGCGCGTGGAAGGCGGCGGTCGGACGGCCCGCCCACGTGACCACCGCGGTGGCCGACCTCCTGGGTGAGGCGCGGACGTTCCGCCGCTGGGCCGCCGACCACGCCGCCGCGTTCCGGCCGCCGGCCTAGCCTCTAGCCGACGCCGAGGAGTTGTTCGAGCGGGTCGATGGCGAAGTAGACCAGGAACAGTGCCGTGGTGCCCCAGAGCAGCCAGTGGACCTCCTTGGCGCGGCCCAGCACCGTCTTGATGAGGACGTAGGCGAGGAAGCCGGCGCCGATGCCGTTGGTGATGGAGTAGGTGAACGGCATCACGGCGATGGTGAGGAACGCCGGGATGGCGATCTCGTAGCGGTCCCAGTCGATGTGCTTGACCTGGGTCATCATCAGGAAGCCGACCGCGACCAGCGCGGGAGCCGCCGCCTGCAGGGGGACGATGGTGAGCAGCGGGGTCAGGAACAGGGCGAGGCCGAACAGGGAGCCGGTGACCAGGTTGGCGAAGCCGGTGCGGGCGCCCTCGCCGACGCCGGCCGCCGACTCGATGTAGGAGGTCGCCGACGAGGCGGAGGCGGCGCCGCCCGCGACGGCCGCTGCGCCGTCGATGAGCAGCACCTTGCCGAGGCCGGGCACCTTGCCGTCCTCGTCCAGCAGGCCGGCCTCGGCGCTCACGCCGACGACGGTGCCCATGGTGTCGAAGAAGTCCGACAGGATCAGGGTGAACACCAGCAGCACGACGGTGACCACGCCGATCTGGCCGAACGCGCCGAACAGGCTGAACTGGCCGAGGAGACCGAAGTCCGGGGCGTCGACGACCTGGTCGGGCCGCTCGGGGGTGGTCAGACCCCAGGTGTCCACGTCGGCGAGCGCGTTGACGACGAGCGCCACCACGGTCATGGTGACGATGCTGATGAGGATGGCGCCGCGCACCTTGCGGGCGAGCAGTCCGACGGTGAGCAGCACACCCACGCAGAACACCAGCATCGGCCAGCCGGTGAGGGTGCCGGTGCCGCCCAGCTGGACCGGCACGGTGGTGTTCGCGGCGTCGGGGATGCGGGTGACGAACCCGGCGTCGACGAAGCCGATCAGCGCGATGAACAGTCCGATGCCGACACTGATCGCCTGCTTCAGCGGCTGCGGAATGGCGTGCATGACGGCCTCGCGCAGTCCGGTCACCACGAGGACGCAGATGAGCAGGCCCTCCAGCACGATCAGGCCCATCGCATCGTCCCAGCTCATCAGCGGGGCGATCTGGTAGGCGACGACCGCATTGAGTCCCAGCCCGGCGGCCAGGGCAAGGGGGAGGTTGCCGCCGACGCCCATGATGATCGTCATCACGGCGGCCACCAGGGCGGTGGCGGTGGTGAGCTGCACCGGGTCGAGCTGCTCACCGAACTTGTCCTTCGCACCGCCCAGGATCAGCGGGTTGAGCACGAGGATGTACGCCATCGTGAAGAAGGTGGCGAAGCCGCCGCGTATCTCCCGGCCGAACGTCGAGCCCCGTTCGGTGATCCGGAAGAACCGGTCGACACCCGTCACCGTGGACGGCCCGGCGTCCTGCCGTTCGGCCGTCTTCTGTGCCTCGGACATGCAACTGCTCCTCGATGAGCGGGAGGTGATGATCTGCTGAACGCTGGCTGGATTGTGCCCGTGCCGTACGTCGTTCCGGTGTGCTTCGTGTGACGGATCGGCATACCGGCGGGCCGGACACCGTCCGGCCCGCCGCACATGACGTCACGCGCGCGGCACGGAGTCCAGCCAGGCGTACACCTCGTCCTGCATCGGGGAGTCGAAGGTGTGGCCGTGCTCGGGCCGGACCCGCAGCCGCAGCCGCTCCTCGGCGCCCCAGGCCCGCCAGACCGTGCGTAGCCTGGCGTACGCGTGCCGCACCCCGTCGGCGGGGAAGTGGGGGTCGCGGGCGCCGTGGAGGAACAGCGTCGGCTTGGGCGCGGCGAGGCTCGCCACGTCGGGAATGTCCAGGTGGCGGGCGAGTCCTGGGTGCAGCATGTGGAAGGCCGACTGGCCGCGCAGGGTGTTGTTCCCGGGCACCGTCATCTGCTTCAGCCCGGTCATCCAGCACACGCTCGCCGCGGCCGTCACATGGTCGCTCAGCGCGGCGGCCTGCCAGGCGCGGTAGCCGCCCATGGACCAGCCGGCGGCGGCGACCCGGCGGGCGTCCACCCGGTCGAGCCCCGCGAGGAAGGCGGCGGCGCGCTGGTCCTCACGGGCGTGCAGTCCGGCAAGGGAGGAACCCAGGTGGTAGAGGGTGCTCGCGAGCGCCTGCTGCTCTTCGTATACGAGCGGACCGCGTTCGCCCCAGCCGAGCGCGTCGAGGCAGAGCACGACGTGGCCGCGGCGAGCGAGTTCGTCGCCGGGGAAGCGCCCGCCGAAGTGGCGCCCGGCCCACTCCTCGGCGGAGGCGAGCCGGGTGTCGTCGTACCAGGGCCGTACGCATTTCTCCTTGCCGATGTCGAACCGGGAGCCGTGGTCGTGCAGGAGCAGGACCGCCGGGAAGGGGCCAGGGCCGTGCGGGGTGAGCAGGGCGCCGCGGGCCCGGGTGCGGCGGGTGAGGGTGACCTCCACCAACTCCCGCGTGTAACCGTCGCCTTCGGGGCCCGGGACGTGTACGGGGTCGTAGGGCAGGGCGGGTTCGGCGGGGACGAGGAGCGCGTCCTCCACCGCGGCCCGGGCCGTCCGGCGCCAGCGCGCGGGGTCGCGGACGGGTGAGGTCCCCCAGGCGAGCGGGAACGTCAGGTCCTCCTTGAGCGCGTCGAGCAGTCCGGGCGGTCCTGGCAGTCCGGGCGGTCCTGGCAGTCCTGGCAGTCCGGGCGGTCCGGGCAGTCCGGGCAGTCCGGGCGGTCCGGGCACGGAGGTCATGCCCGGGGCCGCCAGTCGCCGAGCCAGGTCTGGCGCGTGTGCGTGGCGGCCTGGGCGGGCGTGAGCCGGGGCCGGTTCGCGGGGACGGTGACCACCGCGCCGGGACCGGTGTTGCGGAACTCGGCGAACCGCTGGTGCTGCCAGGGGTACCCGCTCGCCATGTTCGTGTAGGGCGCCACTGCGTCGATGCCCGCGCCGAGGTGCGTCTCGCGCACGGTGAGCATGGGCCGGGCGGTCGGATCGGAGCTGGGCACCCAGGGGCGGGCCAGCTTGTAGTAGCCGTCCGGCGCCTCACCGCTGACGCGGCTGCCGGTCACCAGGAAGCCGTGCCGGTTGGTGACGGCGGTGGAGGGCGCGAAGACGAAGCCGAACGGGGCGGACGTCAGGTCGGGGCGGACCAGGGTGCGGAAGGAGCAGTCCTCGAACACCGCCGTGGCCCGGCCGAAGACGAAGTCGACGTCCCCTTCGGCGTAGCAGCGCGCGAAGAACTGCCGGGCCACGGTGTCCAGGGAGGCCGAGTCGGCGTAGAGGGTGTCCTGGTGGCCGAGGAACCGGCAGTCGAAGAAGGCGCTGCGGTCGCCCATGACCTTGACGGCGACGGCCTGGGTGCCGCTGACGCCGGGGTGGTCGGCGCGCAGCCAGTCGTTGGCGAAGGTGATGTGGCGGGCGGTGAAGCCGTCGGGGCGCAGGGTGGTGGTGGCGGAGCCCGAGGTGCCGTAGGTGCCCGAGCCGTCGGGCTTCGGGGTGCCGGCCGCGTTGCCGTACACGACGACCACGTCACGGGGGTCTCCGGAGGCGCCGATCCAGGTCATGCCCGTGCGGTCGGCCGGGACGGAGACCGTCTCGCGGTAGACGCCGGGGGCGAGGACGAGGGTGCGTCCGGGGCCGGTGGCGGCGTCGACGGCCGCCTGGACGCCGGTGAAGTCACCAGCGCCCGCCGGGTGGACGTACAGGGTGGAGCGGGTGAGCCGGGCGCGGGGCGAGCCGTAGCGGCCGAACGGGGCACGGGGGCGGCGGACCGCCTGTGCGGGGGCTGCGGCCAGGGCGAGTGCGGAGCCGGCCGCGGCGCCGGCCAGCAGGACGTTCCTCCGGGACAGGTACGCAGGCATGCGGGTGCTCCTTCGGGGGACTTGAGGTGGGGGCCGGTGCGGTCCGCTGTGGGGGCGGACCGCACCGGCGTCCCGCTGCACGGGCGGGTCAGCGCAGTCGGCCGGCGCCCGCGCCGAGGCGGACCAGGGCCGGGACGGCCCAGGCGGGGTGCACGGCCGTACGCAGGGCGGGCGTCCAGCCGGCGCCGGAGCGCAGGGTCTCCTCGGGGATCTCCGCGTTGTGCACGGCGATCAGATCGACGGGCCTGCCGTTGACCAGGTTGTGCCGGGCGGTGAGCGGCGAGTCGTTCCAGCGCTTGAGGACCTTCGCCGGGCTGATGCCCCGAGGAAGGGTGAACGCGTTGTGCTCGGCGACGAGTTGGGACTCCTTGCCGACGCCGAAGCTGTAGCCGTAGCCGGAGCCGGCCTGGAAGTGGTTGTTGTAGACGTCGACCTGGCCGAAGCGGACGCGCGGTGTCCGCTCGGTGAGGTCCGAGAACCAGTTGTGGTGGAAGGTCGCCTTGAGCTTGCCGCGGTCGCCCACGGCGGTGGACTCGCTGTCGCTGTTGCCGATGAGGATCGTCTTGTCGTGCTCGGTGAAGACGTTCCAGGAGGCGGTGACGTAGTTGGCGCCCTTGACGATGTCCAGCTCGCCGTCGTGCTGCTGGTAGAGCATGCCGAAGTGGGTCGGGGCCGCACTGTCGGGGTGCGTGCCGTCGGTGAACGTGTTGTGGTCCAGCCACACGTGGGTGGAGCCGTACACGACGACGGTGTCGTACTCGCTGTTCCAGTTGCCCCGGTCGCCGTCGGTGGGGTCCCACTGCGGGAAGCAGTCGACGGGGCTCTCCAGGGTGAGGTTGCGGACGATGACGTTGTCGACGTCCTTGATCTGGAGGCTGGCGCCCTTGATCCCGGCGTTGCGGCCGACGCCGATGATGGTGGTGTGGGAGGGGACGTTCACTTTGATCGCCGCGTCCTGCTGGGCGGCGGAGGCGCGGCGCAGCCCTTCGGGGCTGTCGTCGGGCTCGTCGGTGAGGTCACGCTCCAGGCCCCAGGTCCCGGGGGCGTACGCCTCCAGGTAGGCCTCGAAGTCGTAGCCGGGGACGGCGAGCGCGTCGCAGCCGTCGGCGACGGCGTCGATGGTGCCCTTCACCTTGATGATTCTGGGGGCGTCCCCGCCCTCCGCGAGGGCCGCGGTGAACTGGGCCCAGTCGGTCACGGTGCGGACGCGGGCGGTTCCGGCGGCGGCGCCTCCGCTGGTGCCGGTGCCGTACGAGGCCCAGCCGTCGCCCGCGGGCAGGGTCTGGCGCGCGGGGTCGCGGTGCGCCGGCGTGTGGGCCTGCGCGGCGGTACCGGTCAGGGCCAGCACGAGGGCGGTGCAGCCGGCCAGCACAACGGCTCTGCTGGCATGCCCATGCCATACATGAACGTTCATGGTGCGGCTCTCCTGTTCGCAGGGATGGGAAGCGCCTTTCAGGGGCGCGGGGAACTGGGCGCCCGGCCGGGGGCGGCCCGCAGCCGAAGGGCGACGGGCCGGCCCCGGACCGACGTCACCCCATCTGTTCGTCCCACTCGGCCTGGGCCTCGTTCAGCTGCTCGGCCAGCCCGTCCAGGAAGGCCTTCGCGCTCATGTCCCCGAGCAGCACCTTCTGGAAGTTCGGCTCGTTGTCCGCCTTGGAGATGGTGTTCCAGTCCGGCAGGTAGTACGGCAGCTGCACGATGGTGGTCGAACCGTCACTCAGCGCCTCGGCCGCCAGCTTGGTCGGCTCCGCCTTCGCGATCCACTCGTCCTTCGCGGCGTCCGCGTGCGCCGGCACCTGTCCCGCCGACTCGTTGAACTTCGAGTTCGACTGCGCGGAGGTGGCGAACTCGATGAACTTCCAGGCCGCGTCCTTGTTCTTCGAGCTCTTGAACAGGCCGATGCCGTCGACCGGGTTGGACACCTGCACGCGCTTGCCGTCGGGACCGACCGGCTGCGGGATGCCCCGGAACGTGCCCGCGCCCAGCGCCTTCACATGGTCCTGGTACGAGCCCAGGTTGTGGTTCAGCATGCCGATCTCGCCCGAGTCCCACTGGGCGACCATCTTGGTGAAGTCGTTGTTGAGGTCGGCGGCGGGAGTGACCTTCTTGAACAGGGCCGCGTACTTCTCCAGCGCCTTCACGTTCTTCGGGTCGTTGACCGTGGTCCTCTTGCCGGTGGAGTCCCAGAACGAGGTGATCCCGGACTGCCCGTACATCGCGTCGAGGGCCTGGGCGATGGAGCCGGCGCCGCCGCGGATGGTGTAGCCGAAGCGGTTGGCGCCCTTGTCGGTCAGCTTCTCCGCGGCCGTGAAGAACCGGTCCCAGGTGGTCGGCTCCTCCAGGCCCGCCTTCTCGAACATGTCGGTGCGGTAGTAGAGGACACCGTTGTTGGCGGAGGTCGGTACGGAGTACAGCCGGTCGTCCCCGCCGCCGGCCGCGCGCAGCGACTCGACCATGTCCTTGTTGAGCTTGCCGTTGAGGGAGGACCCCTCGACGCGCCCGTCCAGCGGGTCCAGGGCGCCCTGGGCGGCGAAGCCCGCGAGCATCGACGCGCTGATGCCGCCCACGTCCGGCAGGCCGCCGCCCTGGATGGCCGTGTCGACCTTCGACTGGTACTCCGTGGAGGCGATGCCGACGTACTGGACGTCGATGTCCGGGTTGGCCTTCTCGAAGTCGGCGATGATCTCCTGCCAGATGTCGGTGCGGACACCGCCGTTGTTGTCCCAGAAGACGATCTTCCCCGTGCCGCTGCCCTCGGCGCCCTTGTCGCCGCCCGAGCCGCTGCCGTCGTCACCGCAGGCGGTGGCGGTCAGGGCGAGGACGGCACCGAGGGCGACGGCCGCCGACGTGCGGCGGCGCCTGCTGCCCGTGCTGGTTCCGAGAATGCTGATCTTCATCGGTCGGCTCTCTTCTCCTGGATGCGGATCCTGAACTGCGTGAACGTGGCGGTACCGGCGTGTCCCTGACCGGTGGGCGCCAGGGCGACCAGGCCGAGCAGAGCACCGACCCAGCGCCAGGGAGTCGCGGCGAAGACCTGACCGGAGGGACGGAAGCCGCCGCCCCCGGTGCCGTCTCCGGTGTCTCCGGTGTCTCCGGTGTCTCGGGGGTCTCCGGTGTCTCCGGTGTCTCCTGTGTCGTACGAGAAGCGGCAGCGCGCGCCGGCGTCGATGTCGACGCGCAGCCGGGCCCGGCCGTCGGGGGCGGGGCGCGGGGGCGCGGCGTCCCGTTCCTGTTCCGCGGCCGTCTCGGCGAACCGGTGCACCAGGTGCACCGTGCCGTCCGACCCGCGCCGAAGGCCGATCCAGCTGTAGGCGTCCCCGAGGACCGCGAGCCCGGCGCGCGCCCCGGGTTCGGTGCCGTCGAGCCGCAGGTCCACCTCGACGGTGCAGGGGGTGCCGGGCAGCCGCTGGGTGAGGACGTGGGGCAGCAGGCGCAGGTCGTGGGCGTCGGCGGTGCGGACGCAGGTGAGCCGCAGGCCGTCGGCGGAGTGCTGGGTGGCCCAGCCGTCCCGGGGGTTGGCGGTCCACTGCCACTGACGGCCGGGGCGTCCGCCGGGGAAGTCGTCGTCGGTGGCGGGCGCGGCGGGCTTCTGCGGCGGCAGGTCCGGGCGGCGGTGCTCGGTGACGGGGGCGCCGTCGTCCCCGATCACCGGCCAGCCCCCGTCCTGGTCCCACCGCATCGGCTGGAGGTGGACGACCCGGCCGTAGGGGCCGCGGTGCTGGAAGTGCAGGAACCAGTCCTCACCGGACGGGGTGCGCACCCAGCCGCCCTGATGCGGGCCGTTGACGTCGGTGCCCTTCTGCTCCAGGACCACCTTCTCCTCGTACGGTCCGAAGAAGGCGCGGGAGCGGAAGGCGCCCTGCCAGCCGGTTTCCACTCCCCCGGCGGGGGCGAGGATCCAGAACCAGCCGTCGTGCCGGTAGAGCTTGGGCCCTTCGAGGGTGAACCAGCCGGGGATGCGGTCGCCGTCCACGATCACCTTGCCCTCGTCGAGGAGTTCGGTGCCGTGCGGGTGCATCCGGTGGCCGGTGAGGCGGTTCTTGACGCCGGAGCGGGACTTGGCCCAGGCGTGCACGAGGTACGCCTCGCCGCTTTCGTCCGCCCACAGGGGGCAGGGGTCGATCAGGCCCTTGCCGGCCTTCACCAGGTGCGGGCGGGTCCACGGGCCGCGGATCTCGGGGGCGTTGACCTGGAAGATGCCCTGGTCGGGGTCGCCCCAGAAGATCCAGAAGCGGCCGTCGTGGTGGCGCAGGGACGGTGCCCAGACCCCGCAGTCGTGTCGGGGCACCGCGAACTCGCCCTCGGGTTCGAGGCGTTGCAGGGCGTGGCCGACGAGGGTCCAGTTGACGAGGTCGCGGGAGTGCAGCAGGGGCAGTCCGGGGGCCCGGCCGAAGCTGGAGGCGGTGAGGTAGAAGTCGTCGCCGACGCGGATCACGTCGGGGTCGGACCAGTCGGCGTTCAGGACCGGGTTGCGGTAGACGGGCTCGGCCGGGTCGGCGCTCACGGGCTCACCGCCGCGGCGACCAGGGCGGCCGCCTCCTCCCGGCCGAGTCGGCCGTCGGCCACGACGGTGACGACCCGGCGCTCCACCGTCTCCCCCGGCGGGAGCGGCAGCCGTGCGTCGTGGGCGAGGGAGGAACCGACGCCCGGGTACTCCTCGGTGCGCACGAACCAGGGGTCGCGGCGGGTCGCCTCCGTGGCTCCGGCGAGGACCAGGGTCCAGGTGGAGCCGGCCAGGGCGACCCAGTCGGCGGTCCGCCCGTGCGCCGCGTCCGTCCCCTCGGAGCCGGGGGTGAACACGTCCGGCTCCGTGTCCTCCTTGCGGGCCCGCCAGAAGAAGCCCCCGTAGGCGGCGCCGGGGCGGCCGTTGGTGGCGGGGCTGCCGACGGACAGCGGGCGTCCGGTGACGTTGGTGAGGGCGAAGGTGAGGTCGAGGGCCCACGCGCCGGCGGTGAGGGCGGTCGCGGTGACGGTGCGGTGTTCGCGCAGCAGTTCACCGGGGGCGGCCACCCAGCGCAGCTCCTCGGTGAAGCCGTCGGCCTCGCGCCGCTGGTAGGCGGTGTGCCGCTGGGCGCCGTGGTTGTCCAGCTCGGTGGGGCCGCGGCCCTGGACGTAGGTGCGTCCGCCCCAGAAGTTGAACCCCTCGACGTCGGAAACGGCGACACCGACGCCGAGGTGGTGTGCGTGGTCGGCGGGGCTCAGCTCGGTGACCGCCGTGCCGGCCAGGGTGGTGACGGGGTGCAGGTAGGGCCGCGGGGAGAGCCGGGCCGGCAGTTCCGGCCGGGTGACGTACCGGCCGACGGGCCGGCCGGCGACGCGCAGCACCACGGAGTCGTTGCCGGTCATCGGGTGCTCACCTCGTTCGGCAGATGGTGGTGGGCGGGCCGGGCCCAGGGGGCGCCCAGCTCGGAGTAGAGGGACAGGCGGTCCGCCGCGGCGGCGACCAGGTGGTCGACGCCGGGGACGACCCGGCGGTCCTCACCGGGGACGCGGTGCCAGGCCTCGGCGGGCAGCGGGACCGGGTCGGCGGCGCTGCGGATCGCCTCCACGACCTGCATGAAGGCGCCCGTGTCGGCGGGGGTGACCAGCAGCGGGGTGCCGTCCCGGAGGTGGGCGGCGAGGTTCTCCAGCAGGTCGGTGCGGCCGAAGCGCAGTTCCTCGGGGCCGTGGTCCGCGCGCTGGAGCAGCACGCGGTCCTGCTTGTACCAGAAGGTGATCCGGCCGCTGGTGCCGTGCACCACCACGTACGGCTCGTCGGCCCGCTCCGCGCACAGGGTGGCGGCGACGGTGACCGAGCCGCCCTGCACGGTGGTGACGCGGACGCAGGAGGTGTCGTCGGACTCGATGTCGTTGGCGCGCAGCAGCTCGGTCTCGATGCCGGCGACGTCCTCGGCGCGGGTGCTTCCGGCGAGGGCGAGAGCGGTGGCGACGGCGTGGGCGAGGGGGTTGGTGAGCGCCCCGTCAACCACGTCGACACCGTCGAGCCGCCGCCGGCCGGCCCAGGGCGCCCGCCGGAAGTACGCCTCGGGGCGCACCCAGGCGCCGGCCCCGCCGACCCCGGTCACCCGGCCGACGGCGCCCTCGGCGACCAGGTCGCGGATCGCGGGCAGGGCGTGCGAGCCGAGCGACTGGAAGCCGATCTGGCAGGCGACGCCGGCCGCGGCGACCCCGTCGGCCATCCTGCGGAACTCGGCGTACGACGGTGCCGGGGGCTTCTCCAGCAGCAGGTGCGCGCCCCGGGAGGCGGCGGTGAGGGCGAGGCCGGTGTGGGTGGGGATGGGGGTGCAGATCACCGCGGCACGGGCACCGGTGGAGTCGAGCAGCGCGCCGAAGTCGGCCGACTGCTCGGGGAGTTCGCCGTCGAACTCGTCCTCGGTGAGTGGGGTGAGCTCGCAGACGCCCACGAGCCGTACCAAGCCCTTCGCCTGGAGCCTGCGGATGTTCTCGACGTGCCGGCGGCCGTGGCCTCGGGCGCCGGCGAGGACGACGGGCAGCGGGGTGCCGGGCGCGGTCCGGGGGGCGCTCATCCCTTCACCGCCCCCGCGCTGAACCCGGTGATCAGCCACTTCTGGATGAAGGCGAAGACGACCACGACGGGGACGGCCGCGATGATGCCGCCCGCGGCGAGCGCGCCGAGGTCGACGCTGTCCGCGCTCATCAGGGTGTTGAGGCCGACCGGGATGGTCTGCTTCTCCTGGTTGTTGAGGAACATCAGGGCGAACAGGAAGTGGTTCCAGGAGTGCACGAAGGCGAAGGAGCCGACGGCGATCAGGCCGGGCCGCAGCAGCGGCAGCACCACCACCCGGAAGGCCCGGAACCGGCCGCAGCCGTCGACCCAGGCGGCCTCCTCCAGGGAGTACGGCACGTTCTTGATGAAGTTGCTGATCAGGATCATCGACAGCGGCAGCTGGAACACCGTCTCGGCGATGATGACGCTGCCGAGCGAGTTGATCATCTGCAGTTCGGCGAAGATCTCGAACAGCGGGACCAGGAGCAGCGCGCCGGGCACGAACTGGGAGCAGAGCAGCGCCAGCATGAACGCCCGCTTGACCCTGAAGTCGAACCGGGCGAGGGCGTAGCCGCCCGCCAGGGCGACCAGGGTCGTCATGACCAGGGTGGCGACGCCGACCAGGACGCTGTTCTGGAAGAAGGTGCCGAAGCTGCGGTCGGTCCACACCTTCTCGAAGTGGGCGGTGGTCATCGGCCAGGGCACCAGCGAGGTCGAGCCGGCCGGGCGGAGCGCGAACAGCAGGATCCAGTAGAAAGGGATCAGGGTGAAGACGAGGTAGATGCCGAGCGGCAGGTAGATCTGCCAGCGGGGTGCCTCGTCCCAGGCCCGGCGCTTCTTCGCGGGCCGGGGCGGCTCGGGGACGGCCGGCGCGGGGGCGGGGGCGGCCGTGGTGGCCTCCTTGGTGATCACTTCTCGCCTCCGAACTTGCTCAGCCGCAGGTAGACCATCGAGCAGAAGAGCAGGATCACGAACGCCACCGTGGTCAGCGCCGACGCGTAGCCGAAGTCGTGTGCGTCGACGGAGGTGTTGGCGATGTACAGCGGCAGCGTCGTGGTCACGCCCGCGGGTCCGCCGCCGGTCAGCGTGTAGAGCAGGTCGACGTTGTTGAACTCCCACACGGCGCGCAGCAGCGTGGAGAGGATGATGGCGTCCTTCAGGTGCGGCAGCGTGATGTGCCAGAACTGCTTGAGGCGGCTCGCGCCGTCCACCTCGGCGGCCTCGTACAGGTCCCTGGAGACGGACTGGAGGTCGGCGAGGATGAGGATCGCGAAGAAGGGGACTCCGCGCCACAGGTCGGCGACGACCGCCGCCGGGAACACGGTGGAGGTGTCCGACAGCCAGCTGACGCCGTAGTCGCCGACACCCATGTCCGCGAGGTAACGGGTGATGCCGGTCTGGGAGTTGTAGAGCAGCACCCAGATCGCGGAGGTCAGCACGCCGGAGACGGCCCACGGGGAGAAGACCAGTGCGCGGCCCAGACCCCGGCCGACGAAGGTCTGGTTGACGATGAGGGCGAGGGCGAGTCCGAACAGCAGCTGCAGGCCGACCTCGACGAACACCCACTTGGCGCTGAAGACCAGGGTGTCCCAGAAGAGGGGGTCCTCGGTGAAGATGTGGGTGAAGTTGTCGAGGCCCGCGAAGCCGTTCCGCCAGGGCTTGGTGGGGTTGTACTCCTGAAGGCTGTACCAGAAGACGCTGAGCACCGGGTAGGCGATGAACCCGAGCATGAGCAGGGCGGCCGGCGCGATCAGCAGGTAGGGGAGTCTGCGGGGTGTGGCGGAGGCACGGCGCCGCCTCGGTGGCGCGGGCGGTTTCGCCACGGCTGCGGCTTGGGCCATGACTGTTCTCCGTTTCTCGGTACGTCGTGCTGTGCGGTGCCTGGCTGGGTGGCTGTCGTGCGCGGCAGGGAGCGGCAGGGAGCGATAGGAAGCGCTTTCTGCATGGGTGTGCGGGGGCCGGGTCCGCCCGTGCGGGCGGGTCAGCCCGCGTACGGGTCCTGGACGGTGCCCGGGCGGGCGAGGAACTCGAAGTCGCAGCCGGTGTCGGCCTGGGTGATCTGGTCGTTGTAGAGCGCGCCGTAGCCCCGCTCGTAACGCGCGGGCGGCGGCGTCCACTCCGCGCGGCGGCGGCGCAGCTCCTCGTCGTCCACGTCGAGGGTGAGGGTGCGGTTCTCGACGTCGAGGGTGATCGGGTCGCCGGTGCGCACCAGCGCGAGCGGTCCGCCGACGTACGACTCGGGGGCGACGTGCAGCACGCAGGTGCCGTAACTCGTCCCGCTCATGCGGGCGTCGGAGATACGGACCATGTCCCGCACGCCCTGCTTGAGCAGGTGGTCGGGCAGCGGCAGCATCCCGTACTCGGGCATGCCCGGGCCGCCCTTGGGCCCTGCGTTGCGCAGCACCAGCACGCTGTCCGCGGTGATGCCCAGCGCCGGGTCGTTGATGGTCCGCTGCATCTCCTTGTAGTCGTCGAAGACGACGGCGGGCCCGGTGTGCTTGAGCAGGTGCGGCTCGGCAGCGATGTGCTTGACGACGGCGCCGTCGGGGCAGAGGTTGCCGCGCAGCACGGCGACCCCGCCCTCGGCGGCGACCGGGTTGTCGCGGGTGCGGATCACGTCGTCGTCATGCACCTGTGCGCCGGCGAGCTGGTCGCGCAGGGTGTCGTGGCAGACGGTGGGCCGGTCCAGGTGCAGCAGGTCCGGGATCCGGGAGAGGAACCCGGGCAGCCCGCCCGCGAAGTGGAAGTCCTCCATCAGGTACGTCTGTCCGCCGGGGCGCACGTTGGCGAGCACCGGGACGGTGCGGGCGACGCGGTCGAAGTCGTCGAGGGTGAGCTTCACCCCCGCGCGTCCGGCCATGGCGATCAGATGGATGACGGCGTTGGTGGAGCCGCCGAGCCCGAGGACGGTCGTCACGGCGTCCTCGAACGCCTCCGCGGTGAGGATGTCGCCGATCCGGCGGTCCTTGTGGATCAGGTCGACGATCGTCATGCCGGCCTTCGCGGCCATCCGGTCGTGTCCGGAGTCGACGGCCGGGATGCTGGACGCGCCCGGCACGGTGACACCGAGCGCCTCGGCGGCGGCGGTCAGCGTGGACGCGGTTCCCATGGTCATGCAGTGGCCGGGCGAGCGGGCCAGACCGCTCTCCAGTTCCTGCATCTCGCAGTCGCCGATGACACCGGCCCGCTTGTCGTCCCAGTACTTCCACATGTCGGTGCCGGAGCCGAGGGTCTCGCCGCGCCAGTGCCCGGGCAGCATGGGCCCGGCGGGCACGAACACGGCGGGCAGCCCGGCGCTCGCGGCGCCCATCAGCAGGGCGGGAGTCGACTTGTCGCAGCCGCCCATCAGCACGGCCCCGTCGACCGGGTACGAGCGCAGCAGTTCCTCGGTCTCCAGGGCGAGGAGGTTGCGATAGAGCATGGGGGTCGGCTTCTGGAAGGTCTCGCTGAGGGTGGAGACCGGGAACTCCAGCGGGAAGCCGCCCGCCTGCCACACGCCCCGCTTGACGGCTTGCGCGCGGTCGCGGAGGTGCACGTGGCAGGGGTTGATGTCGGACCAGGTGTTGAGGATCGCCACGACCGGCTTGCCCAGGTGCTCCTCGGGCAGGTAGCCGAGCTGGCGGGTGCGGGCGCGGTGGCTGAAGGAGCGCAGGCCGTCGGTGCCGTACCACTGGTGGCTGCGGAGCTGCTCGGGGGACTTGCGGGGGCTCATATCGACCACCCCGCGGCGATGGCGGCGACCTCGGCGCGCTCGCTCTCGGGCAGCGGCCTGCTCGGCGGGCGGACCTCGCGGCGGCACAGGCCGAGGGAGGCGAGGGCTTCCTTGACGACGGTGACGTTGTTGGCGGAGCCGTTGGCGGCGCGCAGTTCCTCGAAGCGGCGGATCTGCTCCCACACCTTCATGGCGGTCGGGTAGTCGCCGGAGCGCAGCGCCTCCAGCATGGTCAGCGACACCGACGGGGCGACGTTGACCAGGCCCGAGGTGAAGCCGGTCGCGCCGGCGGAGAAGTAGGAAGGGGCGTACGGCTCGGCGAGCCCCGCCACCCATACGAAGCGTTCCAGTCCCGCGTCCCGCGCGAACGCGGCGAACCGGGCCGCGTCCGGCACCGCGTACTTCACGCCGATCACGTTGGGGCAGGCGTCGGCGAGTTCGGCGAGCCGGGCGCCGGTGAGCTGCGCGTTGCGGAGGTAGGGGACGACGCCCAGCTCGGGCACGGCCTCGGCGATGGCCCGGTGGTAGTCGACCCAGCCGCTCTGCGAGACGTACGGGTGGACCGGCTGGTGCACCATCACCATCTGCGCGCCGAGGTCACGGGCGTGCCGCGCGGAGGCGACGGCGGTGGGCACGTCGTGGCCGACGCCGACGAGGATCGCGGCGCGGTCGCCGGCCTCCTCGACGGTCAGCTCGGTGACGAGGCGCCGCTCGGAGGGGGTGAGGGCGTAGAACTCGCCGGTGTTGCCGTTGGGGGTGAGGGTGGTGATGCCCCCGTCGAGGAGGCGGCGCAGCAGGACCCGGTAGGTGTCCGGGTCGACGGAGCCGTCCTCGGCGAAGGGGGTGACGGGGATCGCCACCACGCCGGCCAGGGCCGCGCGCTGGGCGTCGAACGTCCGCGCCCCGGGCGTCCGGGCGGCGCGCTCCTGGGTGGGAGACGTCGTCGTCATGCCTGACCGTCCTTCCGGGACTCCCGCTCCGCGAACTCCGCCTCGAACTCCGCCTCCGGGAAGGCGCGCCGCACGAAGGACGCGATGTGCGCGTGCAGGGCGCGGGCCGCGCCGTCCGCGTCCCCGGCGAGGGCCAGGTCGAGGATCACGCGGTGCTCGTCGGCCTCCCGCTCCCAGGAGGGGTCGGCGGCCCAGGCGACCGCGGAGACCAGGGCGGCCTGGTCGCGGACCTCGTCGAGCATCCGGCCGAGCAGCGGGTTGCCGCAGGGCACGTACAGGGCGCGGTGGAACTCCCGGTTGGCGAGGGAGCGTTCGGCGGTGTCGGTGGCCTGGGCGGCCCGGGTGAGCGCCTCGCGGGCGTCGTCCAGGGACGCGCCGCGGCGCACGGCGCGCTTGAGCGCCTCGGGTTCGAGGAGCAGCCGCACGTCGTAGACCTCGCGCGCCATGTCCGCGTCGACCATGCGCACCGTGACGCCCTTGTACTGGCTCATCACCACCAGGCCGGTGCCGGCCAGGGTCTTGAGCGCCTCGCGCACCGGGGTCTTGGACACCCCGAACTGCGCGGCGAGGTCGGTCTCGACCAGGGCCTGGCCGGGGGTGAACCGGCCGGTGAGGATGCGGCGTTTGATCTCCTCCAGCACGTACTGCGTGCGGGAGGGGATCGGCGTGGGCACAGAGGTCATGCGCGCCTCTCGGATCTCGCGTCGGATCGCGTATCGGATCTCGCGTATCGCGTCTCATATATGACGTACGAAGTACGACGCGGATGACCGTAGGAGTGGCCCGGGGTTTCGTCAATGCTTCTGACAGAGGAAGGTGAGGTTGCTCCGCGCACCGCGGTCGTGGGGCAAGGGACGGATCCGCCGGAAGCCGGGCGAAGGGGCCGGGGTGCGTGATCGGTTCGCCGGGGCCACAGCCGCGGTGTTCGGCTTCCCGAGCGACCAGCCGTCACCCGCCGTCAGTTCGCCTCCGGCCCGAACCGGCGCTTGTACGTCGACGGGGTGATGCCGGTCTCGCGGCGCATCAGCGTGCGCAGATTGGCGGCGGTTCCGAGCCCGCTGCGTCGGGCGACCATCTCGAACCGGGACTCACCTCGCTCGATCAACCGGCACGCCAGAGCGAGCCGTTCCCCGGTCAGCCACGCCAACGGCGTCGTGCCCAGTTGCGATTGGAAGCGGCGATGCAGCGTCGCCGGACTGACCGCGGCACGCGCCGCGAGGTCCGACACGGTCAGCGGTGAGTCCAACCGTTCCTGAGCCCAGGCAAGGACCGGTGCCAGGGACTCGTCCTGCAGGTCGGGCATGGGACGCTCCACGAACTGCCGCTGCCCACCGTCCCGGTGCGCCGCGAAGACCAGCCGCCGGCTCACGGAGTTGGCGACCTCCGCGCCGTGGTCACGGCGAACCACGTGCAGGCCGAGATCGAGCGCGGCCGCACTCCCTGCCGCGGTGAGGATGTCACCGTCATCCACGAACAGCACGTCCGCTTCGAGGCGGACAGAGGGGAAGCGGGCCCGGAAGGAATCCGCCCACTGCCAGTGCGCGGTGGCCCGGCGCCCGTCGAGGACCCCGGCCTCGGCCAGCGTGAAGGCGCCGCTGCAGAAGCCCACCAGACGCGCACCGCGGGCGTGTGCCCGGCGGACGGCATCGAGCACCGCGGGACGCCGGGGCACTTCGATGTCCGGCCGGTTGGGGACCACCAAGGTGTCCGCCTCGTCGGCCGCCTCCAGGCCGGCGACTCCCGTGAGCGTGAAGAATCCGTCTCGCATCAGGGTGCGGGGCTCGGGAGAACAGAGCTTGAAGTCGTAGAGATCACGGCCGAGCTCCGGTCGGCGCAGGCCGAAGACCTCGGTCGCGCAGCCGAGCTCGAAGGGGTTCGAGTTCTCGTCCACGATCACGACGACACGGTGGAGGCCCTCCGCGTGCGCTGGGTGCGCTGCGTGCGAGGATTCATTCGCCATGTGCGATTCCTAGCACTCACGCAGGCCGTTCGGAACGGCTCAGGATGAACCCATGAGCAGCGAACTCATCTCCCTCAGCAAGGCACTGGACTCCTTCGACGCCCTGTGGAGCCCCCGCATCGTCACGCAGGTAAATGACTATGACGTCCGCATCGCCAAGGTCGGGGGCGAACACGTCTGGCACGTCCACGACGACACCGACGAGTTCTTCCTGGTGCTCGACGGTGAACTGCACATCTCCCTGCGCGAGCCCGACGGGGAGCGCACGGTCCTGCTCCCGCGGGGGGCGGTCTTCACCGTCCCCCGCGGCACGGAGCACAAGCCGTACGCTCCGTCCGGCGCGGCCCTCCTCCTGTTCGAACCCACCGGGACACCGTCCGTGGGCGATCGCCACGACGAGATCCCGGAGCACGTCGACTCGACGACGGGCCACGCACTCGGCACCTGACCCGACAGGCTTCGGACACCTCCCTGCCATGGCGTCACGTCCGCCGCCCGCTCCCGGGTCGGAGTTCTCACGGATCCGGACCGCGCTCCCCCCTCCGCGTGGCCCCGGCCCGTCTCACGCGGACCGGGTCCAGCCCGGGTCGCGGCCGCTGAGGCCGAGCGTCCGGTCCAGCAGCGGCGCGGCGGCCGGGACGGGGACGACGGGTCCGAAGATGCCGTCGCCCCGGTCGCCCTCCTCGGCGGCGGCCCGGAGGAACGCGTGCGCGCTCTCCAGCGCGGCGGGGTCGGGCGTGTACGGCTGCCCGGTCGCGCGCGCCAGGTCCCAGCCGTGGACGACCAGTTCGTCGAGGGCGACGGCGGCGGTGACCTCGGCCGGCATGTCGATGCCCCCGGCGCGCGTCATGCCGGTCCAGGCCGCCGGGTCCCGCCAGGCCTCGGCGAGTTCGTCGAGGGCCTTGGGCAGTTCGGCGCGCCAGGCGGGGCCGACGTCCGGCAGGGCGGACTGCGGACCGGTGTCCGTGGTGGCCCCCAGGTCCTTGCGGCCCGCGTCACGGAAGGCGACGGACAGTCCGAGGAGGTGGCCCAGGACGTGACGCACGGCGTACCCCGGGCACGGCGTACCGTTCGTCAGCTGGGCGTCGGTCACGTACGAGCCGGTGGCGTGGGCGGGCAGCGTGGCGATCGGCGCCGGACTGCCCGCCGTGCTGATCGCCGTGCTCACCGGAGTGCCGCGGCGCCCCCCCGGCCCACTGTTGGGCGGGTCAGGGCCACCGCACCCTGGTGTCCTCCCCGAACGTGCTCGGCCTCGCCGCGGGCGCGGCGCTGGTCGAACTCCGCGGTCACCGGGAGCAGTTGGTCGACCTCGGGGTGGCGCTGGGGGTGACGGCGGCGGTGCTGCCTGCCCGGTCAGCGGCCAATCAGCGGCCGGCCAGCGCCGACCGTACGGCGGCGAGGTCGCCGTCCGACGCCAGTCCCGCGTGGTAGAGCCGCAGTTCTGTGGCGCCATGGCGGCGGGCCTCGGCCGCGTCGGCCGCGAGGGTGGCGGGGCTGCCGCCCATGCCGGAGACAACGGTGAAGTTGGCGGCGAGGACGGCTCCCGCACGGCCCGTGCGGGCGAACGGGGCGACGAGTCCCGGGTCCCCGGTGCAGGGGACGACCACGCCGTCGGCGACGGACAGGATGTGCGCCGGGTCGACACCGGCGTTGGCGCCGCAGCGGTAGGACTCCGGGTCCGCGTGCAGCAGCACCTGGAAGCCTTCCGGCGCGGCCCGGCGCACGGCCGTGACGGCCGCCTCCTGGAGGGTGCGGGCCGTGCGGTCGCGCCACGCGCGTGTGGCGTTCGCCCGGGTGTCGCCGAGCAGCTTCTCCACGCCCGGCCAGCCGCCCGCGGAGGGTGCCTCCCCGCGCCACACCGGGTCGAGGGCGTCCCGTACGGCGGCGGCGAGCCCGTCCGCGTCCAGGCCCTCCTGCCCGTAGCCGTCCTGGCAGGAGGGGCAGAAGCACAGGGACATCAGGTACTGCCCGGCGTCCCCGAGCGGCACCCCGCCGGTCTTGTCGTGGGCGTGCAGATGGGCCAGCCCGTACCAGCCGAGCGACTCCAGTTCGGTGCCGCGGGCCCCGGGACGCACGGCCGCCTCGGCGGCGAGGTCCGTCAGGTAGGCGCGGGTGTCCGGCTGGGCGATGCACGGCGCCCACGGGTAGCGGTCGCCGTAGGCGTTGACCACGGAGGTGTCCGGATGCTCGGCGCCGAGGCGGGAGTTGTGGGCGAGCACCACCCAGGTGTGCACCTCCAGGCCCGCGTCCGCGAGCGCGGCGGCGGCCTCGCCGAAGGCGTCACCGGGTGCCCAGTCGCCGGCCGGGTGGGGGCGTGCGGCGTGGCCGGACCAGCGGGACTCCTCGGGCGGGTAGAGCACGGCCGCGTACTCGGCGGTGACCACGCGGTGGCGCGGGTGGCGGGGGGTCAGCGCGCGGGTGGAGTGATAGGCCGACGCCAGGGTCACCTGGGCGGTGCCGAGCCCGGCGATCCGCCCGGGGGCCGCGGGGTCCCCGTTGACGTCCCAGGGGTAGACGAACGCCGATGCCTTCACATGCCCTCCTCGAGCAGCGCCTGTCCCCGCTCGATCAGCTGAGCGAGCTGCTTGAGATGATCCCCGGTCGGCTCGTGCAGCGGGGGGCGTACCTCGCCCACGTCCAGTCCGCGCAGCCGCACCCCGGCCTTGACCAGCGAGACGGCGTATCCCGGGCCCTGGTCGCGCAGGTCGACGAACGGCCGGTAGAAGCCGTCGATCAGGCGGTGCGCGGTGCTCTCGTCGCCGGTGCGCAGGGCGGTGTGGCAGGCGAGCGCGAGCTCCGGCACGAAGCAGAACACCGCGGACGAGTAGAGGGTGATGCCGAGGCCGCGGTAGGCGGGCTGGGTCAGTTCGGCGGTGGGCAGCCCGTTGAAGTACAGGAAGTCCTCGACGCCGGCCGCGCGGACGGCGCTGACGGTGCGCTGCATCAGGTCGAGGTCGCCGTAGCCGTCCTTGAGGCCCACGATGCCGTCGGTGCGGGCCAGTTCGACGACGGTGGCGGGGGTGAGGACGGCGTTGTCGCGCTGGTAGACGATCACGGGCAGGGAGGTCGCGGCGGCCAGTTCGCGGTAGTGCCGCAGCAGCCCCTCCTGGCCGGCCTTGACCAGGTACGGCGGCATGGCGAGCAGCCCGTCGGCGCCCGCGCGCGCCGCCAGCCGGGCGTAGTGCGCGGCGAGGGCGGTGCCGTAGCCGGCGCCCGCGACGACCGGGACGCGCCCCTCGGTGGCCTCCACGGCGACCCGGACGCACGCCTCGAACTCCTCGGGCGTCAGGGCGTGGAACTCTCCGGTGCCGCAGGCGGCGAACACGGCGGCGGCCCCGGCCTCCACTCCGCGCCGCACGTGGAGCCGGTAGGTGGCGAGGTCGACGGCGCCGTCGGGTCCGTAGGCGGTGACCGGGAAGAACAGCGGCCCGCTGGGGATACTGAGTCGCGCGGCGAGAGGGGCTGACGTCACAAACTCTCCCTGGTCCATATTCGTGATTGGCGTCTATATTTCTGAACGGCACCACGCTAAGTCGCGCCAGGGACGCCGGTCAAGCGGCTCGCTGCACGTGGCTGGGCGGGTGAGGGCGGGTGAGGGTCGTCGGAGACACACTTGACGCGTCGCGTCCGGCCTCCTTAGCGTGTCCACGCACGTGAACAACGTGCGTGGACCTGTATGTTCACCCGTTCGGTCGGCGCCGCAAGGAGATCCGTAGATGCCCGCTCCCCGCACCGTCCTGCTCACCGGCGCCGCCGGCGGCCTCGGCACGCTGATGCGAGGGCTGCTCCCCGACTACGGCTACGAGCTGCGGCTGTTCGACCTGCTCCCGGTCGACGGCGAACCCGACGCGGTCGTCGCGGACCTCGCCGACCGGGACGCCGTGCGCGAGGCGGTCCGCGGTGTCGACGCGATCGTGCACCTCGCGGGGATTTCGCTGGAGGCGTCCTTCGACAAGATCCTCAAGGCCAACATCGAGGGGACGTACAACCTGTACGAGGCCGCCCGGGAGGAGGGCGTCCGCCGGATCGTCTTCGCCTCCTCCAACCACGCCGTCGGCTACACCCCGCGGCCGCGGGGCGACGACCCCCTGATCCCGGTCGACACCCCGCGCCGGCCGGACACCTTCTACGGGCTGTCCAAGTGCTTCGGCGAGGACCTGGCCCAGCTGTACTGGGACAAGCACGGGGTGGAGACGGTCTCCGTGCGGATCGGGTCCTGCTTCCCGGAGCCGACGAGTGTGCGGATGCTGTCGGTGTGGATGAGCCCGGCGGACGGGGCGCGGCTGTTCCACGCGGCGCTGACGGCGGAGGGTGTGGGGCACACCGTGGTGCACGGGTCGTCCGCGAACACGCGGCTGTGGTGGGACCTCGGGTCTGCGCGGGCGCTGGGGTACGAGCCGCGGGACGACTCCGAGCCGTACGCGGAGAAGCTGATCGCGGAGCAGGGGGAGCTGGATCCGGCGGACCCGGCGCACGCGTGCCTTGGGGGTCACTTCGTGACCGACCCTCCCCTCTGGCCCCACTGACCGCCGGTCCCGGCCCTACGCCGGCTGCGGCTCGTCCGTGGCCGGCCGCGCAGTTCCCCGCACCCCTGAAATCCCGCAGTCTGCGGGCAGTCGTGCCGCAGGGCGGCACAGGTGGGCGCAGACGGCACCCTGCCGGCGCGCCCCTGAAGGGGCGCACACGCCCCGCCCTCTGCGGGCAGTCGTGCCGCAGGGCGGCACGGGTGGGCGCAGACGGCACCTCTGCAGCGCACCCCGCCTGGACCCGCGCCCCGAACCTGCCGGCACCCCGCCTGCCGAGACCCCGCCGTCCGCCGACTGCGGCCCGTCGAGGGCCGGTCGCGCAGTTCCCCGCGCCCCCGAGGGGCGCACCCCACCCCCGCCCGCGGCGGCGTGAAACACGTCCCCGCCGACGCGGGCGGGCGCGAAACGGGCGCCCCGGTGAAAGAAGCGGGCACCCGCCCCGCCCGCTCTCACCCCCCACCCAGGTCCGAGCGGGGCATCCACCCACCCGACCGGGCACAACCGGGCAGCAACGGACACGCAACAGACCTGGTCAGCACCCCGCCCCCGCTGTACAACTTCCTGCAAGGACCCACACCGGGTCCGAACGGGCAGCAGACCGGCGAGATCAGGAAGCAGGGGTCCGGCCATGGGCAGCAGGACGGCCGAGGAGCGCCAACGCGAGATCGTGCGGGTGGCACGCGCCACCGGCTCGGTCGACGTGACCGCGCTCGCCGCCGACCTGGGCGTGGCCAGGGAGACCGTACGCCGGGACCTGCGCGCCCTGGAGGACCACGGACTGGTGCGCCGTACCCACGGCGGCGCCTACCCCGTGGAGAGCGCCGGCTTCGAGACGACGCTCGCCTTCCGCGCCACCAGCCACGTCCCCGAGAAGCGCAGGGTCGCGGCCGCCGCGGCCGAACTCCTCGGGGACGCCGAGACGGTCTTCGTCGACGAGGGCTTCACCCCGCAGCTCATCGCCGAGGCCCTGCCCGCCGACCGGCCGCTCACCGTGGTCACCGCCTCTCTGCCGGTCGCGGGCGCACTCGCGGAGAACGGCAACGCCTCCGTGCTGCTCCTCGGCGGACGCGTCCGCTCCGGCACGCTCGCCACCGTCGACCACTGGACGACGAAGATGCTCTCCGGCTTCGTCATCGACCTGGCGTTCATCGGCGCCAACGGAATCTCCCGCGAACACGGCCTGACCACTCCCGACCCGGCGGTGGGCGAGGTCAAGGCGCAGGCGGTGCGGGCCGCCCGCCGGGTGGTGTTCGCGGGCGTCCACACCAAGTTCGGAGCGGTCAGCTTCTGCCGGTTCGCCGAGGTCGGCGCGCTGGAGGCGATCGTGACGAGCACCCTGCTCCCGGCGTCCGAGGCCCACCGCTACTCCCTGCTGGGACCCCAGGTCGTCCGGGTGTAGCCGGGTGTAGACAGCACAGCTCAGCCCCACTCCGCACCGAACCGCACACCGTTACTCCCCCCGGGGCCGATCCATGCCAGGTGACGCCCGTTGTCTCCCTATACGTCCAGGAGCGATCCATGCGAACCCAGAGCCGACGGAGGCCGCGAGCCACACTCGCCGCGGCCGCCGCAGGGACGCTGATCGCCCCGCTGCTCTCCGGCTGCTGGGTCGGAGCGGGCGGGGCCGGATCCGGCGGCGACGCCATCAACGTCCTGATGGTGAACAACACGCAGATGGTCGAGCTGCAGAAGCTGACCGCCGCCCACTTCACCAAGGAGACCGGCATCAAGGTGAACTTCACCGTGCTGCCGGAGAACGACGTCCGCGACAAGATCAGCCAGGACTTCGCCAACCAGGCCGGGCAGTACGACGTCGCCACCCTCTCCAACTACGAGATCCCCATCTACGCCCGCAACGGCTGGCTGCACGAGATGGACTCGTACGTGAGGAAGGACCCCGGCTACGACGAGCAGGACGTCCTCAAGCCGATGCGGCAGTCCCTCACCGGCGACGACGGCAAGCTCTACGGCCAGCCCTTCTACGGCGAGTCGTCGTTCCTGATGTACCGCAAGGACGTCTTCGCGGCGAAGGGCCTGACGATGCCCGCCAAACCCACCTGGCAGCAGGTCGCCGACCTCGCCGCCCAGTTGGACGGCGCCGAGCCCGGCATGAAGGGCATCTGCCTGCGCGGCCTGCCCGGCTGGGGCGAGGTGATGGCGCCGCTCACCACCGTGGTGAACACCTTCGGCGGCACGTGGTTCGACAAGGACTGGAAGGCGCGGCTCGACTCCCCCGAGTGGAAGCAGGCGGTCAACTTCTACGTCGGCCTGGTCCGCGAACACGGCGAGTCCGGCGCGCCCCAGGCCGGTTTCGCCGAGTGCCTGAACAACATGACCCAGGGCAAGGTCGCCATGTGGTACGACGCCACGTCCGCGGCCGGCTCCCTGGAGGCCGACGGCTCACCCGTCGCCGGGAAGATCGGCTACGCGCCGGCGCCCGTGGAGAAGACCGAGTCCTCCGGCTGGCTCTACACCTGGGCCTGGGGCATCCAGGACGCCTCCCGCAACCCGGACAACGCCTGGAAGTTCGTCTCCTGGGCGTCCGGCAAGGAGTACGAGGAGCTGGTCGGCGAGGAGATCGGCTGGTCCAACGTCCCCGCCGGCAAACGCGCCTCCACCTACGCCCACCCCGACTACCGCGCGGAGGCCGCCGCCTTCCAGGAGACGACCAAGCAGGCCATCGAAAGGGCCAGGCCCGACGACCCCGGTGTGCAGCCCCGGCCCGCACCCGGCATCCAGTTCGTCGGCATCCCCGAGTTCACGGATCTCGGCACCAAGGTCTCCCAGGAGATCAGCGCGGCCATCGCCGGACGCCAGTCCGTCGACGCGGCCCTGAGGAAGTCCCAGCAGCTCGCAGAAGAGATCGCCGAGGAGTACGAGGGACGATGACCGCCACGACCACGGCCCCTCCGGCCGCACCGCAGACACCCGCGGCACCCCGCCGGTCCTCCGCCCGGCTGCGCGCCTGGGCCACCCGCGCCCCGCTGCTGCCCGCCCTGATCTTCATGATCGTGGTCACCCAGCTGCCGTTCGTGGCGACCCTGGTGATCTCCTTCCTCGACTGGAACTCCCTCTACCCCGACGCCCGTCACTTCGCCGGCTTCGCCAACTACCAGGAGGTGCTCACCGATCCGGCGCTGCGCAAGTCGGTCTGGACGACCGTCCTGCTCACCGCGGGCGTGGTGCTGGCCAGCCTGGTGATCGGACTGCTCCTCGCGCTGCTCCTGGACCGGAGGTTCCGCGGCCGGGGCATCGTGCGCACCCTGCTCATCGCGCCGTTCCTCGTGGTGCCGGTCGCCGCCGCCCTGCTGTGGAAGCACGTCCTCTACAACCCCGAGTACGGCCTGCTCAACGGACTGCTGCACTACGTCGGCGGCCCCCAGCCCGACTGGATCTCCGGCACCCCGCTGCTCGCCGTGCAGGCGGCACTGGTGTGGCAGTGGACGCCGTTCATGATGCTCATCCTGCTCGCCGGACTGCAGAGCCGGGACCAGCAGCAGATCGAGGCGGCCCGTGTCGACGGCGCGAGCGACTGGCAGATCTTCGTGCACATCACGCTGCCGCACCTGCGCCGCTACCTCGAACTGGGCGCGCTGCTCGGCTCGATCTACATCGTGCAGAACTTCGACGCGGTCTTCACCCTCACGTCCGGCGGCCTGGGCACCGCCAATCTGCCCTACACCGTCTACCAGACCTTCTACCAGGCGCACGAGAACGGCCTCGCCTCGGCGGCCGGCGTCCTGGTCGTCATCGGCTCCATCGTCATCGCGACCTTCGCCCTGCGCGTGGTGTCGTCCCTGTTCCGCGAGGAGGTGTCCCGCGCATGAGCAGCATCGCCGTACGCACCCGCGGCCGGTTCCGCGGCGGAGCGGGTCTCGGCCTGGTCGCCTGGCTGGCCGGCATCGTGTTCTTCCTGCCCATCGCCTGGATGGTGCTGACGTCCTTCCACTCCGAGACGGACGCGGCCACCAACCCGCCCTCCTGGGGCGCCGCCCTCACCCTGGACGGCTACCGCGAGTTCTTCGGCGCGGGCGGCGGCGCCAGCCCCTGGCCCGCCCTGATCAACTCCACGGTGGCGTCCGTGGTCTCGACGCTGCTGGTGCTGCTGCTGGCGCTGCCCGCGGCCTACGCCCTGTCCATCCGCCCGGTGAAGAAGTGGACGGACGTCCTGTTCTTCTTCCTCTCCACCAAGATGCTGCCCGTCGTGGCCGGCCTGCTGCCGGTCTACCTGTTCGCCAAGAACACCGGGATGCTCGACAACATCTGGCTGCTGGTCATCCTCTACACCTCGATGAACCTGCCGATCGCGGTGTGGATGATGCAGTCCTTCCTCGCCGAGGTCCCGGTCGCGATCATCGAGGCCGCCCAGATCGACGGCGCCCGGCTGCCGACGGTGCTGGCCCGGGTGGTCGCCCCGATCGCCCTGCCCGGGATCGCGGCGACGGCGCTGATCTGCTTCATCTTCAGCTGGAACGAGCTGCTGTTCGCCCGGGTCCTGACGGGCGTGGTCGCCGAGACCGCCCCCGTCTTCCTGACCGGCTTCATCACCAGCCAGGGCCTGTTCCTTGCCAAGGTGTGCGCCGCGTCGCTCGTCATCTCCCTGCCGGTGCTCGCCGCGGGGTTCGCCGCCCAGGACAAACTCGTCCAGGGCCTGTCGTTGGGAGCCGTGAAATGAAGGCCGCCGTCATCGAGTCCGTGGGCAGGGCCGTCGTCACCGAGGTCCCGGACCCGACGCCGGGCCCGAGGGACGTCGTCGTCGAGGTCGCCGCGTGCGGGCTGTGCGGCACCGACCTGCACATCCTCCAGGGCGAGTTCGCGCCCAAGCTGCCGATCGTGCCGGGCCACGAGTTCGCCGGCGAGGTGGTGGGTGTCGGCTCCCAGGTCACGGAGGTGGCGCTCGGCGACCGGGTCGCCGTCGACCCGTCCCTGTACTGCTACGAGTGCCGCTACTGCCGTACCGGGCACAACAACCTGTGCGAGCGGTGGGCGGCGATCGGTGTCACCACGGCGGGCGGCGCCGCGCAGTACGCGGTCGCGCCGGTGGCGAACTGCGTGAAGCTCCCCGAGCACGTCCGCACCCAGGACGCGGCCCTCGTCGAGCCGCTGTCCTGCGCGGTGCGCGGTTACGACGTGCTCCAGTCCCGCCTCGGCGCGCACGTGCTGATTTACGGCTCCGGGACCATGGGCCTGATGATGCTGGAGCTGGCCAAGCGGACCGGCGCGGCGAGCGTCGACATGGTGGACCTGAACCCGGCCCGCCTGGAGACGGCGCGGCAGCTGGGCGTCTCCGCGTCCGCGGCCACCCCGGACGAGCTGGACCGGCCGCAGGGCTGGGACCTGGTCGTCGATGCGACCGGCAACGCGGCGGCGATCCAGGACGGGCTCGGGCGGGTCGCCAAGGCGGGCACGTTCCTGCAGTTCGGGGTCGCCGACTACGCGACCCGGGTGGAGATCGACCCGTACCGCATCTACAACCAGGAGATCACCATCACCGGGTCCATGGCCGTGCTGCACAGCTACGAGCGCGCGGCGGAGCTGTTCGCGAACGGCGTCCTGGACCCGGACGTCTTCATCAGCGACCGGCTCCCGCTGGACCGGTACCCGCAGGCCCTGGAGCAGTTCGCGGCGGGCGTGGGCCGCAAGATCGTGGTGGTGCCGTAGGGGAGCGGTCCCGGGGCCCCGGGGGGGCGGGCGCGCGGTGAAAACCCGTGGGCGTGCCCGCCCCCTCGCCCGTACGATCCCCGGCATGGGCAGACCCAGCGGTTTCGCGTACGAGTCCCACGCCGGCACCACCGTCCACATCACCCACCACGGCCGCCACGCCACCACCCTGCAGGGCGACCGCGCCGCCCGCTTCCTCGGCGAGGTCACGGGCGCCGCCGACCCGCAGCTCGTCATGGCCCGCTGGACCGGCAACTACAAGCGCGGCAACGAACGCACCGCCCGTAACCACCCCCGCAACCGCGGCTGAGCAGGCCGGAACCGGCGGCTGCGCCGAACGGAGCACAGGTAAGGGAACGGTAAAACGCCCTCGCTCGTTCACCCGGCATGACAGCTATGACCCCCGGCTCGAACATCCCCCTCCCCACCGCCCGCGTGACGGTGGACGTCGCCGCGCCCGTGCGGCTCGACGTATCGGGCCTGCTGCTCACCGCCGACGGCAAGGTGCGCTCCGACGACGACTTCATCTTCTACAACCAGCCCTCGGGCCCGGGCGTGACCTACCGCTCCGGCGGCGGCTCGGCCCCCGACGCCATCACGGTCGACACCGCGGCCGTACCCCCCGGCATCGAGAAGATCGTCGTGACCGCGAGCCCCGACGCGGCCGGCCAGACCTTCCAGGGCATCGAACCCACCGCGACCGTCCGCGACGCCGACGGCGGCGCCGTGCTGGCGACCTTCACTCCCCCGCAGCTCGGCACCGAGACGGCCCTGGTGATCGTCGAGATCTACCTGCGCAACGGCGCCTGGAAGGTGCGCGCCGTCGGCCAGGGTTACGCCAACGGCCTGGCCGGCATCGCCACCGACTTCGGCGTCTCGGTCGAGGAGCCGGCCGCCCCGGCCCAGCCGGTGACCCCGCCCGCCGCGCCGGCCGCCCCCGCCGCCCCGCCCGCTCCCCCGATGGCCGCCCCGCAGGCGCCGCCCGCCCCCGCCGCACCCCCGGCCCCGCCCGCCCCGGCGCCCGGCAGCGGCAAGATCAACCTCGACAAGGGCCGCGTCAGCCTCCAGAAGAACCAGACCGTCTCGCTGATGAAGGGCGGCCGTCCGCTGCTGTCCCGGGTGCAGATGGGGCTGGGCTGGGAGCCCGCCTACCGCGGCAAGGACATCGACCTGGACGCGTCGGTCATCGCCTACGGCCCGCAGCGCAACCACGTGGACAGCTGCTACTTCGGCAAGCTTCAGATCCTGGGCGGCGCGATCCAGCACTCCGGCGACAACCTCACCGGCGAGGGCGGCGGCGACGACGAGGTGATCACCGTCGACCTCGGCCGCCTGCCCATGGAGGTCTCGGGGCTGGTCTTCACGGTCAACTCCTTCTCCGGCCAGAAGTTCACCGAGGTCGCCAAGGCCTACTGCCGCCTGCTGGACGCCAGTACCGGCGAGGAGCTGGTCCGTTTCGACCTCACCAGCGCCGAGCCGCAGACGGGCGTGATGATGGCGAAGCTGATCCGGCAGTTCTCCGGCGAGTGGGAGATGACCGCGATGGGCGACTTCGTGAAGTCCCGCACGGTCCGCGGCATGGTCAAGCCGTCCGCCCAGGCGCTGTAGTCACGCGCGGCGGGCGAGGAAGGCGCCGGGTGCCCCCTCAGAGGCACCCGGCGCTCGCCTGAGGAGCGCCCGGCGCTCGTCTCAGGCGGCCGCCCACGGCCAGCCGGCGCTGCGCCCGGCAGTCGGCCAGACCCTCAGGTCAGGGCACTCGGCATCCGCCTGACGGGACAGCACGGCTTCCGCCCGGGGGCACCGGAAGCACCGATTCTCCCTCGGCGTACTGGTACTTCCAGCCTCTCTCCGCGACCAGACCGAGGACCGCCTGCCAGTCCTCCACCGAGGCATCCGGGATGCGCACGTCCGGCAGCGACCCCATCAAGTCCGGGTCGAAGAAGCACTTCGCGTCATCCCACAGCAGATCAGCCACCCCGCCGTGCTGCCCCGGTTCCCCGACCCAGCGCACCCCCGTTTCCCTTGACCAAAGACATAGGGGCACCCCCCCGTGTGGCCTAACCCCCCTGCTGCGAGCGCGCCTTGAACGCGGCCTTCCGCGCTTCCTTCGCGATCTTCTTGTCGGAGTGCAGGCGCCCCATCGCCTCCAGGACGTCCGCCGTGGCGGGGTGCTCCACCCGCCAGGCCGTGTCGAAGAAGCCGCTGTGCTGCCGGGCCAGCCCCTCCACCAGGGACCGCAGTTCCTCCGAGTTGCCCTCGGCGGCGAGCTGCGCGGCCACCGTGTCGATGGTCAGCCAGAAGATCATCGCCTCGGACGGCGGCGGCACGTCCGCGGCCCCGTGCTCGGCGAGCCACACCCGCGCCAGACCGCCGAGTTCGGCGTCGTCCAGCACCTCCCGCAGTGCGGGCTCGGCCGCGTCACCCACCAGCGACAGCGCCTGCTGGCAGCGCAGCCGGCGCAGGGGCGCGCCCTCGTCCGTGCCGCGCGCCGCGGCCAGCAGTTCCCGTGCGGCCTCCAGCGGCCGGCGCCGCTCCAGCCAGTGCGCGGTCTCGGCGTGGGCGGCGACCGGCGGGTACCCGGCCGTGCCGTCGAGCAGCGCGTCGGCGCCCTTGTCGGCGAGGTCACCGACGGCGGGCGCCTCGAAGCCCGCCTCCAGCAGCCGTGCGCGCAGCCCGTACAGGCCGAGCGGGGTCAGCCGCACCAGGCCGTAGCGGGCGACGTCCGTGTCGTCCACGGGGGCGGCGGGCTCCTCGTCGGCCTCGGCCATCAGGGCCTCGTCGACGGGCTGGTACTCCACGAGCCCGATGGGCTCCAGCATCCGGAACTGGTCGTCCAGCCGCATCATCGCGTCGGACACCTGTTCCAGGACGTCGTTGGTGGGCTCCGGCATGTCGTCGGGCACGATGACGGAGGCGGCCAGCGCGGGCAGCGGCACCGGCGCGTCGCCGGCCTTGTCCTCGCCGACGGTCAGCAGGTACAGGTTGCCGAGCACCCCGTCGAGGAACTCCGCCTCGGCCTCCGGGTTCCAGTCCAGCGCGTCGAGGTCCAGCTCGCCCGACCCCTCGCCCTCGGCGATGGCGTCGACCAGCCCGCCCAGGTCCGGGACGCTCGCGTCGCCCAGCACGGTCTCCAGCGCGCCGAGCCACACGCCCAGCACGTCCTGCGGGGAACCTCCGGTGAGCAGCGACAGCTCGTCACCCGTGCGGACGGTGCCCTCCTCCTCGTCGACCACCTCGACGAGCCCGGTGTCCACGGCGACCCGCCAGGCCTCACTGGCCTCGGCCGCGGCGTCCTCCCCGGTCAGCCCCAGTTCCCCGGCGGCGTCGGGGAGTTGCTCCTCCAGCAGTCCGCCGCCGGCGTCCACGCGGGTCCCGGGGCCGGCCCAGCGGGCGAGCTTCGCGGCCCGGGACAGCACTGGGGTGGACAGGGCGTCGCGCGCCAGCTCCGCTTCGGGGCGCAGCCGCGCCGGGGGCAGGGTGGAGCTGTCTGACATCGGCTGGTTCTCCTCGTGCCTCTTACGACTCAGCCGCTCAGCCTAGACGGATTTCCACCCATGCCGCCCGCTTCCTCTCCGCGTCGGTGACCGCACATGGCCGAAACCTTGACAAGTGGCTTGGCCAGGCTGGACATTGACGCGCGTAGACAGGGTGTGTCCCGCACCCGCCCACCCTCGTTCCGGTCCCCGGAGGGAATCCCGTTGCCGAGCAAGCCGACCGCGCGTCTCGCCGCGCTCACCGTCGCCGCCGTGTGTTCCGCGGCGTCCACCGTCGTCCTCACGACGCCCGCGCACGCCGAGTCCGTGCGCATCCACGACATCCAGGGCGACACCCGCGTGTCGCCGTACGCCGGCAAGCAGGTCACGGACGTGACCGGAATCGTCACCGGCATCCGTACCTACGGTTCGTCCCGCGGCTTCTGGATGCAGGACCCCACCCCGGACGCCGACCCGGCCACCAGTGAGGGCGTGTTCGTCTTCACCAGCTCCACCCCGCAGGGCGTCGCGGTGGGCGACGAGGTCTCCGTCTCCGGCACGGTCACGGAGTTCGTGCCCGGCGGCGCGTCGTCCGGGAACCAGTCGGTGACCGAGCTCACCAGGCCCACCGTCACGGTCGTCTCCCGGGGCAACCCGGTACCGGCCCCGGCGACCCTCGACGCGCGCTCCGTCCCGGCCGCGTACGCGCCGCAGGGCGACCCGGCGGCCGGCGGCTCGGTCAACGCGCTGCGCCTGCGTCCGTCCACGTACGCCCTCGACCTGTACGAGTCCCTGGAGGGCATGAACGTCCGGGTGGCCGACGCCCGCGTGGTGGGCGCCACCGACCCGTACACCGAGCTGTGGGTCACCGTGAAGCCCAAGGAGAACCGCAACCGGCGCGGGGGCACGGTCTACGGCTCGTACGACGCCCAGAACACCGGCCGGCTGCAGATCCAGTCCCTGGGCAGCGCGTCCGCCTTCCCCGACGCGAACGTCGGCGACGTCCTCGCCGGCGCCACCACCGGCCCGCTGGACTACAACCAGTACGGCGGCTACACCCTGGTGGCGAGCGAGCTCGGCGCCCTGGAGTCCGGCGGCACCCAGCGTGAGACGACCCGCGCCCAGCACCGCTCCGAACTCGCGATAGCCACCTACAACGTCGAGAACCTCGACCCGTCCGACGACACGTTCGCCGCGCACGCCGACGCGATCGTGCGCCATCTCTCCGCGCCCGACATCGTGTCGCTGGAGGAGATCCAGGACAACAACGGCGCCACGGACGACGGCACGGTCGCCGCCGACGAGACGCTGGCGAAGCTGATCGACGCCATCGAGGCGGCCGGCGGCCCGCGGTACGACTGGCGCGCCGTCGACCCGGCCGACAAGGAGGACGGCGGCGAGCCGGGCGGCAACATCCGCCAGGCGTTCCTGTTCAACCCGGCCCGGGTCTCCTTCACCGACCGGCCCGGCGGCGACGCCACCACGCCGACCGATGTCGTCAAGGTTCGCGGCAAGGCCGCCCTGACCCTCTCCCCCGGCCGCGTCGCCCCGGGATCCGCGGCCTTCGAGGACAGCCGCAAGCCGCTGGCCGGCGAGTTCGTCTTCCGTGGCCGTACGGTCGTCGTCATCGCCAACCACTTCTCGTCCAAGGGCGGCGACCAGGGTCTGACCTCGCAGTACCAGCCGCCGGTGCGCAGCTCGGAGACCCAGCGTCACCTGCAGGCGAAGGAGGTCCACGACTTCGCGGCGAAGATCCTCAAGGTCCAGAAGAACGCGGCGGTCGTGGCGCTCGGCGACATCAACGACTTCGAGTTCTCCCGCACCACCCGCATCATGGAAGGTGGCGGCGTCCTCTGGTCGGCGATCAAGTCGCTGCCCGCGTCGGAGCGTTACTCCTATGTGTACCAGGGCAACAGCCAGGCGCTGGACCAGATCCTGATCAGCCCGTCCATCCGCCGCACGTGCTCCTTCGACTACGACAGCGTGCACGTCAACGCGGAGTTCCACGACCAGATCAGCGACCACGACCCGCAGGTCCTGCGTTTCAAGCCGTGACGCGGGGCGCTCGGCGCCGGTGACGTCGGGCGCTCGGCGCCGTGGCGTAAGGCGCTCGGCGCCGTGACAGCGGACGGCGGGGGCACGGAGCGGTTCACCGCTTCCGTGCCCCCGCCGTCACTCGCACCCGGACGGACCGGTCAGTGGTGACGGCGCTGCACCATCACCGCACCCACGGCGAGCATCACCAGCGCGCCCGCGGCGGCCATCAGCTGCGTGCGGTGCTGCTTGCCGACCTCACCCGCGTGGGCGGCGCTGCTGCGCACCTGCACGGTCATCGCGCCGGCCCGGTCCCGCAGTTCGTCGGCGCGTGCCCGCGCCCGTGCCTTGACATCCATCTTCCCGGCCAGCTCCTCGACGGTGTCGCCGAGTTCGTGCCGGGTCCGTTCGATCTCGCGGCGCAGCTCGTCCGGGCCCTTGGCCCCCTGCGCCGCCTCGCTCGCGGCGTCCACGTGGGCTCCCGACGAGGACGTCGTGCCCCTCACGTCGTGCGTCATCGGTGCGCCCTTCCCTTGATCTCATCCACGTCGGCCTTCACGCTGCCGAGCGTCCGCTCCGGCTTGGGAGGCGTGGCACGGCGCAGCTGCCCGCGCCCGGCCAGCGCCAGCACGCCGGCGATCACGAACAGCACCCCGGTGATGATCAGCGCCGCCGCCCAGAGCGGCAGCACCAGGTCCAGCGCGGCGATTCCCGTGGCGGCCAGCGCGAGCAGTCCCGCGTAACCGAACGCCCCCGCCGCTCCCAGCATCCCGCCGCCGACGCCGGCCCGGCGCCCCTTCTCCGCCAGTTCCTCCTTGGCGAGCGCCACTTCCTGCCGTGCGAGTCGCGAGATCTGTTCGGTGGCCTGCCCGACGAGCTCGCCGACGCTGTGCTCGTCACGGACGGGCCGCTGTTGGATGGTTCCGGCCACGGTGCGCCTCCTCTCGGTGGGGCCACCCGAGTACCCCCGCCCGCATCCGGCTATCCCTCAAGCAATACTTAACCGTACCCGTCAGGACTTGTAAGTAGACCTTCACCGTCGGGCGGCCGACACTACTCCCATGAGCTCTCTCGGCCGCGCCCTGTGCGCGATGATCACCCCGTTCACCCCCGCCGGCGCGCTCGACCTGGACGGTGCCCAGCGCCTCGCCGGCCACCTGGTCACGCAGGGCTGCGACGGCCTGGTGCTGTCCGGCACCACGGGCGAGTCGCCCACCACGACGGACGCGGAGAAGCGGTCCCTGGTCGCGGCCGTACGGGAGGCCGTCGGCGACCGCGCGACACTGATCGCCGGCGTCGGCACACCCGACACCGCCCACACCCTCACGTTGGCCCGCGAGGCGGAGCGGGCGGGCGCCGACGCCCTGCTGCTGGCCGCCCCGTACTACAGCCGGCCCCCGCAGGACGCGATCGAGGCGTACTTCCGCGCGGTCGCGGACGCGTCGGGCCTCCCTGTGATGCTGTACGACATCCCGGCCCGCACCGGGGTCCGCGTCGAGCCGGACACCCTGCTGCGGCTGGCCGAACACCCACGCGTCGTGGCGGTGAAGGACTGCGCCAACGACTTCCTGGCGGCACAGAAGGTGATCTCCCGCACCGGCCTCGCGTACTACGCGGGCTGCGACGAACACAACCTGGCGCTGTACGCGGTGGGGGGCGCCGGCTGCGTCAGCACGGTGGCCAACGTGGCCCCGGCCGGGATCCGCTCCGTCCTGGACGCCTTCGACCAGGGCGACACGGCGCGGGCCACCCGCCTCCAGCACCGGCTGACCCCGCTCATCGAGGCGATGACGGCGAGCGGCCTCCCCGGCACGGTGACGGCGAAGGCCCTGCTGCCGGCCCTGGACCTCCCCGCAGGCCCGGTCCGCCCCCCTCTGCTCCCGGCCGACCCCCCGACGACCGCCGCCCTCGTCGAGACGCACGCCCGGGCGACGGCCCCCTAGGGTCTTTCGTTGGAACGAGGCCGGGCTCGCGGGCGGCCCTAGCCCCGCCCGTCCCCATCCCGGGGGACCGCGGAGTTCTCGACCCCGTGCGCGACGCCCGCCAGCGTCCCGCACAGCATCAGCACCGCGGCCACCCCCATCACTCCGACCGCGCACCGCAGTACGCCCCGGACCCACTTGTCGGTCATGACCCGTCCCGTTCTCCCCGCACCTCAGCCGCCAGGCGTCTGATCGGACACTGTGTCCACCCGTTCATCCGCCAAAACGACTCCGAGGTCACGGGGGAGTAACCCGTACGGGACCCGCATGTGATCATCACATCCGGCCCCCGCGGCTACGACAGGGCGACCGCTCTCCACTTAGCCGCGCCTGAGACCGGACGTTCGGGCAGCCCGTCAGCCGGTCAGGCGCGCTCGGGCCAGACCGGGCCCTGGTCGGTCCAGACGACACCCTTGTTGCGGCACAGGCAGAAGGGGTGGCCGATCGGGTCGGTGTAGATGCGCCAGCCGTAGCCCTCGGGGCCGATGAAGTCGCGCCGCAGCGTCGCGCCGAGGCCGAGGACGCGGCGCTGCTCGGCCTCGATGTCGTCCACCTCGAAATCGAGGTGGAACTGCTTGGGGTGCTCGTTGTCGGGCCACTGCGGAGCGCGGTAGTCGTCCACCCGGATGAAGGCCAGCTCGATCTCGGAGAACTGGATGCCGGCCCACTCCTCGGTACTGCCCTTCCTGACCGGACGGCCCGTCACGTCGGCGTAGAAGGCCGCCAGCTTCATGGTGTCCGGGCAGTCGATGATGAAGTCGGTGAGTCGCAGCATCCCGCGATGGTGTCACAGGCTCTCCCCCCTGGTCACGGGAGCCGCGGCGCGCGGCCGGCTGAGCCCCACGAACCGACGGCGGCCCGGCACAGGGCCGGACCGCCGAAGAGCTGACGCAACCGCGACTCGCGGCGTTTGGGCGTCAGTTGTGGCTGTGCAAGACGTCGTTCAGGCCGCCCCACACCGCGTTGTTCGGGCGGGCCTCCACCGTGCCGGTGACCGAGTTGCGGCGGAAGAGGATGTTGGACGCGCCGGACAGCTCGCGGGCCTTGACGACCTGACCGTCGGGCATGGTGACCCGGGTGCCGGCGGTGACGTAGAGGCCGGCCTCGACCACGCACTCGTCGCCGAGGGCGATACCCACGCCCGCCTCGGCGCCGATCAGGCACCGCTCGCCGACGGAGATGCGGACGTTGCCGCCGCCGGACAGGGTGCCCATGGTGGACGCGCCGCCGCCGATGTCCGAGCCGTCACCGATGACGACACCGGCGGAGATGCGGCCCTCGACCATCGACGTGCCGAGCGTGCCGGCGTTGAAGTTGACGAAGCCCTCGTGCATCACGGTGGTGCCCTCGGCGAGGTGCGCGCCGAGGCGGACGCGGTCGGCGTCGGCGATGCGCACGCCCTTGGGGGCCACGTAGTCCGTCATGCGCGGGAACTTGTCGACGGACGTCACCTGCAGGTGCAGGCCCTCCGCACGGGCGTTGAGCCGTACCTTCTCCAGCTCGTCCACGGCGACCGGGCCGAGGGAGGTCCAGGCGACGTTGGCCAGGTGGGCGAAGATGCCGTCCAGGTTCTGGCCGTGCGGCTGCACCAGGCGGTGGGAGAGCAGGTGCAGGCGCAGGTAGACGTCGTGCGCGTCGACCGGCTTGGCGTCCAGCGAGGAGATGACCGTGCGGACCGCGACGACCTCGACACCGCGGCGTCGGTCCGGGCCCACGGCGGCGGTGGCCCCGCCGCCCAGCAGTTCGGCGGCCTGCTCGGCGGAGAGGCGCTCGGTGCCGGACGGACCCGGCTCGGCGGCGAGCTCGGGGGCGGGGAACCAGGTGTCGAGGACGGTGCCGTCGGCGGCGACGGTGGCGAGGCCGGCGGCCACTGCGCCGGTGGTGCTCTGAGCAGTCGTGTCGGTCATGAGGGCAACCTAACCGGCCGGTGGCCACGGACGCGAACCGGTCCCTCCGGCATCTCAGGTGCCGGTCCCGGGACCGTGTCCGGCCCCACCGCAGCAGCCCGGGACTGGCACACCGCGGGCGCGCGCCTGATCCCCGGCCGTGCCCGCACCCGCACCGCGTTTGACCCACCGCAGCAGCCGCCCCGGCGCCCCGCGGGCGTGTGTCCCGTCGCGGGCTGAAGCCGGTCCCGGGACCGCCTTCAGCCCGGCGGCAGCAGCCGTCCCAGCACCTCCCGCGCGTACGCCTCGTCGTAGGGCGTGCCGGTCAGCAGGGCCTGGAGGCAGATGCCGTCCATCAGCGCCACCAGGGCCCGCGCCGTGACCGGGTCCGTGCGGCGGGACAGCAGCGCGGCGACGTCCTCGCACCACTCGGCGGCGACCGGACGCAGGGCCGGGCGCCGCAGCGCGGCCAGGTACAGCTCGTACTCCAGCTCCACGCCCGTCCGCTCGCCGCCCAGCCACTCCCCCATCAGCCCGGCCAGCTCGGCCGCCAGGTCGGTGCGCGGGTCCTCCAGGCCGCCCCGTGAGGCGATCACCTTGGCGAAGCCCTCGTTGGCCTGGCGCAGGGCGGCGACCATCAGCTCGTCGAGGGTCCTGAAGTGGTACGTGGTGGAGCCGAGCGGCACGTCGGCCTCCCGCGCGACCGTGCGGTGGGTGAGGCCCGCGATGCCCCCGCGGCCCACCACCCGGATCGCCGCGTCGATGATCCGCTGCCGCCGTTCGGGGTCGTGCCTGCGCCCCGCCATCAGTGCGCACCTCCCAGGTTCAGCACCACGACCCCGATGATGATCAGCGCGATCCCGGCGGCCTTGGCGGCGGTCATCCCCTCGCCCAGGAACACCATCCCGATCGTGGCGATCGCGGCGGTGCCCACGCCCGCCCAGATGGCGTAGGCGGTGCCGACGGCCACCGTGCGCAGGGTCTGCGCGAGGAGGGCGAAGGAGACGACGTAGCCGAGCACGGTCAGCAGGGACGGCCAGAGCCTGCTGAAGCCGTCGCTGTACTTCATGGCGGTGGTGGCGCACACCTCGGCGGCGATGGCCCCGGCGAGCAGCAGGTATCCCATGTGTACGAGCGTACACAACGACGTCGCACTCCGGACATGCGAACACAAAAAGGCGACGCCCCCCGAAGGAGGCGTCGCCAGAGGTCCGTGCGGCGGGCGGGAGCAGGCTCAGACGTTGAAGCCCAGCGCCCGCAGCTGCTCACGGCCGTCGTCCGTGATCTTGTCCGGGCCCCACGGCGGCATCCAGACCCAGTTGATGCGCAGCTCGCTGACCAGGCCGTCCGTGGCGGACTTGGCCTGGTCCTCGATGACGTCGGTCAGCGGGCACGCCGCCGACGTCAGGGTCATGTCGACGGTCGCCACGTTGGAGTCGTCCACGTGGATGCCGTAGATCAGGCCCAGGTTGACGACGTCGATGCCCAGCTCGGGGTCGACGACGTCCATCAGGGCCTCGCGGAGCTCTTCCTCCGAGGCCGGCTTCATCTCCACGGTCTCGCTCATGCCGTTGTCCTTTCGGCGTCGGCGCCCAGCGCCTGGGCCGTCGCGTCCTTCCACGCCATCCAGCTGAGGAGGGCGCACTTGACCCGCGCGGGGTACTTGGAGACGCCGGCGAACGCCACCGCGTCCTCCAGCACCTCCTCCATCGCGTCGTCGGGCTCGATCTTCCCCTTGGACTGCATCAGCTCCAGGAAGGTGCCCTGGATCTTCTGCGCCTCGGCGAGGTCCTTGCCGACCAGCAGGTCGTTCAGCACGGACGCGGACGCCTGGCTGATGGAACAGCCCTGCCCCTCGTAGCTGACGTCGCTGATGGTCGTGCCGTCGTACTTCACGCGCAGGGTGATCTCGTCGCCGCACGTCGGGTTGACGTGGTGCACCTCGGCGTCGCCGTCCCGGAGACCACGCCCGTGCGGGTTCTTGTAGTGGTCCAGGATGACGTCCTGGTACATGGAGTCCAGCTTCACGCCTCAGCCCCTCATCCGAAGAAGTTCCGTACGTGCTCCAGACCGTCGACCAGTGCGTCGATGTCCGCCGGCGTGGAGTACAGATAGAACGACGCCCGCGTGGTCGCAGGAATTCCGTACCGCAGGCAGACGGGACGGGCGCAGTGGTGGCCGACCCGGACCGCGATGCCCTGCTCGTCGAGGACCTGGCCCACGTCGTGCGGGTGGATGTCCCCGAGGGTGAACGAGATCGCCGCGCCGCGGTCCTCGGCCGTGGAGGGGCCGATGATGCGCAGGTCCGGCACCTCGAGCAGCCGCTTCACGGCGTACTCGGTGATGGCGTGCTCGTGCGCGAGGATCTTGTCCATGCCGATGGCCGACAGGTAGTCGATCGCCGCGCCGAGACCGACCGCCTGGGCGATCGGCGGGGTGCCCGCCTCGAACTTGTGCGGGGCCGGGGCGTACGTCGACGAGCTCATCGACACGGTCTCGATCATCTCGCCGCCGCCGAGGAACGGAGGCAGGTCCTCCAGCAGTTCCTGGCGGCCCCACAGGACGCCGATGCCGGTCGGGCCGCACATCTTGTGGCCGGTGAAGGCCACGAAGTCGGCCTGGAGGGCCTGCACGTCCAGCGGCATGTGCGGGGCGGCCTGGGAGGCGTCGATGCACACGAGCGCGCCGACCTCCTGGGCGCGGCGCACTATCGCCTCGACCGGGTTGACCGTGCCGAGGATGTTGGACACCAGCACGAAGGAGACGATCTTCGTCTTCTCGGTGATGATCTCGTCGATGTTCGACAGGTCGAGCCGGCCGTCGTCGGTGAGGCCGAACCACTTCAGCTTCGCGCCCGTGCGCTGCGCGAGCAGCTGCCACGGCACGATGTTGGAGTGGTGCTCCATCTCCGTGATGACGATCTCGGTCTCGTGGTCCACCCGGTAGGGCTCGTCGGCCCAGCCGAGCATGTTGGCCACGAGGTTGAGCGACTCGGAGGCGTTCTTCGTGAAGATCACCTCGTCGCGCGAGGGCGCGTTGACGAACTCCGCGACCTTGTCGCGCGCACCCTCGTACAGCGCCGTGGCCTCCTCGGCGAGCACATGCACACCGCGGTGGACGTTGGCGTTGTAGCGCTCGTAGTACTCGCCGAGGGCGTCCAGCACCTGACGCGGCTTCTGGCTGGTCGCCGCGTTGTCCAGGTACACGAGCTTGCGCCCGTCGTGGACCTGACGGTCCAGGATGGGGAAGTCCTTGCGGATCGCCTCGGTGTCGAGGAGGCCCGGCAGCTGTGTCACTCGGATGCGCCACCCTTCGTGTATGCCTCGTAGCCCTCGGCCTCCAGCTTGTCGGCGAGCTCGGGGCCGCCGGACTCGGCGATCCGTCCGGCCGCGAAGACGTGGACGTGGTCGGGCTTGATGTAGCGCAGGATGCGCGTGTAGTGCGTGATCAGCAGGGTGCCGACCTGGCCGGACTCGCGGACGCGGTTGACGCCCTCGGAGACGACGCGCAGGGCGTCGACGTCGAGGCCGGAGTCGGTCTCGTCGAGGATGGCGACCTTCGGCTTGAGCAGCTCGAGCTGAAGGATCTCGTGGCGCTTCTTCTCACCGCCGGAGAAGCCCTCGTTCACGTTCCGCTCGGCGAAGGCGGGGTCCATGTTGAGGCGCTCCATGGCCTCCCGGACCTCCTTCACCCAGGTGCGCAGCTTCGGGGCCTCGCCGCGGATGGCGGTGGCGGAGGTGCGCAGGAAGTTGGAGACGGAGACGCCGGGGACCTCGACCGGGTACTGCATGGCGAGGAACAGGCCGGCGCGGGCGCGCTCGTCGACGGACATCTCCAGGACGTCCTCGCCGTCGAGGGTGACGGTGCCGCCGGTGATCGTGTACTTGGGGTGACCCGCGAGGGAGTAGGCGAGGGTCGACTTGCCCGAGCCGTTGGGGCCCATGATGGCGTGCGTCTCGCCCTGCTTCACGGTCAGGTCGACGCCCTTGAGGATCTCCTTCGTGGCGTTGTCGGCCTCGACGGTGACGTGCAGGTCTCGGATTTCAAGCGTTGCCATGGGTGCCTCAGGACTCCTGGGTGACGGAGACGAGCACGTCGTCCCCTTCGATCTTTACGGGGTAAACGGGGACGGGGCGCGTCGCCGGGAGGGCGTCGGGCTTTCCGGAACGGAGGTCGAAGCGCGAGCCGTGCAGCCAGCACTCGATGTGGCAGTCGTCGACTTCGCCCTCCGAGAGGGAGACGTTCGCGTGCGAGCAGATGTCGTTGATCGCGAACACCTCGCCCTCGGTGCGCACGACGGAGACCGGCGTGCCGTCGAGTTCCACCCGCTTGGGGGTGTCCTCCTCCAGCTCGCCCAGTCCACAGACGCGTACGAAGGTCATGCGACCGCGGCCTCCAGCTCCTCCTCGATCTTGGCGATCAGGCGCTCCTCGATGTCGGGGACGCCGATCTGCTGGACGAGCTCGGCGAAGAAGCCCCGGACCACCAGGCGGCGGGCGTCCTTCTCGGGGATGCCGCGGGCCATCAGGTAGAAGAGCTGCTCGTCGTCGAAGCGGCCGGTCGCGGAGGCGTGGCCGGCGCCGACGATCTCACCGGTCTCGATCTCCAGGTTCGGCACCGAGTCGACCCGCGCGCCGTCGGTGAGGACGAGGTTGCGGTTCATCTCGTAGGTGTCGGTGCCCTCGGCCTTGGCCTCGATGAGCACGTCGCCGATCCACACGGCGTGCGCCTGCTCGCCCTGGAGCGCGCCCTTGTAGACGACGTTGGACTTGCAGTGCGGGACGTTGTGGTCGACCAGGAGGCGGTGCTCCTGGTGCTGGCCGGCGTCGGTGAAGTACAGGCCGAACAGCTCGGCCTCGCCGCCGGGGGCCGCGTAGGTGACGCGCGGGTGGAGGCGGACGACGTCGCCGCCGAAGGTGACGACGACCGACTTGAAGGAGGCGTCGCGGCCGACGAGCGCGTTGTGCTGGGCGACGTGCACGGCCTTGTCGTCCCAGTCCTGGACCGACACCACGGTGAGCTTGGCGCCGTCACCGAGGACGTACTCGACGTTGGCGGCGAGCACCGCGTCGCCGGTGTGGTCGATGACCACGAGTGCCTCGGCGAAGGCGCCGAGCTCGATCACCTGGTGGCCGAAGGCGGTGCCGCCGTCGCCGTGCACCGCGATGCGGATCGGCTCGGTGAGGACGGTCTCCTTGGGCACGGTCACGACCGAGGCCTGGGTGAAGACCGAGTACGCCTGGGCGGCGACGCGGTCCGCAGGGGCGCCGGTGCGGCCGAGCCGGGCGTCGTCGCGGCCGACGGTCTCGACGGTGACGCCCTCGGGCGCCTCGACGGCGACCTTGACGCCCTCGTCGGTGGCGGTGGCGGTGCCGTCGTGCAGGCCGCGCAGCCGCTCCAGCGGGGTGAAGCGCCACTCCTCCTCGCGGCCGTGGGGGACGGGGAAGTCCGCCACGTCGAAGGACGGGGGCGCGCTCATGCGCGTGGCGACGGTCGACTCGGCGGCGACCGCGATCGAACCGGCGGTGGTGGAGCCCACCGGGATGTTCTGAGCCTCAGCCATGGCTGTCGTAGTGCTCGCTTTCCTTACGTAAGGGGCTTGACGGAACGGCGGGGCGGCCGGTTGGCCGCCCCTGGCCGGTGTCAGCCGACCGCGCCTTCCATCTGGAGCTCGATCAGCCGGTTGAGCTCGAGCGCGTACTCCATCGGCAGTTCCTTGGCGATCGGCTCGACGAAGCCGCGCACGATCATCGCCATCGCCTCGAACTCGCTCAGACCGCGGCTCATCAGGTAGAAGAGCTGGTCCTCGGAGACCTTGGAGACGGTCGCCTCGTGGCCCATGGACACGTCGTCCTCGCGGACGTCCACGTAGGGGTAGGTGTCCGAGCGGGAGATGGTGTCCACGAGCAGCGCGTCGCACAGCACGTTCGACTTGGCGCCGGGGGCGCCCTCGCCGATCTCGATCAGGCCGCGGTAGGAGGTACGGCCGCCACCGCGCGCCACCGACTTGGAGACGATGTTGGACGAGGTGTTCGGGGCCATGTGGACCATCTTGGCGCCGGCGTCCTGGTGCTGGCCCTCGCCCGCGAAGGCGATGGACAGGGTCTCGCCCTTGGCGTGCTCGCCCATCAGGTAGACGGCCGGGTACTTCATGGTGACCTTGGAGCCGATGTTGCCGTCGACCCACTCCATGGTCGCGCCCTCGTAGGCCACGGCACGCTTGGTGACCAGGTTGTAGACGTTGTTCGACCAGTTCTGGATGGTCGTGTAACGGCAGCGGGCGTTCTTCTTGACGATGATCTCGACGACCGCGGAGTGCAGCGAGTCCGACTTGTAGATCGGCGCGGTGCAGCCCTCGACGTAGTGCACGTAGGCACCCTCGTCGACGATGATCAGGGTCCGCTCGAACTGGCCCATGTTCTCGGTGTTGATCCGGAAGTAGGCCTGGAGCGGGATCTCCACGTGCACGCCCGGCGGGACGTAGATGAAGGAGCCGCCGGACCACACCGCGGAGTTCAGCGACGCGAACTTGTTGTCGCCGACCGGGATGACCGTGCCGAAGTACTCCTTGAAGAGCTCCGGGTGCTCCTTCAGGGCGGTGTCGGTGTCGAGGAAGATGACGCCCTGCTCCTCCAGGTCCTCGCGGATCTGGTGGTAGACGACCTCCGACTCGTACTGGGCGGCGACACCGGCGACGAGGCGGTTCTTCTCGGCCTCGGGGATGCCCAGCTTGTCGTAGGTGTTCTTGATGTCCTCGGGGAGGTCCTCCCAGGACTCCGCCTGCTTCTCCGTGGAGCGCACGAAGTACTTGATGTTGTCGAAGTCGATGCCGGAGAGGTCGGAGCCCCAGTTCGGCATGGGCTTCTTCTCGAACAGGCGCAGGCCCTTGAGACGGAGCTTGGTCATCCACTCCGGCTCGTCCTTCTTCCCGGAGATGTCCCGGACGACTTCCTCGTTCAGGCCGCGTCGCGCCGACGCACCGGCCTCGTCACGGTCGGCCCAGCCGTATTCGTAGTTGCCCAGACCCTCCAGCTCGGGGTGGGCAGTCTCCGTGGGGAGAGTCATGCGGGGTTCCTCCCGGACGTGCTTGCAGATGCGTTGTGGGAAATCTTGGGGATGAACGTCGTGCAGACGCCGTCGCCGTGCGCGATCGTCGCCAGCCGCTGTACGTGCGTACCGAGAAGCTCGGCGAAAAATTCCGTCTCGGCCTCGCAGAGCTGTGGGAACTGTTCGGCCACGTGGGCGACCGGGCAGTGGTGCTGGCAGAGCTGCTCGCCGACCGGTGCGCTGCGCGCGGTGGCAGCGTACCCGTCCGCGCTGAGCGCCCTGGCCAGCGCCTCCGTCCGCTTCTCGGGCGGCACATCCTCGACCGCCTTGCGGTAGGCGCCGGCCTGACCGGCGATGCGGGCGCGGGCGAACGCGGCGATGGCCTCGCTGCCGCCCTCCCGCTCCGCGATCCAGCGCAGCGCGTCCACCGCCAGCTTGTCGTAGGACTGGTCGAAGGCATCCCGGCCGCAGTCGGTCAGGGCGAACGCCTTGGCCGGGCGTCCGCGCGAGCGGGTGCCGTAGACGCGGCGGTCACGGGCCTCCACCACGTTGTCCGCGGTCAGGGCGTCCAGATGCCGGCGTACGGCCGCCTGGGTGAGCTTCAGCCGCTCGGCCAGTTCGGCGACGGTCGACGGGCCGTGGTCCAGGATGGAGCGGGCGACGCGGTTGCGGGTGGACCGCTCACCGGTTGCCAGATCCTCGTGGGACGCCTCGCCAACGTTTTTCACAACGCCATTGTTGCGTAATTCATCGGAGCCGGGCAAGCCGCGTCCTGACCGCCCCCCGTGCGCTGCATCACTTAGGTGAACCTAATCCGACCTGCGCAAACGATCTTTGATCGATCAAACCGGGGACGCTCCCGGGGACCCTGCCGATGCCCCTCGCACCCCCTCCGACCGGCCCGGTTGTCCGTCGCGGACCACACGGCGGGAGTCCACGCAAGGGCGCCTTTCCCGTCCGGGCGACTTCCCGCACCCGCCGGTCGGGGCCCTCCGGCATCTCCCTAGACTCGTGACCCATGCGAAGTGAGCCCGTGGTCCAGGTGCAGGCCCTGGTGAAGCGGTACGGCACGAAGACCGCGGTGGACGGCCTCGACCTGGTGGCCCGGCCGGGCGTGACCGCCGTGCTCGGCCCCAACGGCGCCGGCAAGACGACCACGGTCGAGACCTGCGAGGGGTACCGGAGGCCGGACTCCGGCACGGTGCGCGTCCTGGGCCTCGACCCGGTCCGCCAGGCGGCGGCGCTGCGTCCCCGCATCGGCGTGATGCTCCAGTCCGGCGGCGTGTACGCGGGGGCCCGGGCGGAGGAGATGCTGCGGCACGTGGCCAAGCTGCACGCCCGTCCGCTGGACGTGGACGCGCTGATCGAGCGGCTGGGCCTCGGTTCCTGCGGCCGGACCACGTACCGGCGGCTGTCCGGCGGGCAGCAGCAGCGGCTCGCGCTGGCGATGGCCGTGGTGGGCCGCCCGGAGCTGGTGTTCCTGGACGAGCCGACCGCCGGCCTCGACCCGCAGGCCCGCCACGCCACCTGGGACCTGGTCCGCGACCTGCGCACCGACGGGGTCTCCGTCGTCCTGACCACGCACTACATGGACGAGGCCGAGCAGCTCGCCGACGACGTGGCGATCATCGACGCCGGCCGGGTCGTCGCCCAGGGCTCCCCCGAGGAGCTGTGCCGGGGCGGCGCCGAGAACACCCTGCGCTTCTCCGGGCGGCCCGGGCTGGACGTGGCGTCCCTGCTGAAGGCACTGCCGTCCGACGCCTCGGCCGCCGAGGTGACCCCGGGCTCCTACCGGGTCACCGGCAAGGTCGACCCGCAGCTGCTCGCCACGGTGACGTCCTGGTGCGCGCAGCACGGCGTGCTGCCGGACCGGATCTCGGTGGAGCGCCACACCCTCGAAGACGTCTTTCTCGAGCTGACCGGCAAGGAGCTGCGTTCGTGACGGCCACCGGGACCTACTCACCGCAGCCGGGCGCGGCGCCGCTGGCCCGCATGATCGCCGCCCAGGCGGTGCTCGAGACGAAGATGCTGCTGCGCAACGGCGAGCAGCTGCTGCTCACCGTGATCATCCCCACCCTGCTGCTGGTGCTGTTCAGCACCGTGGACGTGGTGGACACCGGTGACGGCGCGGCGGTCGACTTCCTCGCGCCCGGCATCCTGGCGCTCGCCGTGATGTCGACCGCGTTCACCGGGCAGGCCATCGCCACCGGCTTCGAGCGCCGCTACGGCGTGCTGAAGCGGCTCGCGGCGTCGCCGCTGCCGCGCTGGGGTCTGATGACCGCCAAGACGCTGTCGGTGCTGGTCACCGAGGTGCTCCAGGTGGTCCTGGTGACGGTGATCGCGCTGTTGCTCGGCTGGGACCCGCGGGGCGGCGCCCTCGCGGTGGTCGCGCTGCTGGTCCTCGGCACGGCGGCCTTCTCCGGACTCGGGCTGCTGATGGCGGGCACACTCAAGGCGGAGGCGACGCTCGCCGCCGCCAACCTGGTCTTCCTCCTGCTGCTCGTCGGCGGCGGGGTGGTCGTGCCGCTGGACAGGTTCCCCGACGCGGCGCAGGACGTGCTCGGCCTGCTGCCCATCGCCGCGCTGTCGGAGGGCCTGCGGGACGTGCTCCAGCACGGCGCCGGCATGCCCTGGGCCGACCTGGGCGTCCTCACCGCGTGGGCGGTCGCGGGGCTCGCGGCGGCCGGCGCGTTCTTCCGCTGGGAGTAGGCGAGGGATGCCCGGAACCGACCCTCGTGAAAGCGTGCACAAGCGGCGGCCTACGATGGGACGCGTGCCAAACGTGACCCGCGCCGACGCCCAGGCGGCCCTGCGCAACCCGCTCGCCTTCATCGCCGCCCGCTGGACCCCGGATCCCCGGACCGTCCGCCGCGCGGCCCTCACCGCGCTCGTCATGTCGGTGGTCATCGTGGTCACCGGCGGCGCGGTGCGGCTGACCGGCTCCGGACTGGGCTGCCCGACCTGGCCCAAGTGCACCGACGACTCGCTCACCACGACCAGCGAGATGGGCCTGCACGGCGTCATCGAGTTCGGCAACCGCCTGCTGACCTACGTGCTCTGCGCCGCCGTCGGCTGGGCGATCATCGCCGCGCGCTCGCAGAAGCCGTACCGGCGCGGCCTCACCCTGCTGGGCTGGACGCAGTTCTGGATCGTGATGGGCAACGCGATCCTCGGCGGCATCGTGGTGCTGGTCGGCCTGAACCCGTACACGGTCGCGGCGCACTTCCTGCTATCCTCGGCGCTGATCGCGGTCGCCACGGTGATGTGGCAGCGCACCCGCGAGGGCGACGCCGAGCCCCGCCCGCTGGTCGGCAAGGCCGTGCGGCAGCTGGTGTGGATCCTGGTGGCCGCGTCCGCGCTGCTGATCGCGGCCGGCACGGTGGTCACCGGCGCGGGCCCGCACGCGGGTGACTCCAGCGAGGTCCCGCGGATGCCCCTGGACTGGGAGACGGTCACCAAGCTGCACGCCGTGCTGGCGTGGATCGTGGTGACGCTGACGTTCGCCCTGTGGTTCGTGCTCAAGGCGGTGGACGCCCCCAGGGGCCCGCTGGCCCGCACCCGCGAGCTGTTCCTCGTCCTGCTCGCGCAGGGCCTCATCGGCTACGTGCAGTACTTCACGGACCTGCCCGAGGTCCTGGTGGGCCTGCACATGTTCGGCTCCTGCGTGATGTGGATCTGGGTGCTGCGCGTCCTGCTGTCGCTGCGCGAGCGCCCGGAGGAGGCGGCGGCCCCCGTGGCCACGCCCGTGCCGGCTCAGGAACCGGCCACCAGCCCGTCGATCGCCGGCCCCAGGTAGCCCCGGACCAGTTCGGCGCGCCGCAGGATCCACTTCCCGTCGGTGGCCACCGTCCCGCCGTAGCGGCGCGCCCGGATGTCCGCGACGACCTCCTCGGGCGCGCCCAGCGCCGGCAGCACCTCGAGTGCTTCCCGCTTGGAGATCAGGCGTCCCTCCCGGACGGTGACGGTGACCCGCGCGAAGGTCACCATGCCCAGGTCGACCCAGATGTCCCGGGTCCACAGGTCGGCCCGGTCCACGTGCGGACGCCAGTAGTCACGCTGGTCGCGCAGCACGTACGCGGCGAGTTCGCCGTCCGTCACCGGAGGCAGTACGTGCGCGGGCGGTGACCCGCGCAGCACCCGGCCGAAGGTGTGCAGCTCCGTCCGGGTGACGGGGGTGACGGTGCGCCGGAACAGCCGTTCGTGCGCCCAGGTGAGGTGGCGCCGCTCCGCGCCCTCCGCGGTGCCGGGGGTCAGATACGTGCAGTGGAGCCCGGCCGCGAGCGGTTCGGCGCGCAGCCGGGCATGCAGGACGGCGAGCCGCCACACCGTGCGCGGGCCGATCGGCGCGGGCAGGACCGCGATCAGGTCGAGGTCGCTGCGGCCCTCCACGTAGTCGCCCCCGGCCAGTGAGCCGTGCGCCCACACGGCGACCGGGGACAGGGGCGCGAGCCCGGTGAGGAAGCGGTCGAGCAGGGCGTCGGTCTGCTGCATCCGCCCAGTCTCCACCCCGGTACTCCCCCGGCGGGCGTCTTCCGGCCGGTCCGCCGTACACCACCGCCCCCGTCAGTCGGTCAGCCGGTCAGTCAGTCACTCCAGCCCGTACACCCGGCACGCGTTGCCCGAGGCGATCATCGCGGCGACGCGCCGGGCGTCGTCCAGGGACCAGGCGCCCTCGGCCACCCAGGTGCCGAGGACCCGCCCGAGGGCCTCACGGAACAGGTGGGCGCCGACCACGTGCAGCTCGGGCAGGCCGCGGGCGCCGCTGGAGAAGAGGATCTTGCCGAAGGGGGCGAGCTCCAGCACCTCCGCGAGGACGGTCGCGGCGCGGGCGCCGGTGCGCACCAGGGCGGCGCCGCAGTCGGCGTAGACGTGCGGGAAGACCCCGGCGAGGTGGGCGGCGTGCCGGTGGTACGGGTAGCCGTGCAGCAGCACGAGGTCGGTGCCGAGCCCCGCGGTGGCCCGCACGAAGTCGGTCAGCAGCACCGGGTCGGTGCGGTCGACGCGCGCGCCCGGGGCGCCGAGTCCGGCATGCAGCTGGAGGGGCAGACCGGAGGCCACCGCGATCCACAGCAGATGGCGCAGCAGCACCGGGTCGCTCAGCCGGCCCCCGGCGCCGCGCGCGGCCAGCCAGCGTCCGGCGGCCCCGCGCACCTCCCCCGCGTCCGGCGGTTCGGGGGCGAGCGCCAGCCCGTGGCGCAGCCCGGCGACGGAGGTGAAGGCGACCGCGTGCGCGGCGGCGGCGTGGACGGACTCGGCGAGGTTGGCCAGGAAGGACTCGACGGTGCCGGAGGTGTCGGCGACCTGTTCGGCGAGCTGCTCCAGGCGGACGATCTCGTGCGCCTCGGCCTCCCCGGCCCGGCCCAGCTCGGCGGGGTCGGTGAGGTCGCCGGGCAGGCCGGTGTCGACGAGGTAGGCGGTGATGCCGCTGCCCCGCAGCAGCCGGCGGCCCGCCTCGACGCTGCCCAGCTCCCGGCGCCGGGCGAGGTAGCGGGAGGGCGGGCAGTGCGGCTCCAGGCCCAGCAGCGGCGGGCACCAGCGGCGCACGGCGAACCCGGTCTGCGTGTCGAAGAGGGTGGTGCCGGGCGCGGGCGGTCCCTCGGTGCGGGCCAGCTGGGCCTCGAACGTGCCGAGGCCCAGCTCCGTGCGCAGTACGCCGTGGCAGTACTGGTCCACGAGGGACGGCGGGTCGATCATCTCCGGGCTCTCCCCGTGTGGACGCTGTCGCTGCCTACACGTCCTAACGGGTGAACCGGTGAAGAGGTGTTGCCCTGGGGGCCCTCAGTCGTTGGAGGGGCCGCCGACCTGGATGCCCGCCATGCGGCTCCACTCGTACGGGCCGGTCTTCACCTTGGCGGCGAACTCGCCGTCGAACTCCTCGTGCACGGTGATGCCGGCCTTCTCGACGGCCTGCCGCGCGATCTCCATGGAGGGGGCGAAGACGTCACCCCAGGCGCCGTCCTCGCCGACGAGGACGATCCGGGCGCCGCGCTGTCCGAGGTACTCCACGTGTCCCTCGACGCCGCCGTGCTCCTTGGCGAAGCCGCCGATCCGCTTGGCGAGCCGGGCCGCCTTCTGCCCGTCCTTCGGGTCCACCTGCTGCGTGTCTGCCATGACCAGGATGCTACCGACGGGTAGATCGAACGGCGACGGGCGGGGTCCGTGGCCTTGGCCACGTGCCCCGCCCGTCGGCGTGCAGCAGGTGTCTCAGCGCAGGAAGGGGTCCACCGCGATGGCGACGAAGAGCAGCGACACATAGGTGATGGACCAGTGGAACAGCCGCATCTCCTTGAGCTTGGCGCCCGTCACCTCGGCCTTGGCGCGGTGCAGCAGGGCGTGCGCCTCCCACAGCCACCAGCCGCCGGCCGCCAGGGCGACCGCGGTGTAGAACCAGCCGGTGTAGCCCATCGGGGTGAGCAGCAGCGACACGCCGACCATCACCCAGCTGTAGAGGACGATCTGCCGGGCGACCGTCTTGTTCCCGGCGACGACCGGCAGCATCGGCACGCCCACGCGCGCGTAGTCCTCCTTCACCTTCATGGACAGCGGCCAGTAGTGCGGCGGCGTCCAGAAGAAGATGACGAGGAAGAGGACGACCGGGGCCCAGGACATCGAGTTGGTGACCGCGGACCAGCCGATCAGCACCGGCATGCAGCCGGCGATGCCGCCCCACACGATGTTCTGCGACGTGCGCCGCTTGAGGATCATCGTGTAGACGACCACGTAGAAGAGGAGCGCGCCGAGGGAGAGCCAGGCGGACAGCCAGTTGACGGTGAGGCCGAACATCAGCGTCGAGGCGACCGCCAGGGTGATGCCGAAGACCAGCGCCTCACGGGGGCTGACCAGGCCGGTCACCAGCGGCCGCTGCGAGGTGCGGTCCATCAGCGCGTCGATGTCGCGGTCGATGTACATGTTGAGCGCGTTGGCGCCGCCCGCCGACAGGTAGCCGCCGACGCAGGTCAGCAGCACGAGCGTCAGGTCGGGCACGCCCTGCTGCGCCAGGAACATCACCGGGACGGTGGTGATGAGCAGCAGTTCGATGATCCGCGGCTTGGTGAGAGCCACGAAAGCCATCACACGGGCCCCGAACGGCCGATGCGCAGGGCTCTGATTCGTCCCCAGGACCCCCGCCGGGCGGGATTCAACGGCCGTCACGCACACCCCTACAGAGACATCCCAGCGAGCCTCCCCATGTGAAGTGGCGGTAAAGGCTCGCGCGTACCACGCCACTCTAGACGTTGCCCAGACCCGGGCATTCGCGGGGGTCCGGTCGTGTTGGCGAATGCCCTCCGAGGTACCTCCCGAGGTGCTCTCCGAGGTGCGTTCCCCAGCTCGATTGAGCACGCGGATGAGCGGCTCCGTATTCATCTGCCGAATACGGAAACTTCCCAGTCAGGAGGCGGATCCCGGGGAGTGCCCGCACTCTGGAACGACCCGGAAAAAGGCACGTCCTACGGGGGTAGGCTCGACCTCGTCGGTGGGTACTCACCGGCATCCGACATGTGGAGAGGAGCCCTGACCCAGGGTGAGCACAAAGCCGACCACCACAGACCTCGAGTGGACCGAGCTGGACCAGCGGGCCGTCGACACCGCCCGCGTCCTGGCCGCCGATGCCGTACAGAAGGTCGGCAACGGCCATCCGGGCACGGCGATGAGCCTGGCACCAGCGGCGTACACCCTCTTCCAGAAGGTGATGCGGCACGACCCGGCGGACGCCGACTGGGTCGGCCGCGACCGCTTCGTGCTGTCCGCGGGCCACTCGTCCCTGACCCTCTACACCCAGCTGTACCTGGCCGGCTTCGGCCTGGAGCTGGACGACCTGAAGTCCTTCCGCACCTGGGGCTCCAAGACCCCGGGCCACCCGGAGTACGGCCACACCACGGGCGTGGAGACCACGACCGGTCCGCTCGGCCAGGGTGTCGCCAACGCGGTGGGCATGGCGATGGCCGCCCGCTACGAGCGGGGTCTGTTCGACCCGGAGGCGCCCGCGGGCGAGTCCCCCTTCGACCACTTCGTCTACTGCATCGCCGGCGACGGCTGCCTCCAGGAGGGCATCTCCGCGGAGGCGTCCTCGCTGGCCGGCCACCAGAAGCTGGGCAACCTGGTCCTGCTGTGGGACGACAACCACATCTCGATCGAGGGCGACACCGAGACGGCCGTCTCGGAGGACACGGTCAAGCGGTACGAGGCCTACGGCTGGCACGTGCAGCGTGTGGCGCCGAAGCCGGACGGCGACCTGGACCCGAACGCGATCTACGACGCGATCCAGGAGGCCAGGAAGGTCACCGACCGCCCGTCCTTCATCGCGATGCGCTCGATCATCGCCTGGCCCGCCCCGAACGCGCAGAACACCGAGGCCGCGCACGGCTCGGCGCTCGGCGACGACGAGGTGGCGGCCACCAAGAGGGTCCTCGGCTTCGACCCGGAGAAGTCCTTCGAGGTCTCCGACGAGGTCATCGGGCACACCCGCAAGGCGCTGGAGCGCGGCCAGGCCGCCCGCTCGGTGTGGGAGAAGTCCTTCCAGCAGTGGCGGGACAACAACCCCGAGCGTGCCGCCGAGTACGACCGCATCGCCGCCGGTGAGCTCCCCAAGGGCTGGCAGGACGCGCTGCCGGTGTTCGAGCCGGGCAAGGCTGTCGCCACCCGCGCCGCCTCCGGCAAGGTGCTGCAGGCGCTCGGCGCGGTGATCCCGGAGCTGTGGGGCGGCTCGGCCGACCTCGCCGGCTCCAACAACACCACGATCGACAAGACGTCGTCGTTCCTCCCGGCGGACAACCCGCTGCCGGAGGCCGACCCGTACGGCCGCACGATCCACTTCGGCATCCGCGAGCACGCCATGGCCGCGGAGATGAACGGCATCGCGCTGCACGGCAACACCCGCATCTACGCCGGCACCTTCCTGGTGTTCTCGGACTACATGCGCAACGCGGTGCGGCTGTCCGCGCTGATGCACCTGCCGGTGACGTACGTGTGGACGCACGACTCCATCGGTCTCGGCGAGGACGGCCCGACCCACCAGCCGGTCGAGCACCTGGCCGCGCTGCGCGCCATCCCCGGCCTGAACGTGGTCCGCCCGGCCGACGCGAACGAGACCGCGATCGCCTGGCGCGAGATCCTCAGGCGCTGGACGAAGGAGTTCGGCAAGGGCGCCCCGCACGGTCTGGCGCTGACCCGCCAGGGCGTGCCGACGTACGAGCCCGACGAGGACGCGGCCCGTGGCGGTTACGTGCTGTTCGAGGCCGAGGGCGGCGAGCCCGAGGTCGTCCTGATCGCCACCGGTTCCGAGGTGCACGTCGCGGTCGAGGCGCGGGAGCGGCTGCAGGCCGACGGCGTACCGACGCGCGTGGTGTCCATGCCGTCCGTGGAGTGGTTCGAGGAGCAGGACCAGGGGTACCGGGACAGCGTCCTGCCGCCGTCCGTGAAGGCGCGCGTGGCCGTCGAGGCGGGGATCGGCCTCACCTGGCACAGGTTCGTGGGCGACGCCGGCCGCATCGTCTCGCTGGAGCACTTCGGTGCCTCCGCCGACGGCAAGGTGCTGTTCCAGGAGTACGGCTTCACCGCCGAGAACGTGGCCGCCGTCGCGCGGGAATCGATCGCCGCCGCCCGGCGCTGACGCTCATATACGACACGTAGGAGATGGAATTTCCATGACAGACGCACTGAAGCGCCTTTCCGACGAAGGCGTCGCGATCTGGCTGGACGACCTGTCGCGCAAGCGGATCACCTCCGGCAACCTCGCCGAGCTGATCGACCAGCAGCACGTCGTGGGCGTCACCACCAACCCGTCGATCTTCCAGAAGGCGATCTCCGAGGGCGACGGCTACGACCAGCAGCTCTCCGACCTCGCCTTCCGCAAGGTGTCGGTGGAGGAGGCCATCCGGATGATCACCACGGCGGACGTCCGTGACGCCGCCGACATCCTGCGCCCGGTCTTCGACGCCACGGACGGCCGCGACGGCCGGGTCTCGATCGAGGTGGACCCCCGTCTGGCGCACAACACCAAGGCGACGGTCGCCGAGGCCAAGCAGCTGGCGTGGCTGGTGGACCGCCCCAACACGCTCATCAAGATCCCGGCGACCGAGGCCGGTCTCCCGGCGATCGCCGAGACCATCGGGCTGGGCATCAGCGTCAACGTCACGCTGATCTTCTCCCTGGAGCGCTACCGCAAGGTCATGGACGCCTACCTGACCGGTCTGGAGCAGGCCAAGGCCAAGGGCCTGGACCTGTCGAAGATCCACTCCGTGGCGTCCTTCTTCGTGTCCCGCGTGGACACCGAGATCGACAAGCGGATCGACGCGCTCGGCACCGACGAGGCCAAGGCGCTGCGCGGCAAGGCCGCCATCGCCAACGCGCGCCTGGCCTACCAGGCGTACGAGGAGGTCTTCTCCACCGACCGCTGGGCCGCGCTGGAGCGCGAGGGCGCCAACAAGCAGCGTCCGCTGTGGGCCTCGACCGGTGTGAAGGACAAGGCCTACAAGGCCACCATGTACGTCGACGAGCTGGTCGCGCCCAACACGGTGAACACCATGCCGGAGGCGACGCTGTTCGCCACCGAGGAGAAGGGCGAGATCCGGGGCGACGCCGTCGCGGGCACGTACGAGCAGGCGCGCGCGGACCTCGACGCGGTCGAGGCGCTCGGCATCTCGTACGACGAGGTGGTGCGGCTTCTGGAGGACGAAGGCGTCGACAAGTTCGAGAGTGCCTGGAACGACCTGCTGAAGTCGACCGAGGCGGAGCTCCAGCGCCTCGCCCCCTCGGAGGGCTGAGATCTTGTCGAGCAGCAATCCGCTGCGTGACCCCGCGGACCGACGGCTCCCGCGTATCGCGGGGCCGTCGGGCCTGGTCATCTTCGGCGTCACGGGTGACCTGTCGCGCAAGAAGCTGATGCCGGCCGTGTACGACCTGGCCAACCGGGGGCTGCTGCCGCCGGGTTTCTCGCTGGTCGGCTTCGCCCGCCGCGAGTGGGCGAACGAGGACTTCGCGCAGGAGGTCCACGACGCGGTCAAGGAGCACGCCCGGACCCCCTTCCGTGAGGAGGTCTGGCAGCAGCTCATCCAGGGCATGCGCTTCGTGCAGGGCACCTTCGACGACGACGAGTCCTTCGAGCGGCTGCGGAGCACGATCGAGGAGCTGGACAAGGCGCAGGGCACGGGCGGCAACTTCGCCTTCTACCTGTCGGTGCCGCCGCGGTCCTTCCCGGTGGTCATCCAGCAGCTGAAGAAGCACGGGCTGGCCGACCAGACGGACGGTTCCTGGCGGCGCGCGGTCATCGAGAAGCCGTTCGGACACGACCTGAGGTCGGCCGAGGAGCTCAACGCGATCGTCCACGAGGTGTTCGCACCGGACCAGGTGTTCCGGATCGACCACTACCTGGGCAAGGAGACCGTCCAGAACATCCTGGCGCTGCGCTTCGCCAACACCATGTTCGAGCCGATCTGGAACCGGTCCTTCGTGGACCACGTGCAGATCACCATGGCCGAGGACATCGGCATCGGCGGCCGGGCCGGCTACTACGACGGCATCGGCGCCGCCCGCGACGTCATCCAGAACCACCTGCTCCAGCTGCTGGCGCTGACCGCGATGGAGGAGCCCGCCTCCTTCGACGCGGACGCGCTGGCCGCGGAGAAGACCAAGGTGCTCGGCGCCGTGCGGCTGCCGAAGGACCTGGGGCGCGACACCGTGCGCGGCCAGTACGCGGCCGGCTGGCAGGGCGGTGCGAAGGTCATCGGGTACCTGGAGGAGGAGGGCATCGACCGGTCCTCCACGACCGACACCTACGCCGCGATCAAGGTGGGCATCGACAACCGCCGCTGGGCGGGCGTCCCCTTCTACCTGCGCACCGGCAAGCGCCTGGGCCGCCGGGTCACCGAGATCGCGGTCGTCTTCCAGCGGGCGCCGCACTCCCCCTTCGACACGACGGCCACCGAGGAGCTCGGCCAGAACGCCATCGTGATCCGCGTCCAGCCGGACGAGGGCGTCACGGTGCGGTTCGGCTCCAAGGTGCCCGGCACGTCGATGGAGATCCGGGACGTGTCGATGGACTTCGCGTACGGCGAGTCCTTCACCGAGTCCAGCCCGGAGGCGTACGAACGGCTGATCCTCGACGTCCTGCTGGGCGACTCCAACCTCTTCCCGCGCACGGAGGAGGTCGAGCTGTCCTGGAAGATCCTCGACCCGATCGAGGAGTACTGGGACACCAACGGCACGCCGGCGCAGTACCCGGCCGGCACCTGGGGACCCGTCGAGGCGGACGAAATGCTCGAGCGAGACGGACGGAGCTGGCGCCGGCCATGAAGACAGACCTCACGGACACCACGGCCAGCAAGATCAACAAGGCGCTGGTGAAGGCGCGGCGGGCCATCGGCACGCCGGCCGTCGGCATGGTGCTGACGCTGGTCATCGTGACGGACGAGGAGAACGCCTACGACGCGCTGAAGGCGGCCGGCGACGCCTCGCGCGAGCACCCCTCGCGCACCCTGGTCGTCATCAAGCGCGTCTCCCGCTCCCCGCGCGACCGGACACAGTCGCGGCTGGACGCCGAGGTGCGGGTCGGCGCGGACGCCGGCACCGGCGAGACGGTGGTGCTGCGGCTGCACGGCGAGGTCGTCGACCACGCCCAGTCGGTGGTGCTGCCGCTGCTGCTGCCCGACGCCCCGGTGGTGGTGTGGTGGCCGGTCAACGCGCCGCTGGACCCGGCGAACGACCCGCTGGGCGCGCTGGCCCAGCGCCGGGTGACCGACACCTACGCCTGCGAGCAGCCGGTGAAGGAACTCGCCGCCCGCGCCGACGCCTACACCCCGGGCGACACGGACCTGTCGTGGACCCGCATCACGCCGTGGCGTTCGATGCTGGCCGCCGCGCTGGACCAGGTCGCCTGCGAGGTGCAGGGCGTCGAGGTGGAGGGCGAGGAGTTCAACCCGAGCTGCGAGCTGCTGGCGATGTGGCTCGCGGACCGGCTGGACGTCCCCGTCAGGCGCACCCGTTCGACCGGCCCGGGTCTCACGGCGGTCCGCATGGACACCGACTGCGGCCCGGTCGTGCTGGACCGCGCCGACGGTTCGCTGGCGACGCTGGCCATCCAGGGCCAGCCCAAGCGGGCGGTGGCGCTCAAGCGCCGGGAGACCGCGGAGCTGATCGCGGAGGAGCTGCGCCGGCTGGACCCGGACGACACCTACGCGTCCGCCCTGCGCTACGGGGTGGAGCGGCTGAAGCAGGGGAACGGCGGTGACGCGCCGGCCAAAGGAGAAGGGGAGGCCGGCGGACGGGAGGCCGTCCCGGCTCCCGTCGAGTCGGTTGCGAAAGGTCCCGCGGCCGAAGCGACGGCGGAGGCACCGGTGAAGAGGGCGGCGGTCAAGTGAGTACGGCACCCCAGCTGGTCGTGCACCGGGACAAGGAGCTGATGGCGCAGGCCGCGGCGGCCCGGCTGATCACCCGGATCGTGGACGCGCAGTCCTCCCGGGGCGAGGCGTCGGTCGTGCTGACCGGCGGGCGCAACGGCAACGGCCTGCTGGCGGCGCTGGCCGCCGCCCCGGCCCGGGACGCGATCGACTGGTCGCGCCTGGACCTGTGGTGGGGCGACGAGCGGTTCCTGCCCGAAGGCGACCCGGACCGCAACGTCACGCAGGCGCGTGAGGCGCTGCTGGACGCGGTGCCGCTGGACCCGAAGCGCGTGCACGCCATGCCCGCGTCGGACGGTCCGCACGGCTCGGACGTGGAGGCGGCGGCCGACGCCTACGCGGCCGAGCTGGCCGCGGCGGCGGGCCCGGAGGACCACGGCCCGGTTCCGGCCTTCGACGTGCTGATGCTGGGCGTGGGACCGGACACGCACGTGGCGTCCCTGTTCCCCGAACTGCCCGCGGTCCGCGAGACGGAGCGCACGGTGGTCGGCGTGCACGGCGCCCCCAAGCCCCCGCCGACGCGGGTCACGCTCACCCTGCCGGCGATCCGCGCGGCCCGTGAGGTGTGGCTCCTGGCGGCGGGCGAGGACAAGGCGGAGGCGGCGGCCATCGCCCTCTCCGGCGCGGGCGACATCCAGGCCCCGGCAGCGGGAGCGCACGGCCGCACCCGCACCCTGTGGCTCCTGGACACGGCAGCGGCCTCGCAACTCCCGAGGACGCTGTACCGTCCGGCGATTCCGTAGTCGGCGGACACCCAGCCTGTCCGGCGTTTGCGGACAAGGCCCGAAGGGCCGTAGGGGGGCCTGGGGCGCAGCCCCAGGGACGGGAAGGGAAGGGGCGGAGGGGGCGAACAACCCTCCCCGCCCCACCCCCTACTTCACGGACCCCGCCATGACCCCCTGCACGAAGTGCCGCTGGAACGCGAAGAACACCACCACCGGCACCACCAGCGACAGGAACGCCCCCGGCGCCAGCACATCCACGTTGCTGCCGAACTGCCGGATCTGCGACTGCAGTTCCACCGTCAACGGCTGCGACGAACTGTCCGCGAACAGCAGCGCCACCAGCATGTCGTTCCACACCCACAGGAACTGGAAGATGGCGAGGCTGGCGATGGCCGGCCGCCCCACCGGCAGCACCAGCCGGGTGAAGATCCGCCACTCGCTGCCGCCGTCCATCCGGGCGGCCTCCAGCATCTCCTTCGGCATCTCCGCGAAGTAGTTGCGCAGCAGGAACACCGCGAACGGCAGCCCGTACGCCACGTGGAACAGCACCACGCCCGGGATGGTGCCGAACAGGCCCAGCTGGCCGAAGAGTTTGGCGACCGGCAGCAGTCCGATCTGCACGGGGACCACCAGCAGCGCCACCACGACCAGGAACACCGCGTCCCGGCCCGGGAACTCCAGCCAGGCGAAGGCGTACCCGGCGAGCGCGGCGACGACCACGACGAGCACGGTGGTCGGCACCGAGATCAGCACGGTGTTCCAGAACGCCTGGGTCATGCCGGAGTTCTCCAGCAGCGCCGAGTAGTTGTCGAAGGACAGCTGCCCGGGGCTGGTGAGGACGGTCCACCAGCCTCCCTTCGCGGTGTCCTCCGCCGACCGCAGCGAGGACAGGAACAGTCCGGCCAGCGGGGTGATCCACACCAGCCCGATCACCACCAGGAAGGCCTGCACCACCGCGCTGCTCAGGCCGCGACGGATCGCGTTCATCGCTGACTCCTCTTGAAGCGGCGGACGTTGAACACCATGGCCGGAACCACCAGGAGCAGCAGCAGGACGCCGAGCGCGCTGCCCAGTCCTTGGTTGTTGCCGCCGCCGAAGGACACCAGCCACATCTGCGTCGCCAGCACGGTCGCGTCCTCCTGCACCGGGCCGGGCGCGATGATGTAGACGAGGTCGAAGACCTTCATCACGTTGATCACCAGTGTCACGAAGACGACGGTCAGCACCGGTGCGAGCAGCGGGACGGTGATCCGCCGGAAGATCTGCCACTCGTTCGCGCCGTCCATCCGCGCCGCCTCCAGCGCGTCCCGGGGCAGCGTGGCGAGGCCGGCCCCGATCAGCACCATCGCGAACCCGGTCCAGATCCACAGGTAGGCCCCGATGATCGCCGGGGTGACCAGCGCCGGGCCGAGCCAGGAGATGCCGTCGTAGGGCGGAGCGAAGTTGGCCGACGGCAGCTTCAGCGCGTAGGAGCCGTCGTCGAGTCCGGTGAAGCGGAAGGAGCCGTCGGCCGCGGTGGTGGTGCTCGCGACGTTCTTCCCGTCGCGCACCGCCTCGACGGTCACCCCGGGCAGTCCGCTCTCGTCCGGGTCGACCGCTCCCTGCCGCCCTCCCCCGCCGGGCGTGAAGTCGAGGTACACCACACCGCGCACCTCGTCCGCGGCGGCCGTGTCCGACGCCGCCTTCGCCGCGGGTTCGGCCTCGCCGGGCAGGTCCTTGGGGGCGACGCCGACCAGGCCGAGCGCCGCCGTGCCGCCGGGTGAGACGTCCGCCGCGGTGACGTAGGAGCCGTCCGGTTCCTTGGTGAGTCCCTGGTCGTCGCGGGCGCGGGCGGTCGGGTAGGAGGAGCTGCCCGTGAAGGCGTCATGGACGGAGACGACGGCCGCGTTGAGGACGCCCTTGTCGGGGTCCTCGTCGTAGGCGAGGCGGAAGATGATGCCGGCGGCGAGGAAGGAGACCGCCATCGGCATGAACAGCAGCAGTTTGAAGGCGGTGGCCCAGCGCACCTTCTCCACCAGGACGGCCAGGATCAGGCCGAGTCCGGTGAGCAGGGTCGGGGCCACGACGACCCAGATCGCGGTGTTGCGGACGGCCTTGAGGGTGGTCGGGTCGCGGAACATCTCGGCGTAGTTCTCGCCGCCCACGAACTCGGTGCCGGAGGCGTCGAAGAAGCTGCGGCCGACGGAGAACAGCACCGGGTAGACCACCAGCGCGCCCAGCAGGAGCAGCGCGGGGAGCGCGAACAGCAGGGCGACGATCCGCCCTCGCCGGCGCAGGCGCCGCCCGCGCGCGCCGTCGGGGCGCGCGGGGGCCGGCGGGGTCGCCTCTTTCAGGAGTGTGGCGGTCATGGCCGTCAGTTCCCGTAGGCCTTGGCGGCGGCCTTCTCCAGCTCGGCCGCGGTCTTCGCCGGGTCGGACGGGTCGCGCAGGAAGTCCTGAAGGATCTTCCACTCGCCGGTGCCCTTGGTGCCGCCGAAGGCCGCGGGGGCCTGGTCGGACATGTCGAAGCGGACGGAGTCTCCGGCGGCGATCAGGGACTCGGCGGTGGCGCGGGTGACGTCGTCGCCGTAGGAGGACAGGTCGAGCTTCTTGTTCGGGGAGAGGAAGCCGCCCGCCTCGGCCCACACGGCAGCCGCCTCGGGGCTCGCCAGGTACTCGACGAGGGCCATGCCGGCGTCGCTGTTCTTGCCGTCCTTGAGGACGACGGCCGCGTCGCCGCCGCTGACCACGGGTGCCTCGCCGGCGCCGACCGGCGGGAACGGGAAGAAGTTCGCGTCGGTGCCGATGGTCCTGCCGAACTGGTCCTTGGCGACGCCGGCGACGAAGTCGCCCTCGTAGACCATGGCGGCCTCGGCCTTCGGGCCGAAGACCTTCTCCACCGAGCCGGGGAAGTCTGTGTTGAGGGCCGCCTTCTGGCCGCCCGCGACGAGTTGCTTGTCCTTGAACAGCTTGCCGAGGGTGGTGAGCGCGTCGACCACGGTCGGGTCGGTCCACTTGATCTCGTGCGCGGCGAGGGCGTCGTACTTCTCGGGTCCTGCCTGGGAGAGGTAGACGTTCTCGAACCAGTCGGTCAGGGTCCAGCCGTCCTGGCCGGCGACGGAGAAGGCGGCGAGTCCGGAGTCGGAGATCGTCCGGCCGTTCTTCAGCATCTCGTCGTAGGTCTTGGGCTCCGCGACGCCGGCCTGTTCGAGCGCGTCGGGGCTGTACCACACGGTCGACTTGTGGGCGGCCTTGAAGTACAGCCCGTACAGGGTGCTGTCGACCGTGCCGTAGTTCTGCCACACCTCGGCGAAGTTGGCACCGACCGCGGACTGCACCTTCTTGTCCAGCGGCTTCAGCCAGCCCTGCCCGGCGAACTGCTTGAGCACGCCGACCTGCGGGACCATCACGACGTCGGGGGCGTTGCCGCCCTCGATCTTGCTGCCGACGACGGTGGAGACGTTGTCGCCGGTGGAGACGAACTGGGTCTTGGCGCCGGTCTTCTCGGTGAAGGCGTCCAGCACCTTCTGGAAGTTCTTCTGCTCGCTGCCGGACCAGACGCCGGCCACGGTGACGGTCTGACCGTCGAGCGACTTGTCGCCGCCGCCGGCGGTGACGGGGTCGCCGCTTCCGCAGGCGGTCGCGCCGAGCGCGAGGACGAGGGCGGTGCATCCGGCGAGCAGGGTGGTACGTCGTCGCATCATCATCGATGTCCTTTCGGGGGTACGGGAGGTTGCGGGGCGTGCTTCTCAGGAGCCGTCGATCCACCAGGCGGCGGTGGAGCCGGGCAGTTCTCCGGGCGGGCAGGGGCCGCTGGCGAGCAGCGGGGTGCCGGGGACCGGGGCGGGTACGGGGGCGGTGCCGAAGTTGACGGCGCAGACGAGGTCGTCGCCGCGGGTGAAGGCGAGGACGCCGGGCTGGGTCTCCAGCCAGCGCAGCGAACCCTCACCCAACTGGTCCAGGGCGGCGCGCAGTTGCAGACCGTCCCGGTAGAGGTGCCAGGAGGAGCGGGTGTCGGCGAGGGCGCGGTGGGTGGCGTACTCGGCGAAGTACTCTGGCTGCGGCAGCCATGGCTTGGCGCTCTCGGTGCCGGAGGTGAAGCCGAACGGCGAGGCCTGCCCGGACCAGGGCAGCGGCACCCGGCAGCCGTCCCGTATGCGGGCGCGGCTGCCGGTGCGGCGGAAGATCGGGTCGGTGAGCACGTCGTCGGGCAGGTCGACGACCTCCGGCAGCCCCAGCTCCTCTCCCTGGTAGATGTAGGCGGCGCCGGGCAGCGCCAGCATCAGCAGCGCGGCGGCACGGGCGCGGGCGGCGCCGAGTCCGCTGCCCTCGGCGGGCTCCCCGTAGCGGGTGACGGTGCGCACCTGGTCGTGGTTGTTGAGGACCCAGGTGACGGTGGAGCCGGTGCCCGCGATGTCCTGCATGGCCTCGGAGACGACCTTGCGGAAGGCGTCGGCGTCCCAGGGCGCGCCGAGCAGGTCGAAGAAGAAGGCCTGGTGCAGCTCGTCCGGGCGGACGTACTTGGCGTGTTCGCGGGCGGAGGGCACGGAGACCTCGCCGACCAGGAGGCGTTCGCGGCCGTCGCGGGCGGTGTACTCCTCGCACACGGCGCGCCAGTGCCGCCACACGTCGTGCACCTCGGGCTGGTTCCAGGCGAGCGGGTTGACCGAGTCGCGGGTGCGGGCGTCGGCCTCGGGGTCCGGGGAGTCGGGCAGGTCCGGGTGCTTGTACAGGCCGGCGGCGACGTCGATGCGGAAGCCGTCGACGCCCCGGTCGAGCCAGAAGCGCAGGGTGTGGTCGAACTCGGCTGCGACGGCGGGCTCGCGCCAGTTCCAGTCGGGCTGCTCGGGCGTGAACATGTGCAGGTACCACTGGCCCGGGCGGCCGTCGGGCTCGGTGACGCGGGTCCAGGCGGGGCCGCCGAACATGGCGTGCCAGTTGTTGGGCGGCTCGCCGCCGTCGGGGCCGCGGCCGTCGGCGAAGTGGAAGCGGGCGCGTTCGGGGCTGCCGGGCGCGGCGGCGAGGGCCTCGCGGAACCACGGGTGCTCGCTGGAGCAGTGGTTGGGGACGATGTCCAGCAGGACCCGGATGCCGAGCCGGTGGGCGGCGGCCACCAGCCGGTCGAACTCGGCGAGGTCGCCGAAGACCGGGTCGACGTCGCGGTAGTCGGCCACGTCGTAGCCGTGGTCGTGCTGCGGCGAGGGGTAGAAGGGGCTGAGCCAGATCCCGTCGACGCCGAGCTTCCTCAGGTACGGCAGTCCCGCCCTGACCCCCGCGAGATCGCCGATGCCGTCACCGGTGCTGTCCAGGAAGCTGCGGACGTACACCTGATAGATCACCGCGTCACGCCACCAGTGGTGCCTGTTCACCCCGTCGACCCGTCTGTGAGGAGAGCTGCTGCCTGTTATGCATGCATGTTAGGTAGCGGTGAACAGCAGGTGTCAATGAACTGGTGCAAGCTACCGGGAGGTTACGGGGTACAGGGCGGGGCAAGCTGGGGCATCTTGGTCGCGACTGAGACGCGCGCGTTACCTAACATGTAACTAGGATGAGTCAGCGGGAGGAGACGGCGGCGAGCTCGGCCGCCAGCCGGCGCACGGCCGCGCCGGGCGTCTGCCGCCCGTTCATCGCGTCGTGCACCACCGCCTGCACCACCAGGCTCACCTGGTCGTAGTGCGGGCTCTTGGGCCGGGGGGCGGCGGCCAGCACGCTCTCCCGCAGGCTCGGCAGGTACGGGAACCGGCGCACGAGTTGCTGGTCGTCGTACAGGGCGGCCCGTACGGGCGGCAGCGCGCCGCGGGTGAGCACCTGGCGCTGCACCCGCTCGCTGGTGAGGTACGCGATCAGGCGGGCGGCGGAGTCGGGGTGCCGGGCGTGGCTGCTGACGGCCAGGTTGGAGCCGCCGAGGACGCTGGTGCCCGGGCCGTCCGGTCCGGGCAGGGGCACGGCGCCGACCCGGCCGGCGACCTTGGAGCCGGGCGCGGAGGCGGCGACGTAGGCGTAGGGCCAGTTGCGCAGGAAGAGCAGCCGGCCGTCCTGGAAGGCCTGCTTGGACTCCTCCTCCTTGTACGCCAGCGCCTCCCGGGGGATCCAGCCCTCGCGGACACCCCGGGCGAGGAAGCCGATGCCCTTGCGGGCCGCCCGGGAGTCCACGGTGACGCGTTCGCCCTCGTCGCCCAGGATGCTGCCGCCCGCCGAGTAGACGGCCTCGGCGGCGTTCACGGTGAGACCCTCGTACGGCAGGAACTGGCCGGCGTAGCCGTCCAGACCGTGTGCGGGGGCGAGGGTCTTCGCGGCCCGTTCCAGTTCGGCCCAGGTGCGCGGCGGCGGGACGCCCGCGTCGGCGAGGACGTCCTTGCGGTACAGCAGCAGCCCGGCGTTGGTGACGTACGGGACGGCGTACAGCCGGTCGTCGTAGGTGGCCGTGTCGACGACCCGAGGCAGGAAGGTCTCCAGCGGGAAGCGGTCGCGGGGCAGCGGGCGGATCCAGCCGGCGGCGGCGAACTCCGAGGTCCAGCTGACGTCGATGTTCAGCACGTCGAAGCGGCCCCGCTCGCCGCCGCGCAGATCGGTGATCATCTGCGCGCGGGTCTCGTCGGCGGAGTCAGGCAGTTCGACGAGGGTGACCTCCTCGCCGGGATGGGTGCGGTTCCAGCCGTCGAGGACGGAGCCGAGATAGCCGGTGAGGTCCCCCGCGGTCGCCAGGGTGAGCGGTCCACGCCCGTCGCCCGGACCCTCGCCGGCCTGCGCCCCGGAGGCGACGTAACCGGTCAGAACGACGATCAGGACGAGAAGGCCCCTACCCGCGGCATGGATCCACCGCATAGGTTCCTCCCTGTAACACCGGCACCCGGGCACCCTTGCCGGGGTCAGAGGCCATGTATACCCGTTAGGTATGGGCGATACTAGGTCCTGCGGCACATTACCCAGGAGCGCGAGGAGGAGAGCACGAGTGCGGCTGCCCCTCCTGGCGCTGCTCGCCCGCGGCCCGGCGCACGGTTACGAGCTCAAGCAGGACCTTGAGCAACTGCTGGGCTCCGCGTACCCTCAGCCGAACGTCGGCCAGATCTACGTCACCCTCGGCCGCCTCGAGAAGACGGGACTGATCGAGGGCGAGGCCATCGAGCAGTCGAGCCGGCCGAACAAGAAGGTCTACCACCTCACCGAGGCCGGGCACGAGGCGCTGCGCGCCTGGTACGAGGAGACGGCGGACGAACCCCGGGTGCGGGACGAGTTCTTCATGAAGCTGGCCCTGGCCCCGCAGACCGGTCTCGCCGACCAGATCGCCCTCATCAACAGGCAGCGGCGCCAGTATCTGAACACCATGCGGCAGTTGTCGAAGCTGGCGGCCGCCGAGGACCGGGACAACCGCATCTCCCATCTGCTGATCGAGGGCGCGATGCTGCACCTGCAGGCCGATCTCGACTGGCTGGAGCGGTGTCAGGAAGAGCTGGAGGAGCTTCAGTGAGCGAGAGCGACGCTCCCGTGCTGCGCGCCGAAGGCCTGGTCAAGACGCACCACGGCGAGGGCGCCCCGGCGCACGCCGTGCGCGGCGTCGACCTGCGGGTCACCCGGGGCGAGTTCGTGGCGATCACCGGTCCCTCCGGGGCGGGCAAGTCGACACTGCTGCATCTGCTGGGCGGGCTGCAACGGCCCGACGCGGGCGGCATCCGGCTGGACGGTGAACGCACCGACGGCTGGAGCGAGGCCCGCTGGGCGGTCGAGCGGCGCCGGCGGATCGGGATCGTCTTCCAGTTCTTCAACCTGGTTTCCGACCTGTCCGTGGCGGACAACGTGGAACTGCCCGCGCTGCTCGCCGGGATGCCGCCGAGGAAGGCCCGCGCCGCACGCGCGGAGCTGCTCGCCGAGCTGGGCCTCACGGGCAAGGAGCGGAGCATGCCGGGCGAGCTGTCCGGGGGTGAGCAGCAGCGGGTGGCCCTGGCCCGGGCGCTGGTCAACCACCCGCCGCTGCTGCTGGCCGACGAGCCCGCGGGCAGCCTGGACAGCAAGGGCACCCGCGAGGTGATGCGGCTGCTGTCCCGCTTCCACCAGCGCGGGCAGACGATCCTGCTGGTCACGCACGACGCCCGGCTGGCGAGCGCCGCGGACCGGGTGATCTGCTTCTTCGACGGCCGGATAGCCGACGACGCCGAACTCGACGCCGGTCCCCCGCCGCGCCGGGCCGGTACGTCCGGCGTGCTGGAGCTCAGGGACTGACATGAGCGTCACCCACCGACCTGCCGCGCGCACGCGCATACGCGTCCACGACCGACCCGCGAGGGGCTGAGACCGGTGCGAGCGACTCTGCGCTGGGCGCACTCCGATCTGCGCACGCACCGCGGCGAGGCCCTGTTCCTGGTGCTCGCCACCGCCGGCGTCGTGGTCTCCCTGCTGCTGGCCACGGCCCTCTTCGGGTACGCCACCAACCCCTGGCAACGGGTCTTCACCCAGGCGCACGGCGCCCACGTCACCCTGCACACCACGGCGTCCGCCGACGCGTCCAGGCTGGCGGGCCTGGACGGGGTGCGGTCCGTCGCGGGCCCCTACCCCACCGCCTCGCTCACCCTGGCCTCGCAGGGCGGCCGGGCCTCCGTCGAGATGCGGGGCACCGCGGACCGGCCCGAGGTGGGCCGCCCCCTCGTCGCCTCCGGGCGCTGGCTGGACCCGGCGACGCCCGACGGGGTGGTGCTGGAGAGCGGCCTCGCCCGCGCGCTGCTGACCGCCCCCGGCGACACCCTCACCGTGCCGGGCACCGCGCGCCGGCTGACCGTGGTGGGTGTGGCGGACAGCGCCGAGCCGCGTTTCCGGCCGGGTGAGCGGGCCGGGCTGGTGTGGGCGCTGCCGTCCGCGGTGCCCGAGCCGGACGGCCAGGTGATCGGGCTGCGGCTGGCCGATCCGGGCGACACCGGGTACGCCGTGCAGCGGGCGGTGACCGCGCTGGGCGCCGGGGCGATCGGCGAGGTGGCGACCTGGCAGCAGGCACGCGCCGAGGCACAGGGCGACAACCGGCTGCTCGGGCAGGTGCTGGGCCTGTTCGGGCTGGGCGCGCTGGTCGCCGCGGGGCTCGCCGTGCACGGGGCGATCACCACGCGCATCCGGGGCCATCTGCGGGACATCTCCGTCCTCAAGGCGATCGGCTTCACGCCCGGCCAGGTGGTGCGCGTCTTCCTGATCCAGCACCTGGGTTACGCCCTGCTCGGCGCGGTGGCCGCCGCCGCGCTCACCGAGGCCCTCGGCGGTGCGGTGCCGGGGCGGCTCGGGGACGCGGTGGACGTGTGGCAGGGGCTGCCCGGGCACACCGTCGCGCTGTTCGTCGTACCGGTGGGGGCGGTGCTGTTCATCGGCGCGACCACCGGGCTGGCCGCCTGGCGGGCGGGCCGGGTCCCGCCGGTTCCGGTGCCGCGGCCCGCGGCGGCGCCGGCCGGCCGGCTGACCGGTGTGGCGCGCCGCGCGCTGGGGGCGCGGGTGCCTCCGGCGCTGGTGCTGGGCTGGCACAAGGCGTTCACCCGGCGGCCGCGGTCGCTGGGCGCGGTGGGCCGGCTGGCGCTGCCGCTGCTGCTGATCGTGGTGGCGCTGAGCGCGTGGACGACGATCGACCGCTTCCACGGCGCCCCCGAGCGGGTGGGGCTGCCCGCCGCGCTGAGCGTCCGCGCCGACGCCTCGCTGGACGACGGGGCGGTACGGGCCCTGCTGGAGAGCGATCCGGGGGTCACCGCCGCCCATCCGGGTGTGGAGGTGGCCGCGCTGGTCCCCGGCCAGACCGCCACGATCGCCCTGCGCGGGTTCGGCACCCACGAGGAGCCGTACCCGTTCTCGGTGGCCGAGGGCCGGGCGGCGCGCGGCCCGGACGAGGCGGTGGCCGGGCAGGGACTGCTCGACCTGCTGCACGTGCGGGTGGGCGACTGGGTGCGGATGACCGTCGGGGACCGGCCGCAGATCCTGCACATCGTCGGCCGGAGCATCGAGCCGGAGAACGCCGGCCGGGTCATCTCCACCTCGCTCGACACCCTGCGCGCCAACGACCCGGAGATGCGGCCGGGCCTCTACCAGCTGCGTCTGCGGCCGGGCGCGGACCCGGCCGAGGTGGCGGCGCGGCTCGCGTCGGAGGGCCGCGGTCACCTGGACGTGCACACCGTGGCCAACCCGGCCGACGGGCTGTCCCCGCTGCGCGCGGTGGTGCTCGGGCTGGTCGTGGTGCTGGCCCTCATCGGGCTGGTCGAACTGCTGACGGCGATCGGCGGCACCGTCCGCGAGGGTGAGCGCGACCTGCTGGCGCTGAAGGCCGTCGGCCTGTCCCCCCGGCAGATCACCGCCGTCACGGTCACCGCCACCGCCGGTACGGCCCTGGCGGCGGTGCTCCTCGCCACCGCGCTGGGGCTGCCCCTGGCGCACTGGCTGATCGACGCCCAGGGCCGGTCGAGCGGCATCGGCGCGGGGATCGCCCAGCTGCCGTCCCCCGCGCTGCTGGTGCTGCTCGGTACGGCCGCGGTCCTGGGCGCCGCCGCCCTCGCCGCGCTCCCGGCCGCCCGCGCGGCCCGCCGCCGCCTCGCGGACACGTTGAGCGCGGTGGCCTGAGCCGGAGGTTGTATGCCCGCGGGAGGCGGACGGCGGGCCGCCGTCCGCCTCCCGGGTGCTCAGTTCCGGCCGCGCAGTTCCCGGTAGGCGGCGACCAGTGCCTGGGTGGACGGGTCGAGGCCGGGGACGTCGGCACCCTCGGTGAGGGCGGGTTCGACGCGCTTGGCGAGCACCTTGCCGAGTTCGACGCCCCACTGGTCGAAGGAGTCGATGTCCCACACGGCGCCCTGTACGAACACCTTGTGCTCGTACAGCGCCACGAGCTGGCCGAGCACCGACGGCGTGAGGGCGCGCGCGACGATCGTGGTGGTGGGGTGGTTGCCCTGGAAGGTCTTGTGCGGGACCAGTTCCTCGGGCACGCCCTCGCCGCGCACCTCGTCCGGGGTCTTGCCGAAGGCCAGCGCCTGCGTCTGGGCGAAGAAGTTGGCCATCAGCAGGTCGTGCTGGGCGGCGAGCCCTTCGCTCAGTTCCTCCACGGGCTCGGCGAAACCGATGAAGTCGGCGGGGATCAGCTTGGTGCCCTGGTGGATCAACTGGTAGTAGGCGTGCTGCCCGTTGGTGCCGGGCGTGCCCCACACCACGGGGCCGGTCTGCCAGTCGACCTCGTGCCCGTCCCGGCCGACGTACTTGCCGTTGGACTCCATGTCGAGCTGCTGCAGGTAGGCGGTGAACTTCGACAGGTAGTGCGAGTACGGCAGCACCGCGTGCGACTGGGCGTCGTGGAAGTTGTTGTACCAGACCCCCAACAGGCC
>NZ_JBITSH010000013.1:0-180251 GCF_044540535.1 Streptomyces sp. NPDC085937 | reverse complement strand
GCGCCGATGGTACTGCAGGGGGGACCCTGTGGGAGAGTAGGACGCCGCCGAACAATTCTTATAGGAAGCCCCCGTGCCATTCGGCACGGGGGCTTCCTGCGTTTAGGGTCGAGGTCATGCGCTATGACCTGGTGATTTTCGACAACGACGGCGTCCTCGTCGACAGCGAGCCCCTGTCCAACCGACACCTCGCCGCCTATCTCACCGAGCTCGGGCACCCCACCACCTACGAGGACTCCATCCGCGACTACATGGGATCGGCCATGCACCGGGTGCACGACTTGATCGAGGAGCGGACCGGGCAACGGCTGCCGGCCGACTTCGACGACGTCTTCCACGCCCGTGTCTTCGCCGCGTTCGAGCGGGAGTTGAAGCCCGTGCCCGGAGTCGCCGACGTACTGGGCAAGCTGACGGCGGACGGGGTGCCGTACTGCGTGGCGTCGTCGGGGAGCCATGAACGGATCCGGGTCGGACACCGGGCGGCCGGGTTGGACGGCTTCTTCGACGACGGGAGGATCTTCAGCTCGCAGGACGTCGGCCGGGGGAAGCCCGCCCCTGATCTGTTTCTGTACGCGGCCTCGCGCATGGGCACGCCTCCCGAGCGGTGCGTCGTCGTAGAGGACAGCCCGCTCGGCGTCCAAGCGGCCGTCGCGGCCGGGATGGACGTCTACGGGTTCACCGGGATGACGCCGGCGGAGAAGCTGAACGGCGCCACCCGACTCTTCGGCGCGATGGGGGAGTTGCTGCCCCTGCTCGCGGACGGCGCACGCGCTGAGAACTGAGCACGATTCATCTTTGACCGGATCTACCCCCCGGTACCCCCGAGCCTTACGCTCGCCGCCATGACTGATGTGCTGCGGCGCGGCAGGGGCTCGCTGGCGTTCAGCTTCCTGGTGCAGGGCGTCGCCTTCGCCCTGCTCGTGACACGCATCCCGGGCATCCAGGACCGGTACGGGGTCTCCGACGCGCTGCTGCCCGTCTTCCTGGCCGCCGTGCCCATCCTGGCCGGCATCGGCAGTGTCTCCACGGAGCGGCTGGTGAAGCGGGTGCCGCCCAGCCGGGTGCTGCGGTGGTCCCAGCCGGTGGTGCTGCTGGCGCTGCTGGGGGTCGGCGCCGGGCGGCAGATGGCCGCGCTGGCCGTGGCGCTGGCCGCGTTCGGGCTGGCCGTGGGGGCGCTGGACGCCTCGATGAACATGCTCGGGGTGAGTCTGCAGCGGGCGTACGGGCGCAGCATCATGCTGAGTTTCCACGCGGCGTACAGCCTGGGCGGGATCGTCGGGGCGTCGCTCGCCTGGGTGGGGGCGCACTGGGAGTTGGCGCTGTGGGTGTCGTATCTGCCGGTGGTGCTGGTGCTGCTGCCGGCCGCGCTGGTGGGCAGCCGGTGGTACGTCGACGGGGAGGCCCAGGCGCGGGAGGAGGAGGCGCCGGAGGGCAAGGGCGCGGCGGCCGACGGGGGTGCGGGCGGCGGGCTGAGGTGGCTGCTGCCGTTGTGCCTGGTGATGACGGTGGCGTACATCGGGGACTCGACGGTGTCCAACTGGTCGGCGAAGTACCTGCAGGACGTGCTGGGCAGTTCCGAGCAGATGGCGACCGTCCCGTACAACGTCTACATGGTGACGACGCTGCTCGGGCGGACGGTCGGGGATGTCGGGGTGCGGCGGTTCGGGGCTGTCGCGGTGGTGCGGTCGGGGGCCGTGGTGGCGGCGGTGGGGTTCGCCGTGGTGGCCTCGGCGCCGGGGGCGTGGGCGGGAATGCTGGGGTTCACGCTGCTGGGGCTCGGGCTGTGCGTCCTGGTGCCGCAGACGTTCGCGGCGGCGGGGCGGCGGGCGCACGAGTCGGGACGTCCTGGGGCGTCGGACGCGGCCGTGGCGCGGTTGAACGTCTTCAACTACGTGGGGTTCCTGATCGGTTCGCCGCTGGTGGGGGCGCTGGGCGATGCCTGGAGCTACCGCGGGGCGATGCTGGTGCCGATGGTGTTGGTGCTGGTGACGCTTGTGCACGCCCGCTCGTTCGCGCCGGGGGGCGACCGATACGGTGGCGGGCATGAGCGGCCGCACACAGCTGATGTGGGACGAAGCAGTAACGGGCTATGACTTCGGGCGGGACCATCCGATGGACCCGGTCCGGCTGGCGCTGACCCGGAGCCTGGTCGGCGCCCTCGGCCTGGACCGTGACGTCGACGTGGTCGCGGCGAAGGCGGCGGGGGAGTCGACGCTGCGGCTCGTCCACCGGGAGGACTACATCGACGCGGTGCGGGCCGCGTCGGCCGACCCCGGGGCGGCGGACCAGTCGTACGGGCTGGGGACGATCGACGATCCGGCGTTCGCCGGGATGCACGAGGTGTCGGCGCTGATCGCGGGCCAGTCGGTGGGCGCGGCGGAGGCCGTGTGGCGGGGCGACGCGCTGCACGCGGTGAACTTCGCGGGCGGGCTGCACCACGCGATGCCGGGCGCCGCCTCCGGGTTCTGCGTGTACAACGACGCCGCGCTGGCGATCGCCCGGCTGCTGGAGCTCGGTGCGGAGCGGGTCGCGTACGTCGATGTCGACGTGCACCACGGGGACGGTGTGCAGGCGGCGTTCTGGGAGGACCCGCGGGTGCTGACGATCTCGCTGCACGAGCATCCGAGCACGCTGTTCCCGCAGACCGGGTGGCCGGGTGAGACGGGCGCGTCGGACGCGGAGGGCAGCGCGGTGAACGTGGCGCTGCCGGCCGGGACCGGGGACGCGGGGTGGCTGCGGGCGTTCCACGCGGTCGTGCCGGAGCTGATCGCGGACTTCCGGCCGCAGGTGCTGGTGACGCAGCACGGGGCCGACACGCACTTCGAGGACCCGCTGGCGCACCTGGCGGTGTCGCTGGACGCCCAGCGGGCGGTGCAGACGGCGTGCCACGAGCTGGCGCACGAGCACGCCGACGGCCGCTGGGTGGCGCTGGGCGGCGGGGGTTACGCGGTGATCGAGGTCGTGCCGAGGTCCTGGTCGCATCTGGTGGGCATCGCGGCGGAGCGGCCGGTCGAGCCCACGACGCTGATTCCGGAGGGGTGGCGTCAGGAGGTGTACGCGCGGACCCGGCAGGACGGCCCGCGCCGGATGACGGACGGCCGGTGGCCGGTGTCCTGGGCCGCGTGGGACGACGGGTACGACCCGGCGGACCGGCTGGACCAGGCGATCCTCGCGTCCCGGCGGGCGGTGTTCCCGCTGCGCGGGCTGCTGCCGTGACCGTCCCTCGGGGGGCGGGGCGTTACGCCGACCGTGGGGTGTGGTCCGGGTTCCGGTCACGGGGCGCGGCGGGGTGGCGCACCATCGCTCGGGTGGGGACCGTGGAGCGCCTGCGGGCGCATCTTCTGAGGGCCGGGCTCGCCGGGGTGGTGGGTACCGCCCGGGAGGAGAGCCTGCGCAGTTACCGGCTGTTCGCCGCGCGGGACCCGCGTGTGCTGATCGGTCTCGATCCTGTCGGGGCGTGGGGTGAGCGGGAGGTCCTGGCGCTGATGGCGGACCGGTGCGGGGTCTCGGCCGACCCGGGCGTCACGTCCGGGCCCGAGAGGATCGATCCGGAGCGTACGCTGGCCGCCCTGGACGCCTGTGCGGGGCTGCTGGCGGAGGCCGCGCTCCACCGGGTTCCGGTGCTGCTGGGCACGGGTCACCCGCATCGGCTGCTCGGTTTCTACGCCGCGCTCGCAGACGCGTTGTCGGCGGCGGGATGTGACGTCCTCACCCCGGCGCAGGGTCGCTGTGTCGACATAACGACCCGGTTCGGTCTACGCACGGGCAACCTCGACTACGTCCGCGGGGTCGGGCTGGTCCGGGGCGCGACCTCGCGGCGCTCCGGTTGTGAGCCGGGCGCGCACACGCACTCCCCCCTCCCGGTTCGGGTCGCGCTGGCCGCGGCGGCGGACGCCGGCGGGCCGCTGCCCGGGCTGGTGATCGGTGACCACGGCTGGGTCTGCGGGGCAGGTCAGCTGGGGTTCGAGAGTGTCGGGCTGGCCGATGTGAACGACCCGGCGCCGTTCGTCGGGCAGGCCGAGGGGGCGGTGTCCGTGGCCGTTCCGGTTGACGACGGCGTGCGGTCCGATCACTACCTGCCGCTGACCCGCTACGTACTCAATCGAGCGTGTCTGTCACAGTAGGCCGCCGATGGGTGCACCTCTTCCCCACTCGCATCACCCGCCCCTACATTGGGGAGTGAGCACGCAACGACGAAGAGTCACCGGAAGGGGAAGCCGGTGGCCGTCGAGTGCGGAAGGTTCAGGTGTGTCATGGCTGCAGCTGGCGAGAGGCCTCTGAACGAGGTTCAGTTCCTTACCGTGGCGGAAGTCGCCTCGGTGATGCGAGTGTCGAAGATGACCGTGTACCGGCTGGTGCACAGCGGTCATCTGCCCGCGATCCGTGTGGGGCGGTCCTTCCGCGTCCCGGAGCAAGCGGTGCACGAGTACCTCCGCGAGAGCTACGTGGGGGTGGAAACCGCCTGACGGCGATCCGGGAAGGTCCGTATCGGGCACTCATGGGCCTTCCCGGTCACCTCGATTACGACCTCAGCGCTCGGGCGGGTAGGCTAGCCCCTCGTAGGTCGTGTGGGCCCATGGCGCCCAAACACCGAGTGATGAGAAGTGAGCGAGGGTAGTCGTGGGCTCTGTTATCAAGAAGCGGCGCAAGCGGATGGCCAAGAAGAAGCACCGCAAGCTGCTCAAGCGCACGCGCGTCCAGCGTCGCAACAAGAAGTAAGCGACAGCGCGAGAGCGTGTCCAGTGGCCCCCCACCGCGATTCGGTGGGGGGCCACTGCCTTGTGATCCGCCCGGTGGGTCGGATGCGGGCGGCGCGTGGGGTGGTACGTCCCGGGGATGTTGTCACTTCACGTATCCGCTCGGCGTCGCTGGGCTACGGGAACCCGATAGGTTGGCCGTCGGCAGCAGGGTGAGAGAAGGGCGCTGATCTTGGGGAAGGTCGTGCTGGTGACCGGGGTGGCCCGGCAGCTGGGGGGCCGCTTCGTGCGGCGGATCCAGCGGGATCCCGAAGTCGACCGGGTCGTCGCCGTGGACGCGGTCCGGCCCGAGCACCATCTGGGCGGCGCCGACTTCGTCCAGGCGGACATCCGGCAGCCCACCATCGCGCGGGTGCTGGCCGAGTCGGGCGCCGACACGGTCGTCCACCTCGACGTGACGGGCACGCCGCTGGTCAGCGGCAGCCGGGCGTCGCTGAAGGAGACCAACGTCATCGGCACCATGCAGCTGCTGGGCGCCTGCCAGAAGTCGCCGAACATCAAGCGGCTGGTGGTGAAGTCCAGCACCAACGTCTACGGGTCGGCGCCGCGCGACCCGGCGGTGTTCACCGAGTCGACCCCACCCAAGTCGCTGCCCAGCGGCGGCTTCGCCAAGGACACGGTGGAGGTCGAGGGGTATGTGCGCGGCTTCGCCCGCCGCCGCCCGGACGTGGCGGTGTGCGTGCTGCGGTTCGCCAACATCCTGGGCCCGGCCGCGGACACCCCGCTCGCGTCGTACTTCGCGCTGCCGGTGCTGCCGACGGTGTTCGGCTACGACCCGCGGCTGCAGTTCGTGCACGAGGACGACGTGGTGGAGGTGCTGCGGATCGGCGCGCACGAGCCGCGGCGCGGCACGCTCAACAGCGGGACGTTCAACATCGCCGGCGACGGGGTGCTGCTGCTGTCGCAGTGTTCGCGGCGGCTGGGCCGGCCGACGGTGCCGCTGCTGCTTCCCGCGGTCACCTGGGCGGGCTCCCTGGTGCGTACGCTGGGGATGTCCGACTTCTCGCCCGAGCAGATCCGGCTGCTGACGCACGGACGGGTGGTGGCGACGGACCAGATGCGGGAGACGCTCGGTTTCACCCCCAAGTACTCGACTGCTGAAACGTTTGCGGACTTCGTGCGCAGCCGTGGTCCCGGGCTGCTGCCGCCGGAGACCGTCGCGAGGGCTGTCGACCGGGTCGCCGCGCTGCCCCTGCCGGGCAGCGGTCATGTGCCGACGCAGAGCGCCAACTGAGGAGCGCAGCAACGATGGCGGATGCCAAGGTCATTCCGTTCGACGACGACCACCGCTCCCGCGGAGGTGCCGCGTCGCGCCGCCGTGGTGCGGCCGGCCGGCGCGCGGGCGGCGGGCGGCCCGCCGCGGTGGGGGAGGTCCAGCCCCTGCCGGGGGCGGTGCCGGTGCGGCAGGATGAGCCCGTGACCGGTGACGAGGAGCAGCCGAGGGAGCCGGCCGCGGACCGTGACGGCGACGGCGGTCTGGAGCAGCGCCTCGCGAGCGGGCTGGCGTTCCTGCGCCGCCGGCTCACCGGGGACTACGAGGTCGACGACTTCGGCTACGACGAGGAGCTCACCGACCAGGTCCTGATGTCCTTGCTGCGCCCGATGTACGAGAAGTACTTCCGGGTCGAGGTGAAGGGCGTCGAGAACATCCCGTCGGAGGGCGGCGCGCTGATCGTCGCCAACCACTCGGGGACGCTCCCGGTGGACGGGCTGATGATGCAGGTCGCCGTGCACGACCACCATCCCGCCGAGCGGCATCTGCGGCTGCTGGCGGCGGACCTGGTGTTCGTGCTGCCGGTGGTGAACGAGCTGGCGCGGAAACTGGGGCACACGCTGGCCTGTGCGGAGGACGCCGAACGGCTGTTGGCGCAGGGCGAGTTGGTCGGGGTGATGCCGGAGGGGTTCAAGGGTATCGGGAAGCCGTTCTCCGAGCGGTACAAGCTGCAGCGGTTCGGCCGGGGCGGGTTCGTGTCGACGGCGCTGCGGCACGGCGTGCCGATCGTGCCGTGCTCGATCGTCGGGGCGGAGGAGATCTACCCGATGATCGGCAACGCCAAGACGCTGGCGCGGCTGCTGGGCTTCCCGTACTTCCCGCTCACGCCGACGTTCCCCTGGCTCGGGCCGCTCGGGGCGGTCCCGCTGCCGACGAAGTGGACCATCCAGTTCGGGGAGCCGATCCCCACGGACGGGTATCCGCCGGAGGCGGCGGAGGACCCGATGCTGATGTTCAACCTGACCGACCAGGTCCGGGAGCAGATCCAGCACACGCTGTACAAGCTGCTGGTGCAGCGGCGGTCGGTGTTCTTCTGACGGTGCCTCCTGCGCGGACAGGAAGGGCTGGGGGCGTCCCTTGAGGTGAGGGGCGCCCCCAGCGGGCTAGTTCCGGTCCTCCGCGTCGATGCCCAGACCCGGGAGGAGGCCGGGGAGGAGCGGCGGGAGGGTGACGTCGGGGGCGGGAGGCCGGGTGGCCGTGCCGGTGGGCGGCGGGGTGCTCTGGCCGCTCTCCTTCGGCGGGTCGAGGAGGCCGCCGGTGTTGCCGCCGAGCAGTCCGTCCTTCTCGCGGCCGGTGTCGGCGGATCCGGTCGGTCCGGCGCTGTCCGCGTCGCGCTCCTCGGCGGTGTCCCGGCCGGTGCCGGGGGACTGCGAGGGGCCGGACTCGGACGGGCTGCCGGAGGCGGAGGCGGTCCCGTCGCGCCGCGCCCCTTCGCCCTGCTTGTCGTCCGCAGGCTGGGGCAGCAGGGACCGCAGCGGGGCCACGTCTTCGTCTATGGCGTCGAACACCGACGAGACCTGCTCACTCACGTCGCCCAGCTGCACGGGGAGCCGGTCGCGCAGGCTGCCCCAGGTGTCGCGGTGGGCCTGCGAGAAGGACGACAGTGCCTGCATGGGGCCGAGCGAGTCGGGATTGCGCTCGTAGGCCTCGCGCAGCAGCCGGTGACCCTCCGAGGCGTCGTGCCGCATGCCGGAGAGCGTGCGGCGGATCTCGCTCAGGTCCTCGTGGTCGAGGGAGCCGCCGCGGTCGCGCTCCATGAGGCGGCGGGCCTCGCTCAGCCGGGTGGAGGCGTGGTCGAGGTAGACCCGGCCGCGCTCGTCGTCGCCGTCGGCGAATCCGAGCTTGACGTCCTCGATGCCGCGCTTGAGTCCGTAGAGGGAGTCACCGGGGAGGGCGTCGGAGCTGGCGGCGGCCACTCCGCCGAAAGTGCCGGCTGCGACGCCGACGGTGAGTCCGCCCGCGGTGAGTCCTTTGGCCAGTCGCGACCGGGGCCGCAGTTTGCCCAGCGGGGTCGCCCGGTGGGCGCCCTTGGCCCGGCGTGAGCGCTGTCCGGGGACGGCCCGGTCCGTCGCCTCGCCCGCGGCGGTGCCCTCCTGGAGCATGGCCTCGAACGCGGCCACCAGCTGGGCCCGCTGGACGACCTTCACCTCGGGGTCCAGTTCCGGTTTGGGCAGCGCGCCCAGACCGGAGGCCAGCGTGAGCAGCTGGTCCCGTTCGGTCTCGGCGGCGGCCGGGGCCGGTGCCGGTCCTTCGGTTCGCTCGGCCGCCGTGCCCCGGTCGGACTGCTCCTCCAGGGCCTGGGCGAAGGCGTTCGCCCGCCGGTGCGCCGATACGTTCGCGATCACTGGCGGCACCTCCTCTCGTCATGACGGTCGACTCCCCAGGGGGTCCTGAGGGTTCCCCGGGCCGGCCGACGCCACACGATCGGGTGAGCGGAGCCGGTCAGGGGGTGACCACAGGGAGCCTGTATCCCGCACAACGACGGGCGCGGCACTTGGGTTACGGACATCGGATGCCCGAATCAGGAAACCAACCCAGTTTCACTCACGGTGAGTTGGCTGTCGCCGAGCGTGCCGCCCGGTGGAGGGTGCGTCAGCGGGCGTCGTCCGGGAGCAGTCGGGCGAGTGTGCGGACGGCCCGGTACTGGAGGGTCTTGATCGCGCCCTCGTTCTTGCCCATGACGCGGGCGGTCTCGGCGACGGACAGCCCCTGGAGGAACCGGAGCGTGACGCACTCCTGCTGTTGGGGGTTGAGACGTCGTACGGCATCGAGGAGGGCGGCGTTGGACAGGGACTCGAGAACGGAATCCTCGGGGGAGCGCTCGACCTCGTTGGCGTCGAGCATCTCGCCGGTGGTGACCTCGAGGCGGAAGCGGCTGGACTTGAAGTGGTCGGCGACGAGGTTGCGGGCGATGGTCACCAGCCAGGCGCCGAAGTCGCGGCCCTGCCAGGTGAAGGTGCCGATGCGGCGCAGGGCCCGCAGAAAGGTCTCGCTGGTGAGGTCCTCGGCGGTCGCCTTCCCGCCGACCCGGTAGTAGATGTAGCGGTAGACGGTGTCGCTGTACTGGTCGTAGAGCCGGCCGAACGCCTCCGCCTCGCCCGCCTGGGCGCGCTCCACGAGGTCCATCATCCGGGCGCTGTCGCTGTCGGCGGCCGGACGGCGGGTGGTGGTGGCGGCGGACGGGCGTCCCCGTCTGCCGACCGCGGCCGTGCCCTCGGCAAGGGCGTAGCACGGGCCGGCGGGGGCGGTGGCGAATGCGGGGACGGCGTACGCGGGGGGGACGATTCCGCGCAACATGTCTCGGGCTGTCGCGACTGTCGCGCGCAGCGTAGCCAGGCCCGAGGCGTCAACCCCGACGTGTGGGTACACGGGACTCCCAGAGGCAGAGCTTCCATCACGTGCAGTGCGGGGCCGTTCACCCGTCGTGGCGAAGGGAGGGTCCCGGAATGCGTCTGAGGAGAATAACGCTTCGTACAGGCCCTGCTACACCCAGTTGCTCAAATCATCGATTACGTCGCTTCCGTAACCGGTTGACGCATGTTCAGGGGCGGCCTGTTGACCGGTTGGTGACCGGAAGCTTTCGTTTTCCGGTTAAGTCCCGGGCGAGTTGTGGCCGTGTGCAGCCAAGAGGACTGCTGGGGGCGGTTGCTGGGTACGGCAGTCGGATTGGGCGTGTCGCGGCACGGCCCGCTCACGGCGGGCACACACGGGCACGCCGCCGGACGTCAGCGGCGCTTGCGGTGCAGGGCGATGGCGGCGGCCGTGCCCCCGGCCACCGCGCCCACGCCGGCCGCCGCCGGGATGCCGACCTTGGCCGCCTTGCGGCCGGTGCGGTAGTCACGCAGCCGCCAGTCCATCCGGCGGGCGTGCTTGCGCAGCTTGGAGTCGGGGTTGATCGCGTAGGGGTGGCCCACCAGCGACAGCATCGGGATGTCGTTGTGCGAGTCGCTGTAGGCGGCGCAGCGGCCGAGGTCCAGCCCTTCCGCCAGCGCCAGCGCGCGGACCGCCTCCGCCTTCGCCGGGCCGTGCAGCGGCTCGCCGACCAGTTTGCCCGTGTACACGCCGTCGACGGACTCGGCGACCGTGCCCAGGGCGCCGGTCAGGCCGAGCCGGCGGGCGATCACCGTGGCGATCTCCACCGGGGCGGCGGTGACCAGCCACACCCGCTGGCCCGCGTCGAGGTGCGCCTGGGCCAGCGCCCGGGTGCCGGGCCAGATGCGCTCCGCCATGTACTCGTCGTAGATCTCCTCGCCGATGGACTGCAGCTCGGAGACGCGGTGGCCCTGGACGATGGAGAGCGCCGAGTCGCGGGCCTCCTGCATGTGCTCGGGGTCCTCGACGCCGGCCAGCCGGAACCACGCCTGCTGCCAGGCGAACCGGGCGAGCTCGCGGGTGTCGAAGAACTTCCGCTTGTACAGGCCCCGCCCGAAGTGGAACAGGGCGGCGCCCTGCATCACGGTGTTGTCCAGGTCGAAGAACGCGGCGGCCCGCTCGTCACCGGGGACCGGGAACGCGGGTTCACGTTCGGAAACTTCCTGGGTGGACTTGCGTGCGGCCTCCGCCGAGGCCTCGCCTGCCAACACGCTCCGCGCCGTGGCGGAGCGCCTACGGGGAGTGAGCCATCCGAGAGCGGCCATGGCGTGAGCATAGCCAGTGTGCGGGGCCGATCCGGAGCCGAGAGGTACGGAGGTCGTGAACTCTGTGTGTCCCGACGGTTGTCCCCGGCCTCGTGCCGCGCGGGAGAATGGCCCGTATGAGTCCACTCTTCCGTCGCGCCCGGTCCGGGGGGGACCGGCTCGTGACCCTGGTGCGCAAACCCGGCTGCCATCTGTGCGACGACGCGCAGGTGGTGGTGGAGAAGGTGTGCGCCGATCTCGGCGTCCCGTGGGAGTCGAAGGACATCACCGAGGACCGGGAGCTGTACGACCGGTACTGGGAGCAGATCCCGGTGGTGCTCGTCGACGGACGGCAGCACACCTTCTGGCGCGTGAACGAGGCCCGGCTCCGCGCGGCGCTGAGTGACTGACCGGCCAGTCCAAACTGGCCGGAAAGTCGCTTAGGATCGATGGTGACTTGGTCTCGGGGGCGGGATTCACAGAGGGAAGTGGATGTTTTGCCCCTAGAAGAAAAGGAACGGCGGTGCGGGTGCGCCGGTTCCGGCCATGTGCGCCGGGGGCGCGTGACCCCGGTCACGTTGGCCGGGCAAATCGGACACAATCTTTGTGCACGCGTTCACAAAGACATAGCCTGCATTCGACGGGGCGGTCCGGGGACGTATGACCGCCTGAAGCCCCGCTCTACCCGCAGGAGCACCGTGGCAACTGGCCGAACTCACCGACCGGCGACCCGTAGCCGAGGGATTCCCGAGGCCACCGTCGCCCGGCTTCCGCTGTACCTCCGCGCCCTGACCGCGCTCTCCGAGCGCTCGGTGCCCACGGTCTCCTCCGAGGAGCTGGCGGCCGCCGCGGGGGTCAACTCCGCGAAGCTGCGCAAGGACTTCTCCTACCTGGGCTCCTACGGCACCCGGGGCGTCGGCTACGACGTCGAGTATCTCGTGTACCAGATCTCCCGTGAACTGGGCCTCACCCAGGACTGGCCGGTTGTGATCGTCGGTATCGGTAACCTCGGCGCCGCCCTGGCCAACTACGGCGGGTTCGCCTCCCGTGGTTTCCGGGTCGCCGCGCTGATCGACGCCGACCCCGCGATGGCCGGGAAGCCCGTCGCCGGGATCCCGGTGCAGCACACCGACGAGCTCGAGGCGATCATCCGGGACAACGGCGTGTCCATCGGTGTCATCGCCACCCCCGCCGGTGCCGCCCAGCAGGTCTGCGACCGGCTCGTGGCCGCCGGTGTCACCTCCATCCTGAACTTCGCGCCGACCGTGCTGACCGTCCCGGACGGCGTCGACGTGCGCAAGGTGGACCTCTCCATCGAGCTGCAGATCCTCGCATTCCACGAGCAGCGCAAGGCCGGCGAGGAGGCCGCCGAGGTGGCCGCCCAGGCCGCCGCCGGTGCCTCCGCCGCCGCGCGTGAGAAGTCCGCCACCGACCAGGGACCCGACGGGGACGTACCCGCCGTGATGCCGGCATGAGCCTCCTCGTCGTCGGACTGAGTCACCGCAGCGCCCCGGTCAGCGTGCTGGAGCGGGCGTCGCTGAGCGCGGACGCGCAGACCAAGCTGCTGCAGGACACGGTCGCCGCGGAGCCCGCCTCCGAGGGCGCGGTCCTCGCCACCTGCAACCGCATCGAGCTGTACGCCGACGTGGACAAGTTCCACGCCGGTGTCGCCGAGCTGTCCACGCTGCTCGCCCAGCACAGCGGGGTCGGCCTGGAGGAGCTCACTCCTTATCTTTATGTGCACTACGAGGACCGGGCCGTGCACCACCTGTTCTCGGTGGCCTGCGGACTGGACTCGATGGTCGTGGGCGAAGGGCAGATCCTCGGCCAGATCAAGGACTCGCTCGCCCGGGCGCAGGAGACGCACACCGCCGGACGCCTGCTGAACGACCTGTTCCAGCAGGCGCTGCGGGTCGGCAAGCGCGCCCACTCGGAGACCGGCATCGACCGCGCCGGGCAGTCCCTGGTCACCTTCGGCCTGGAGCAGCTCGCGCTCGGCACCCCCGTCGAGTCCTGGGCCCGCGGCAAGAAGGCCCTCGTCATAGGCGCCGGGTCGATGTCCTCGCTGTCCGCCGCCACCCTCGCGCGTGCCGGGGTCGCCGAGGTCGTCGTCGCCAACCGCACGCCCGACCGCGCCGAACGGCTGGTGCGGATCCTCACCGAGGGGGACGACACGGACGTGGCGGCCCGCGCGGTCCCGATGACATCGGTGCCGTTCGAGCTGACACGTGCCGATGTGGTCGTTTCCTGCACGGGTGCGACGGGCCTGGTCCTGACGGCCGAGACGGTTGCCGCGGGCGTCGAGGGACGCGTGGTGACGTCGCCGGTCGTCGACCTGGACGTCGTCGCCGAGGAGGACGCCCGCGAGAGCGCCCCGCCCGCGCAGCCCTCCACCGAGGACGGCTGCCCGGTGGACCTGCCCGCGGTGCGGCCCGGCTTCTCCGTGATGGGGGAGGCGGCCGTCGCCGGGATGGACGCGGCCACGCTGGAGCAGCACGGCGCGTGGGCCGCGGGCTCCGCCGTCGACCGCCGGGACGCCGCCCGCGGCACCGGACCAGAGGCGGACGCCGAGGTCATCGGCGCGCTCGCCGCGACCGCTTCCGCGATCGGCCGCATTCCCGAGCGCCGCCGCCCCGAGCCGGTGGCCGCGCCGCCGCGCCCGGAGCCCGTGCTCTTCCTGCTGGACCTCGCCATGCCGCGGGACGTCGACGCGGCGGCGCACCGCCTGCCCGGCGTGCGGCTGGTGGACATCGAATCGCTCGCGGAGGCGTCCGCGGACGCTCCGATGGCTGCCGATGTGGACCAGGTCCGGCGTATCGTCTCCGACGAGGTCGCCGCGTTCGGCGCGGCACAGCGGGCGGCGCACATCACGCCGACCGTCGTCGCCCTGCGGACCATGGCGGCCGACGTGGTGGCCGGAGAGATGGCCCGCCTGGAGGGGCGGCTCCCCGGCCTGGACGACAAGCACCGCGCGGAGATCACCCAGACCGTGCGCCGGGTGGTCGACAAGCTGCTGCACGCCCCGACGGTCCGGGTCAAGCAGCTCGCGGCCGAGCCCGGCGGAGCCGGGTACGCGGACGCGCTGCGCACCCTGTTCGACCTCGACCCCGAGACGGTGGCCTCCGTCTCCCGCGCCGAGGAAAGCACCGAGAAGAACGCAGAGAACCGAGGGCCGGGATGACTGAGAAGGCACTGAGGCTGGGGACCAGGCGCAGCAAGCTCGCCATGGCCCAGTCCGGGCAGGTGGCGGATGCCGTGAGCCAGGTGACCGGACGGCCCGTCGAGCTCGTCGAGATCACCACGTACGGCGACGTCTCGCGCGAGCACCTCGCGCAGATCGGCGGCACGGGCGTCTTCGTCGCCGCCCTGCGGGAGGCGCTGGCACGCGGCGAGGTGGACTTCGCGGTGCACTCCCTGAAGGACCTGCCGACCACGCAGCCCGACGAGCTGGTCGTGGCGGCGATCCCGGTACGGGAGGACCCGCGGGACGTGATCATCGCGCGGGACGCGCTGAAGCTCACCGATCTGCCGCGCGGGGCGCGCATCGGCACGGGTTCGCCGCGCCGCATGGCGCAGCTGAACGCGTACGCGCGCACTCACGGCCTGGACTTCGAGACGGTCCCGATCCGGGGCAACGTCGACACCCGCATCGGGTACGTCACCAAGGGCGACCTGGACGCGGTGGTGCTGGCGGCCGCCGGGCTCAACCGGGTCGGCCGCAGCGACGAGGTGACCGACTTCCTGTCGGTCGACACGATTCTGCCCGCCCCCGGCCAGGGGGCACTGGCGGTCGAGACCACCGCGGACAACGCGGACCTCATCGCCGCGCTCGCCCAGCTCGACGACCCGTTCACGCGGGCCGCCGTGACGGCCGAGCGGTCACTGCTCGCCGCCCTGGAGGCCGGCTGCAGCGCACCCGTGGGGGCGCTCGCCGACCTTCCCCCATTCTCGGCTCCGCTCGAGCGGGGGGACCCCCACGCCGACGGGCAGATTGTCAAGGAAATGCGCCTGCGGGGCGTCGTCGGCTCGACCGACGGTTCCACGCTGGTGCAGCTGTCCACCACCGGTCCCGTGCCCGAGACGCACGAGGCGGCGATGGCGCTCGGTCGCGAACTCGCCACCGAGATGCTGGCGCAGGGCGCGGCCGGTCTGATGGGGGAGCGAGCACTTTGAGCCCCACCACTCTTCCCGCCCCTCCGGAACAAGGGCACGTCACCTTCCTCGGTGCCGGACCCGGGGATCCGGGACTGCTGACCCTGCGCGCCGTGGAGGCCCTGGCGAACGCGGACGTCCTCGTCGCCGAGCACGACGTGCTCGATGTCGTACGGACGCACGCCAGGCAGGGCGTCTCCGAGGTGCACACGGACGCGGACACGTCCGCGCCGGGCACGGGCACGCCCCAGCTGACGGTCGTTGACGGCGCGTCAACAACCGCCGGAATTCCCTCGATGAGGGATGCCGCACATCTTGTCATGGAGGCCGCGCGGGGCGGCAAGCGGGTCGTCCGTGCCGTGTCCGGTGATCCCGGCCTCGACGCGTACGCCGCCGAGGAGATGCTGGCGTGCGCCTCGGCCGGGGTGCCGTTCGAGGTCGTGCCCGGTGTCGCCACCGCGGTCGGCGTGCCCGCGTACGCCGGTGTGCCGCTGCGGGACGCCCAGGGCACCGACGTGCGGTTCGTCGACGCGCGGACGGCGTCCGACCGGTGCTGGACGGAGGTCGGCGCCTCCGACGGCACGGTGGTCGTCTCCACCACGCTGGACTCGGTGGCCGCCGCCGCGGGCGAACTGGTGTCCGCCGGACGTAAGCCCGACACCCCCCTGACGGTGACCGTCGCGGGCACCACCACCCGCCAGCGCACCTGGACGGCGACGCTCGGCACGATCGCGCAGACGCTGAAGCAGGCGAAGGTGCTGCCCTCCCCGGAGGGCGGCCGGCCGGTGATAGCCGTGGTCGGTGAGCGTTCCGCCGCCGCCCAGCGGGACCGGCTGGCGTGGTTCGAGTCCAAGCCGCTGTTCGGCTGGAAGGTGCTCGTGCCGCGCACCAAGGAGCAGGCGGCGTCGCTCTCCGACCAGCTGCGGTCCTACGGGGCCGTGCCGCACGAGGTGCCGACCATCGCCGTCGAACCCCCGCGCACACCCCAGCAGATGGAGCGCGCGGTCAAGGGCCTGGTCACCGGCCGCTACGAGTGGATCGCCTTCACCTCGGTCAACGCGGTCAAGGCGGTGCGGGAGAAGTTCGAGGAGTACGGGCTCGACGCCCGTGCCTTCGCCGGGATCAAGGTCGCGGCGGTGGGCGAGCAGACCGCCAACGCGCTGATCGCCTTCGGCGTGAAGCCGGACCTGGTGCCGAGCGGCGAGCAGTCGGCCGCCGGTCTCCTGGAGGACTGGCCGCCGTACGACCCGGTCTTCGACCCGATCGACCGTGTCTTCCTGCCGCGCGCCGACATCGCCACCGAGACGCTGGTCGCGGGCCTCATCGAGCTGGGCTGGGAGGTCGACGACGTCACGGCGTACCGCACCGTGCGCGCGTCGCCGCCGCCGGCGGAGACCCGTGAGGCGATCAAGGGCGGCGGCTTCGACGCGGTGCTGTTCACCTCGTCGTCGACGGTCCGGAACCTGGTCGGCATCGCGGGCAAGCCGCACAACGTGACGGTGATCGCGTGCATCGGCCCGGCCACGGCGAAGACGGCCGAGGAGCACGGGCTGCGGGTGGACGTGATGGCTCCCGAGCCGTCGGTCCACAAGCTGGCCGAGGCCCTCGCCGACTTCGGCGCGCGGCGCCGGCTGGCGGCGCTGGAGGCGGGCGACCCGGTCACCCGGCCGAGCGAGCGGCGGCCGGGGGCGCGGAGACGTCGGTCGACGACGTGAGGTGAGCCGCGGGTTGTGACGGCGGGGCGTGCCTTCGGGCACGCCCCGCCGTCGTGCTCTCCGGGGCCGGCCCCGGCCGGTTCAGCGCCGGGACGCGTAGGGGAGGAAGGCCGTCCAGGCCGTGGGGGTGAGGGTGAGGCGGGGGCCCTCGGGGGTTTTGCTGTCGCGGACGAGGATGTGGGCGGGGGTGGCGGCGACTTCGACGCAGGAGGGGCCGTCGTCGGAGCTGTAGCTGCTCTTCGTCCACGCCGGCTCGCCGTGGGAGGGCTTGACGGTCATGACTCCTCCAGCACTGCTTCGGACGGCTTCGCAGCGCACTGCGTAAGGAAGGTCGCCCAAGTGGTGAGGGCGAGGGTGAGGCGGGGGCCCTCGGGGGTTTTGCTGTCGCGGACGAGGATGTGGGCGGGGGTGGCGGCGACTTCGACGCAGTCGGGGCCCTCGTCCGTGCTGTGGCTGCTCTTCGTCCACACGATGTGGGTGTCGGCCTTGAGGGTCATGTCTCTCCCAGCACTTTCTCGATGAGGGCCAGTGATTCTCGCGGGCTGAGAGCCTGCGCCCGGATGGCTCCGTAACGCATGTCGAGGAGCTGTACTTCCTTCCGGTCCGCCACCACACGGCTGATGTGCTGCACCTCCAGGTGCCCGACCGTGGTGCCGTCCCTGAGCCTGAGCAGCCGGAACGACCCGGCGAGGCCCGGGTTCTCCTCGTGGCTCAGCGGAAGCACCTGAAGGTCGACGTGGGGGAACCTGCCGACGGTCAACAGGTGTTCGAGCTGCCCGCGCATCACCATCCTGCCCCCGAGGGGCCGGCGCAGCGTCGACTCGCACTGGACGAAGCTGAACAGAGGGCGGGAAGTCGTCTCGCTGATGATCTCCTGGCGCGCGACGCGGGCGGCCAGCCGCTGTTCGAGTTCATCCGCGGTGAACGGAGGCCGCCTGGCACTGAAGACGGCGCGGGCGTACTCCGGGGTTTGCAAGAGGCCGTGAATCACGGAGTTGTTGTAGGCACCCAGTTCGACGGCCTCCGCCTCCAGCTTCTTCAGGTCGCGCACGGTCTTCGGGTACCTGATCTCCGCGACGTCCCTTGCCATCGCGGAGATCTTCCCGCCCGCACCCAGCGCCGCGTCGACCGCGTCGAGGAACTCGGGGCGAGGAATGCGGCGGCCGCGCTCCACCGAGGAGACCAGTTCCTCGCCGTAGCCGATGGCCGCGCCCAGTTCCGCCTGGGTGAGTCCCGCCGCCTCGCGCCACAGCTTGAGCTGCCGTACGACCGTGCGCATGACGGCCCCGGCCTCCTCGTCGTCCAGCCACGCTTCCCATCCGGTCATCCCGCCGTCCTCCCGCCGCGCGCCCTTGACGGCTTCAACGCGGGGCGGTCGGGCCAGGTCACCGGCGTGATGGCGCTGGGCTCTCGGCTTGCCGACGGGCCGTGGGCCGGAGCCGGGCGGGGCGGGCTTCGGTGGCTTGGCCGGCGGGGCCGCGGGCCGTAAAAAGACCTAAGTACCTAGGGTAAATACCAACCAACCTGACCAAACCCGGTGTTGATCACTCGGCCGGGTGAAACGTGTCGAACTGGCTGGCGCGGCGGTGGTGCGGGCGGGCACTCTCAGCTCAGAGGGGCGGACCAACTCGGGCCTCCCCCACCCCCGTACAGACGTCGGCCCCCGCCGGGACGTAGGACTCCCGGGCGAGGGCCTGACCAAAGAGGAAGCGAACCCTTCCCCATGGCTGAACAGAAGCCTAGTGCCGCCCCGCGCCCGATTCAGGGCGTTCGACGATCCGCCACCCCGTCCGGTGTCACCCACGTACGCACGTGCCTATCCGGGCAGTACGTGGTCGTCGGCAACCACCTCGCCCAGCACCGTGAGCTGTCGCTGACCGCGATCGGACTGGCGACCCACATCTTCTCGGTGCCCGAGAGCACCCCGGTCGACATCCGCAGTCTCGCCGAGCGCTTCCCCGAGGGGCGGGACCGGATCGCCTTCGCCCTGCGGGAGTTGGAGGCGCACGGCTATCTGCGGCGGGTCCGGGAGCACACGGAGGACGGGCGGCTGGTCACGCGGACCTACGCCCACCACACGCCGGTGGACGCGGCGTCCGCCACCGTCGCGGACCCCGTGCGGCCGGTGGGACGGCGTTCGGGGGCGGCTCGTGCCCGTACCCGTCACACGGTGGAGGCCGTGGGCGGCGAGACACCTCAGGAGGACGACCAAGCCGCCGCCGAGCCGCTGGTCCCGGCCGGTCCGACAGCCCGTACGGTGCCGGAGGCGCCGGTACGTGAGGCGTCCGTCTCCGCCGCTTCCGAGATGCCGCCTCAGGAGCCCTCTCGCCCCGGACCGCTGCACGAGAAGGCGGTCGCGCTCCTCGCGGGGCTGCGCCGCGCCGACGAGCGCCTCACGTTGTCGCTGCGGGAGGTCTACCGACTGGCCCCGGCAGTCGTCGACTGGTTGGAACGGGGGGTCGGCCCGGTGGCGTTGCGCCACACCCTGACCGCCGACCTGCCCGTCGTCATGAAGCACCCGGCGGGTGTGCTCGCCTACCGCCTGCGTGAACTGCTGCCCCCGCCGCTCCCCGCCGCCCAGGAACCTCCACCACCCACGGCCGGTACCCACCGCCCGCACCCCCTGCAGGACTGCGACGGCTGCGAGCGGGTCTTCCGCGCCCCGGAACCGGGCCGCTGCCGCGACTGCCGGCACGAGCAGGTGACAGCGAGCGGGACGGCGAGTGCGGCCTGAACCGGACCGTGACGCTCGCGAGTCGGCCTGACGGGCGTTCGGAGGAGGTCAGCGGCACAGGGCGTCGATGTACTCGGCGAAAGCCGGGAACTCGGTGCGCGCCTCGGCGATGATCGTGCGGGCCGGGCGGCGGGGGGTCGTGGCGTGGCGGGCGGCCAGGGCGGGAAGGGCGCCGTCGGGACGCGGGGAATGGTCGTCGTACAGAACGGATTCAAGCGGGCCGATGCCCTCCGCCAGCACCCACAGGAAGTCGGACAGGCTGCCGGCGACGACCCCGCGTTCGCCCTCCGAGCTCAAGAAGACCACGGGCTGCTCGGTGAGGGGCCGGCCGGCGCGCACCCGCCAGAGGGCGGCGAGACCGCCGGTGCCGTCCTGGCCGAACACTCGGAAGGCATCGCCGTTCAGCTCAGGGTTCCCCGTCCACTGGCGCAGCCACTCGGTGGTCGCCTCGGCCGAGTCGAAGGCGTCGTAGGGCTCGAAGTCGATGCCCTCGCCGTCGGCGTAGTCGATCCGTGTGCGGGCCAGTTCGGCGAGGGCGGGCGGCAGGCGGCGGTCGTCACCGGTGATGTCGTTCATGCGCGCAACCTAGCCGCACGCGCCGACGACGACGGCGACGCTCCGTCGCACGGTCATCGTCGCGGTGGCCGTGGCGCGAAGGAGAGAGGGCCGGTGCGGTCCACGTAGGGGCGGGAAAGGACCGTCACGGTGAGGGAGAGCGCGGCCAGGGCGGTGATCGTCGTGGCGGGGGAGAGGAAGTGGGCGGTGGCGCCCGCGAGCGCGGCCCCGATGCCCTGCCACGTCATGCGGCCGGCGGACTCGACGCCCTGCACCTGGCCACGCACCTGCTCCGGGGTGAGGGCGAGGAGCCGTTCCTGGAGGGGCAGCGTGGCGGCGAAACCGGCACTGGCGAGGAACACCGCGACCGCCGCCACGGGGGTCGACGGGTGCAGGGCGAAGAGGAGGTACGGCGCGGCGAGCAGCAGACGCAGGGCGAACGCGCTGCGGCGCCGCCACGTCGCGGTGAGCAGCCGGCCGACGGTCAGGTCGCCGAGCAGCATCCCCGCCGACGCGGCGGCCAGCAGGACACCGGCGTGGCCCTGGGCGTAGGGGATGAACAGGGCCTCGCAGCCGACGATCAGGCCGTTCGGGACCCACAGGTTGAGCAGCAGGGCGCGAGGGCCGGAGCGGGAGAGGAGGGCCGCATTGGTCGTCCACGTCTCGCGCAGGCCTGGGCGGCGGGGCGGGCGGATGGAGCGTTCGCGGACGGTCACCGCGGTGACCACCAGAGCGGCCGCGGTCAGGGAGGCCGCCGCGAGGAACAGGCCCTGCGGGGTGAGATGGCGCAGCAGCACCGCGCCGAGGGTGAAGCCGAGGACGGCGGTGCCGCCCGCGGTGATGTTCATCAGCGACCGCGCCGGGACGTACGCCGAGGCGGGCACCACCTCGGCGAGCAGGCCCATGCGCGTGCCGGTGTTCAGGGACTGGAAGAAGCCGAGCAGCAGGAGCAGGCCGAAGCGGGCGGCCAGCGGCAGCCCGGGGACCGCCTGCGCGCAGGCGCCCGCCAGCGCGACGAACTGGAGCGCGACGAGGGTGCGGCGGGGGCGGTCGCCGTCCGCGACCGACATCAGCGTCGTCGCGCCGAGCACGGTCGCGAAGGTCGCGCCGTACATGCTGACGGCGGTCAGGAACGGCGAGCCGGTCGACCGGTCGACGAGTGTGCCGAGCGCGAAGCCGGAGAGGGTGCTCGCGGCGACGGTGAGCGTGAAGCCGGCGTACAGACCGGCGAACTCCCTGTTGCGGAGGAGGGCGCGGTAGCCGGGCGTGGGGTCGGGGGTGTCGATGGCGTTGTCGTCGGGCATGAAAAAAGCCTTCGTGCTGCCCTGTTGGGGGCGCCGAAGGCTGACGGAGGGATCATAGCGGGTTCGGGGCGGCGGGGCGGGTGCACCGGAGAACGGCCCCCCCTGCATGGGACGGGGGCCGTTCCCTGGCCCGAAGGCGGGATCGTCAGATCAAGCCGACGGACAGGATGCCGCCGCACGCCGCGACCGCGAAGGCGAGCCCGCGCCGCCCCGTGGTGGCCGTTGCCGGGTTGCCCCGCGTCGTCAGCACCAGTACCGCGTTCGCGGCGAACGCGGGGAGCAGGATGCCGAACAGGGCGAAGGTGCCGAGCGCCTTCAATGTCGGTTCGACGGATGCCGTGACGGCACCCACCGCCATCGCCGTCGCGGCGATCGCGTACAACGCTCCCGACACGACGGTGACGTCGTCGGTCCTGGACGGAGCGGTACCGCGGCCCTTGGCGTGTTTCCAGTGCCGGCGCTCGGTGCCGACCCGCGCCGAGACCATGATGATCACTTCGACCGCCAGGGCGATCACCGCGATGTGCTCGATCGTCACAGCTTCCCCCTCACTTGCTGCACGCGGACGAGATGGCGGAGATACCGATGAACGCCTTCACGGCTTCACGCTCCGTGGATCCGACGCGCTTGCCGTTCACGAAGCGCCAGATGATGTTCGCCGTCTTCTTGGCGCCGTACCGCTTGAACAACGCGACGGCCCGGGCCACCTTGATGCTGGAACCGGCCGGGGCGAAGCTGATCAGCACGGCCGCGACAGCCGCACTGCACTTCACGACGAACTTCGTCTCGTCCCACCAGCCCATCGCCGCGGCCATCGGCATCTTCGCGCCGGTCGGATGCACTGCGGGAGACGCACCGAACTGGGTCAGGACGGCTGTCCGTACGTCCTTCCTGGCGAGGACGGGCAGCAGCGCGGCCTGGGCCTGGTGGTCGTCCGGATAGGCAGCTTGTGCGACCTGTTCCGCGGTCGGCTGGGAGGGGAGCGCCCCGAGGCGTGCGCGGAGGGAGTCCGCGTCCGGAGCCGGCCTGGTGAGGGCGATCTCGAGCGCTGCTGCGAACTGGGCCTCAGTCACTCCGAGTTCGGCCATCCCCTGCGCAAGTGCCGCGCCCTGGGCCTCGTCGGTCGGCGTGAGGTCCGAGTCGCCGACCGAGGAGGCGGTGCTTCCCATGACGGGCTGCTGTGCCGTGGCCTGCGCGCTCGTGGCAGCGAAGAGGGCACCGGCGGTGACGGTGGCGACGATCATGGCGCTCGTCAGGCGCCTGGCACCGCGTCGCTCGGTGTTCGTACTGAGTCTGGTGGTCATGCCAGAGTCCCCGTACTTCTGTTCAGTTGTGAGGTGATGTCCACCTCTGTGGTCGCAACGACCGTAGCTACCTGTCAGTAGCCGAGTGAAGGACCTTGAGGAGAATCAGAGCCTTCGTCCGGATGAGCGTCGGGCGGCTCGCCATGTGTCCCGGGGCTCAGGTCAGGGACCGTAGGGCCTGGGCGAGGAGGGTGACTCCTTCTGTGAGGGTGTCCGGGGGGTCGGCGGCGTAGCCGAGGACCAGGCCGGGGTGGCCGGAGAGTTGGCGGTGCCAGGACAGGGGGTGGCACTTGACGCCCAAGGAGAGTGCGGCGGCGGCCAGTTCGGTGTCGGGGACGTCCGGGGCGTCGTACGTCACCGTCAGGTGCAGGCCCGCCGCCGCGCCGTGGACCACCGCGCCCGGAAGATGGGCGGTGAGCGCCGCGATCATCGCGTCCCGGCGGCGGACGTGGCGGGCGCGCAGCAGCCGCAGGTGGCGCTCCAGGTGGCCCGACTCCATCAGATGGGCGAGGACCAGTTGGGGAAGTACGGCACTGCCCAGGTCGGTGAAGCGTTTGGCGTCGGTCAGCGCCCGCAGGTGGCGGTGCGGCGGGATCATCCAGCCGATCCGCAGGGCGGGGGCGAGCAGTTTCGAGACGCTGCCCATGTAGCACAGCCGGTCGGCGAGCAGGGAGCGCAGCGCGGGCACCGGCGGGCGGTCGTAGCGGTGCTCCGCGTCGTAGTCGTCCTCCAGGATCAGTCCGCCGTCCGCCGCCCACCGCACCAGCTCGCGGCGGCGCTCCCCGCTGGTCACCACGCCGGTGGGGAACTGGTGGGCGGGGGTGAGCAGCACCGCGGGGGCGCCGCAGGCGCGCAGCGCGCCGACGTCCGGGCCGTACGCGTCGACCGGCACCGGCGGGGTGGCCAGCCCGCCGCTCGCCAGGTGCTGGCGGGTGCCGAGCGAGCCGGGTTCCTCCACCGCGACGGCCGTGACGCCGTCCGCCCGCAGCACCGGATGCAGCAGGGCGAGCGCCTGGGCGATGCCGGCCACGATCAGGATGCCGTCCGGCTCCACGGCGATCCCCCGGCTGCGCGCCAGCCAGCCGGCGACGGCCCGGCGCAGCCGGGGGGCACCGCGGGGGTCGCCGTATCCGAGGTCGGCGCTGGACAGTTCGGCGAGCACGGCCCGCTCGGCGCGCAGCCAGGCCGTGCGGGGGAAGGCGGAGAGGTCCGGACGGCCCGGGGTGAGGTCGATGCGGGCGTCGGCGGCGCGCAGCGCGTCGAAGACGCGGGGGTCGGGCGCGTGCGCGAACGGGGAGTCCACGACGGCTCGTTGGGCACGGGGCGGTGGGGGAGGCGGGGGCGCCGCGACCACCACCGTGCCGCCACGCCTGCGGCCCTCGACATGGCCGTCCTCCGCGAGCCGCCGGTACGCCTCGGTGACCACGCCCCGGGAGACGCGCAGTTCGGCGGCGAGCAGCCGGGTGGCCGGCAGTCTGCTGCCCACGGTCAGCCGGCGGTCGGTGATCGCCTGCCGCAGCCGCCGCGCGAGCCAGTCGGCCTTGCCGTCGGCGGGTACGTCGTCGGCCCGCAGCTGGAGGAAGTCCGAGCCGTGCGGAGCGGCGGCCGGGCCGTGCGCCGTCTCGTCCCTGTCGGTCACCGCACTCATGCTGCCATGTACCGCTAGGGGCTCTCTCGGGCTACACGTTCGACGTTCGCCTTGTGGCCGGGACTTCCGAGGCTGCCGGCCTTACGGAGCTGGTCGCGGCTGCAGAACGAACGGCCTTCGATCCGCCGGCCCTGTGCCTGGGCATGCAGGAAGTGGGCGTTCCAGTCGCGTGTGCCCCGGCACGTCGACTCGCTCCTGCATGTGTCGCATCCGGTGCGACAGCGTGGCGTCGCACTGCCCGGCCCGCGCCGCCCCGGCTCACGAGGCCGTCCCCCTGCGCACTGCGGTCTCGTTCACGGGGCATGCGCACGGGTGGAGGACGACGTCCTCGCACGCCCCGACACGAGGAGCAGCCGCATCGTGGGAACCGCCGTCCACGTTCCGCAGACCCGGGACATGCTCGGAGACGAACTCTCCGGCGACGAAGCCCTCACCGCCCTGCGGCGGTACGGGGGCCTCAGGCTGCTGGCCGACTCCTTCACCCGGTTCCGCTACGCGGACGGCTTCACCAACGCCCGGGCCCTCGCCTTCCAGGTCGTGCTCGGCCTGGTCCCCTTCACCGTCGTGCTCGTGGGTCTCGCCACGTCGGTGCACACGGAGAGCGTGGGCCGGGTCATCGAGCTGACCCTCGGCCGGATCGTGCCGGGCGCCAGCGCGGACGTCGTCGAGAAGGCCTTCGAGGGCACCCGGCGCAGCGCCGGCAGCGACGTGTGGAGCACGGTCGCGCTCTGGCTGGGCCTCGGGTTCGCGGTGCTGAACCTCGCCTCCGCCATGGCGCAGATCGAGCGGGGCGCCAACCGCATCTACGGCATCGAGCGCGACCGCCCCTTCGTCCGCAAGTACGGCCGGGCCCTGGCGCTCGCGTGCACGGCCGGCCTGCCGATGGTCCTGGGGTTCCTGGTGCTCGTCGCGGGTGAGACGGTCGGCGACGCCGTGGCCCGTACCCTCGGCCACGGGACGGGCGGGGCCGCGTGGTGGGCCGTGCTGGACGTGCCGGCCGGACTGCTGCTGGCCTGGGTCGCGTCGGCGGTGATCCTGCGCTGGTCGCCCCGCCGAGGCCAGCCCGGTTACACCTGGCTGGCCTTCGGCTCGGCGGTCCACCTGGTGCTGTGGGTCTCGGCTACCTGGCTGCTCGCGCTGTACGTCGGACGGAGCGGGGCCTTCGGCGCCGTGTACGGCCCGCTCACGGCCTTCATCGCCCTGCTGCTGTGGGCCAACCTGACCGCCGTGGCGCTCTTCCTCGGCATCGCGTTCTCGGCCCAGTTGGAGGCGGCCCGGGCGGGCATCCGTACGCCGGTGGAGCCGGACCCCGGACCGGGCGCCTGACCTAGGGCCTTTCGTTCGGATCAGGCCGGGCTCGCGGGGTCTGGCACCGTGCCTCGCTGCGTTGTCGTCGGTTGTCAGGGCTCCGCCCTGCCGCCCTCCTCCGCCTTGCGATGCACGGCACCGGACTCCGCTCCCTGATCCGGCCTGATCCAAACGAGAGACCCTAGAGAGCTTCGAGGGTGAACTCCCTGTCGAGAGCGTCGATCAGCGCGGTCTCGGGCGCGACCGGCCAGTGCGCGGCCAGCTCCCGGGCGATCGTCTCCAGGGTCCGTGCGACGGTGTCCGCCGCGCCGTCGTGCAGGGCCTCCGTCACCACGAGGACGCGGCGGGTACGGTCGCCGACCGCGGAGTGGCCGCTCTGCCGGCTGGTCCAGCGGCGGGCGTGCGCGCGTCCCGCGGAGTCGGCGTACGTCACCTCGTCCGGCGCCGGGTGCTCGGTGCGGCCGTCGAACGTCGTGTACGTCTCGTCGCCGTGGGCGGGCCGTACTTCGAGCAGCGGGCCGGTGATCCGGTCGGCGTCGAGCACGGCGACGGGAACGGCGTACGCGACGGAGATCGCGTTGCACAGGTCGACGACCGGGTGGATGCACGGCAGCGTGCCCTCCTTGCGCAACCGGCGCAGCAGCGACTCGGAGGCGCACCGGTACCGCGTCGGCCGCAGCCCCATCCGCGCGAACGCCCGCCGCCAGGCCAGCACTTCGGGAAACTGGCTCTCGGGGCCGCCGGTGAGCCGCTCCCGCGCACGGGCGGTGTACTCCTCCACCCGCGCCCGCACGTCCGCCGTCCGGTCGATGCCGTCGGCGTGGAGGGCGCCCGCCGCGAGCAGCGGGTGGGCGGACCAGATCGCGTCGGCGTGCCGGAAACGCATCACGCCACCGCCATCCGGATGCTCAGCCCGACGAAGCAGGCGGTGAACAGCCCGCGCAGGCCGGTGGTGAGCCTCGGACTGGTCAGCAGCCGGTCCCGTACGGCCGCGGCGCACACCCCGTACGCGGCGAAGACCACGAAGGTCAGTGCCATGAAGACCGCCCCGAGCCGCAGCATCAGACCGACGGAGCCGGACGACCCGGCGGGCACGAACTGCGGCAGGAACGCGACGAAGAACAGCGCCGGTTTCGGGTTCAGCACGTTGATCAGAACCGCGGAGGTGATCACCCGCAGCGCCGGGCGCGGCGCGGACTCCGCCCGGACGGAGAACGCCTCCTTGTCGCGCAGCATCGCCCACGCCATGTACAGCAGATAGGCCGCGCCCAGGTACTTCACCACCGCGTAGGCGACGGAACTGGAGTGCAGCAGCGCGGCGAGACCGGTGACGGTGGCCAGCAGGTGGGGGACGACGGCGAGCGTGCAGCCGAAGGCGGCCACCAGGCCCGCGCGCCGGCCGTGGGACAGCCCGGCGGCGAGCGTGTAGACCACGCCGGTGCCGGGGGTGACCACCACGACCAGGGCGGCCAGCAGGAACGCGACACTCAAGGGAACCTCCGGGAGATCGTCGGTTCTCCCAGCCTGGTGTCGTCATGGTCCGGTGGACAGAGCCAAAGAGAGCCGGGCCGAGAGGTCCACAACCCGTGTTCAGTGGAGGCGGCGGACCGGCGCGCCGGACAGGTAGGCGGCGATGTCCTCGACCGCGTCGGCGTAGTACGTGCGGTAGTTGAGCTCGGAGACGTACCCGAGGTGCGGGGTGGCCAGCAGGCGGGGGGCCGTGCGCAGCGGGTGGCCGGCGGGCAGCGGCTCGGTGTCGAAGACGTCCACCGCCGCCCCCGCGATACGGCCCTCGCGCAGTGCCGTGAGCAGGGCGTCCTGGTCGACGAGTCCCGCGCGGGAGGTGTTGACCAGGTAGGCGCCGGGCTTCATCAGAGCCAGCTCGGGCGCGCCGAGCAGGCCCCGGGTGGTGTCGCCGAGGACGAGGTGCAGGGAGACGTAGTCACTGTCGCGCAGCAACTCCTCCTTGGACGCCGCGCGTTCCACACCCACCTCGTCCGTGCGTTCGTCGGTGAGGTGCGGGCTCCACGCCGTGACCGCCATGCCGAAGGCGAGACCCACCCGCGCCACCCGGCTGCCGATCTTGCCCAGACCGAGCAGCCCGAGGCGACGGCCGTGCAGGTCGGCACCGACCGTCGACTGCCAAGCGCCGCCCTCACGCAGGGAGTTGTTCTCGGTGACCAGGCCGCGGGCGAGCCCGAGCAGCAGCGCCCAGGTCAGCTCCACCGGCGGGGTGGGGAAGCTGCGGGTGCCGCAGACGGTGACGCCGTTGCGTTCGGCGGCGGCGTAGTCGACGACCGAGTTGCGCATGCCGGACGCGACGACCAGCTTCAGCCGGGGCAGCCGGGCCAGCAGCGAGGCGGGGAACGGCACGCGTTCGCGCAGGGTCACGACGATGTCGAAGTCTGCTATGGCCGCCGCCAGTTCGTCCTCGGTGGTGAAGTGCTCGGTGAAGGAGGTGACGTCCACCCGGTCCCGTACGGGGCTCCAGTCGGCGATCGTGGTGGCGACGTCCTGGAAGTCGTCGAGCACGGCACAGCGCAGTCGCATGACGGTCCTTTCCCGTGGATCCGGCGTCCCCGCCCCCCTCGGGCGGACACCAGGGAATTGTCCGGCACGGGAGCGTGAGCGTGACGGGGACGGCGCGGCTCAGGGGGTGTGGCCGAAACGCAGGAGCCCGTCGGGGTCGTAGGTGTCCTTGAGGCGCCTCAGGTCGTCGTGGACCTCCGGGGTCCAGGCGCGGGCGCGGTCGGCGGGCCCGCCCGGGGTGCCGTGGATGTTGACCATCGTGCGGCCCGTGCCGTACGGCGACATCGCGGTGTGCAGGGCGGCCGTGGCGCGTTCGACGGCCTCCGCGTCGGGCGGGGTGGCGACGACCGCCACCGACTGCAGGAGGTGGGCCGCGTCGCGGGCGCAGATCGCGTCCGGGGTGTGCGCGGGACGGGACAGGGCACCGCCCATGTGCCGTAGCTCGGTGAGCAGCAGCGGGCAGTCGGGGACGTCGGGGCCGACCTGGTCCAGGAACGTCCGGACGGCCACCGGCGTCAGCTCGTGCAGCAGCAGACAGGACTCCCGGACGGGCAGCGGGTCCTGCGGCTCCATGTGGACGCGGTCCAGGTCCGTGTACGGCATCTCCTCCACCTCGTCGACGGCCACCGGGGCGGCCGCCCTGACCGGCGCCAGCCATTCCTCGCCCTCGGCCGGGTCACCGGTCCACGCGACCGCGACCCGGGCCCAGAAGCCGCCGCGGAGCGCCTCGGGGATCTGCGGGATCGGCGGCAGCCGCAGCAGCGCGAACGACGTGCACATCTCCTCCGGCACCGTACGGATCCACCCGCACCAGGCGGACAGCACCGCCTCCGCGTGCTCGCCGGGGAACCAGAGCCCGCCGCCCAGCAGGGTGCGCAGCGGCAGCAGCTCCGTGACCATCGACGTCACCACGCCGACGGCGTGCTTGCCGCCGCGCAGTGCCCGGAACAGGTCCGGTTCGCGGTCCGGACCGGTCTCGTGCAGCGTGCCGTCCGGGGTGACCACGTGGAAGGAACGGACCAGGTCGGCGGCGTACCCGTGGGCGCGGCCGAGGACGGGCAGGCCGCCGCCCACGGTGTAGCCGACCGCGCCCACGTTCGTGGAGGTGCCGCACAGCCCCGCCAGGCCGTGCGGCGCGGCCGCCGCCAGCACGTCCCGCCACCGGGCACCGGCGGCCACGGTCGCGGTGCCCCGCTCCGGGTCGACCCGCACACCGGTCATCCGCCTGGTGCTGATCAACAGCCCGTGGTCCATGGGGAAGTTGGCGCCGTGGCCGGTCGCCTGGACGGCCACGGGCGTTCCGGTGGCCGTCGCCCAGCGCAGCGCGGCCACCACGTCGTCGGCGCCGGTCACCCCCACGACCACGTCGGGAGTGTGGAGGGCGGCCAGGTTGAAGCCGGTGACCTCCTCGGTGTAACCGTCGTCGCCGGGGCGCAGCACGGGTCCGCGGATCTCCGACAGGGCGAACAGGTCGGGCGTGTGGTGCAGGGTGGTCATCACGGCCTCCGCGGCGCGCGTACGGAGGGACGGCGGCGGCGCCGCCGGACCTCGATGGCCCGCGGCCCCTCGCCGGGTCCTGTCTCCAGCATGGTCCCGGGGTGCGGGACCCGCACGGCGGGCCGTTGACGGCGGCCGGCCGGGCGCGGGCCGGGCGCCCGCCGGGCGCCGACTGGGCGCCGACTGGGCGTCGGCAAAGGCACGGGTGGGGCGGGCGTAGCGTAGGTGGTATGACGACGTACGGATCCTTCCCCGGCACGCGCCCGCGGCGTCTGCGTACCTCCCCGGTGATGCGGCGCATGGTCGCCGAGACCCGGCTGCACCCCGCCGACTTCATCCTCCCGGCCTTCGTGCGGGAGGGCGCGGCGGAACCGGTGCCGATCTCGGCGATGCCGGGGGTCGTGCAGCACACCCGCGACAGTCTGAAGAAGGCCGCGGCCGAGGCCGCCGCCGCCGGGGTCTCCGGGATCATGCTGTTCGGCGTGCCCGAGGACGCGAAGAAGGACGGTGCGGGCACCGCGGGCACCGACCCGGACGGCATCCTCCAGGTCGCCCTGAGGGACGTACGGGCCGAGGTCGGCGACGACCTGCTCGTCATGTCCGACCTGTGCCTCGACGAGTTCACCGACCACGGACACTGCGGGGTCCTCGACGCGCAGGGCCGGGTCGACAACGACGCCACCCTGGAGCGGTACGCCGAGATGGCGCAGGTCCAGGCCGACGCGGGCGCCCACGTGGTCGGGCCGAGCGGAATGATGGACGGGCAGATCGGCGTCATCCGCGACGCCCTCGACCAGATCGGCCGGGACGACGTCGCGATCCTCGCCTACACCGCGAAGTACGCGTCCGCCTTCTACGGGCCGTTCCGGGAGGCCGTCGGCTCCTCGCTCCAGGGCGACCGCCGCACCTACCAGCAGGACCCGGCCAACCTCCGCGAGTCGATGCGCGAGCTGGCGCTCGACCTGGAGGAGGGCGCCGACATGGTCATGGTCAAGCCGGCCGGCCCCTACCTGGACGTCCTCGCCAAGGTCGCGGACGCGGTGGACGTGCCCGTGGTCGCCTACCAGATCTCCGGCGAGTACTCGATGATCGAGGCCGCCGCCGAGAAGGGCTGGATCGACCGGGACCGGGCGATCATCGAGTCGCTGACCGGCATCCGCCGGGCCGGCGCGCGCACCGTGCTCACCTACTGGGCCACCGAAGTGGCCCAGAAGCTGAGCGCCGCACGGTGACGCCGGCCGTCGCTCAGTAGGTGAGGGCGTCGTCCATCGAGTACTGCCAGTACGTCACCGTCAGGCTGCTGTCGTAGTACACGCCCTTGGCCGGCAGGCCGGGGATCGCGGAGGGGCCGCCGCTGGAGTTCGGCGTGCGGCCCTGGAAGCCGACGGCGAGCTTCTTGCCGGTGGCGCCGCCCGAGCCGCTGCCGTCGGCGGCCGACAGCACGACCCCCGCGTACGCCGACTCGCCCGGCGCCAGGGTGACCACGGCCTGCGGCTTGGACTCCTCGATCGGCTGCGGCACCCACTGCATCTCGTCGAACCGCAGCACCGGGTAGTAGGTGAGGTTGCAGTTCTTGGAACCGGTGTTCTCCACCGTGATCAGCATGTGGTTGACGGGGCGGGGGAGCGGCTGGGCGGAGACGGCGGTGTTGGAGCCGTTGCAGGAGGTGAAGGTCGCGGGGGCGTCGCCGGAGCCCTTCTCGTCCTTCGCGCCCTGGCCGCTCCTGCCGCCGCCGGAGTCCCCCTTCCCGGACGTGTCGGCGCCGGCCCCGGAGCCGCCGTTCGCGGACACCTCGTTCGCGGAGCCGCCGTTCACGTCGCTGCCGGAGCCCTCCGTGGACGACCCGGCGGGCGACTGCGAGGAGGTGCCCGTGCTCGCGGTCGCGGCGGGCTGCGAGGCCGAGGCCCCCTCGTCACGGGTGCCGGTGCCGTCCTGGCAGGCCGTCAGGGCGAGCGTGGCGACGGTGACTCCGGCCGCGGCGAGCAGGTGAAGGCGAGACGTGCGCATGGCGAATTCCTTGTCGTCGAAAGGGATCTGACGCCGCCGCTCGACCGGTCGGCGGGAGCGGCGTGCTTGGATGACAGAAGCGTGCGGCGTGATCCGTCCCGGCCGCCACAGCCGACGGGCAACGCGGGACGCTGGAACGCTCACAGCGCTGTGACCAGGGGAAACGGACCTGCCCTGGAACGGTGGAACGGGACACGGGGGATGGAGGAACGGTGGCGGAAGAGACGGCGGCGGGGGAGTTCGCGGCGTTTCTGCGGGAGTTGAAGGACCGGTCGGGGCTCAGTTACGGCGTCCTCGCCAAGCGGCTCCACATGAGTACGTCCACCCTGCACCGGTACTGCAACGGCGACGCGGTGCCGGCCGACTACGCGCCGGTGGAGCGGCTGGCCCGGCTGTGCAAGGCACGCCCCGAGGAACTGGTCGAGCTGCACCGGCGGTGGGTGCTGGCGGACGCAGCGCGAGGACGGAAGGGGGCGACGGGGGCGGCTGCCACCGAGACACCCTCGGGGGAGGCGCGTCCTCCGCTGGAGACCCGCCCGGCTGAGGCCCCTTCAGCCGGTACGCACTCGGCTGATGCGCACTCAGCGGATGCGCCCCCCGCCGCCCCGGTCGGCCCCACGCATACCAGCCCCTCCGGAGCAGGGGCGCCGTCGAGCGCCCCTACAGGCGCCGATGCGCCCGGCACGGTGACCGTGGCCCCCGCCCGGCGCCGTAGTACCCGTACGGCCGTCCTCGCCGGGATCGCGGTGGCCGCCGTGGCGGCAGGGGTCACCCTCGCCGTCGGGCTCCCGGGCGGCGGCCAGGACGGGGGCGGCGACGGTGGCCGGCACCGCCCGGTCGGCGCGGCCGGGGTGACCGCCGAGGAGACCGCCCCCGCGTCGTCCTCTCCCTCCTCCTCCGGGGCGACCGCCTCCGCGTCCCCCTCGGGCAAGGACAAGGACAAGGACTCGGCGAGGACGCCCGCCGCCTCCGCGCCCCCCGAGGCGGAGGGCAAGGGCGAGGAGAGGAGCGGGGTGCCGGTCACCGTGCGGGCGGACCCGTACGCCTGGGAGAGCCCCTGCTCGCAGCGGTACCTGGTCGACAAGCCGGCGGGCGGGATGAAGCCCCCGCCGGTCGAGGAGGGTGCCGCGGGCTGGGTGGCGGCGCACGGCGCGGTGTCCTCGGGGCAGCAGTACCTGCGGCTCACCGTGCAGGGCGCCGGCCCCGAGACGGTGGTCGTCGACGGCCTCACCGTGCGGGTGGCGGGCAAGCGGGCGCCGCTCGCCTGGAACGACTACACCATGGCTTATCCCGGCGTGGGCTGCGGAGGCGGCGTCCGGACGCGGGCGTTCGGCGTCTCGCTGGACTCGGCGCGGCCGTCCCTCACCCCGGAGCCGGGGAACGAGGACTTCCCGTTCAAGGTGAGCGAGTCCGACCCGGAGGTGTACTACATCACCGCCTCGGTCTCCGCGTACGACGTCGACTGGTACCTGGAGCTGAAGTGGTCCAGCGGCGACCGCAGCGGCACACTGACCGTGGACGACGAGGGCCGCCCGTTCCGCACCAGCGGCAACAAGGGCCGCCCGGCGTACGAGTTCCCGATCGGCGGCGACGGATGGGTGCCGGAGGGGACCACCAAGCTCGAGTAGCGCGACGGCAGGGCGGCACGTCCGGATCGCGGAAAGGCGCATGTCAACCGCACGCTTTTTCCTAGGCTGCGGGCACGCGCCGTCCCAGCCGAAGGAGCCGTGTCATGTCCCTCACCGAGCCCGCCCTCGCCCCCACCCCGCGGCTCGCCGCCCGGGCCTCCGCGGTCGGCGGCTCACCCGTACGGGACATCCTGGCGGTCACCGCCCGCCCCGAGGTGATCAACTTCGCGGGCGGTCTCCCGGCACCGGAGCTGTTCGACGCCGACGGCATCGCGGCCGCGTACCGGGCGGTGCTCGCCGAGACGCCCGCGCGGGCCCTGCAGTACTCCACGACCGAGGGCGAACCGGTGCTGCGGGCCGCCCTCGCCGGACGCACCACCGAGCGCGGGCTGCCCACCGACCCGGACGACCTGCTCGTCACCACCGGCTCGCAGCAGGCGCTGTCCCTGCTCGCCACCGCGCTGCTCGAACCGGGCGACACGGTCCTCGTCGAAGACCCCTGCTATCTTGCGGCACTTCAGGCGTTCGGGCTGGCCGGGGCGCGGGTGGTCGCGGTGCCCGGCGACGAACACGGCCTGGACCCCGAGGCGTTGGAGGAGCTGGTGGTGCGGGAGCGGCCCAAGCTGCTCTACACCGTGCCCACCTTCCAGAACCCCACCGGCCGCACCATGCCCGCCGCCCGCCGGGCCGCCGTCGCCGAGGTCGCCGCCCGCCGCGGACTGTGGATCGTGGAGGACGACCCCTACGGCGAACTGCGGTACGAGGGCGAACGGGTGCCGTGGATCGCCGCCCACCCGGGGGCCGGGGACCGCACGGTGCTGCTGAGCAGCCTTTCCAAGATCATGGCGCCCGGACTGCGGCTGGGCTGGCTGCGTGCGCCGGAGGGGCTGCGCCGCGCCTGCGCCGTCGCCAAGCAGGCCGCCGACCTGCACACCCCGACCGTCAACCAGCTCGCCGCGGCCCGCTACCTCGCGGACCGCGACCTGGACGCCCATGTCCGGCGGGTGGCGGCCGTGTACGGCGAGCGCAGGGACGCGATGCTGGCCGGCCTCGCGGACGCCCTCCCCGACGGCTCGTCCTGGACCCGCCCGGAGGGCGGCATGTTCCTCTGGGTGCGGCTCCCGCAGGCGTACGACACCACGGCCCTGCTCCCCGAGGTGGTCCGGCACGACGTGGCGTACGTCCCGGGCGCCCCCTTCCACACGGGCGAACCCGACCGCTCCACCCTCCGCCTGTGCTTCGTGACCCAGACCCCGGAGGAGATCGCGGAGGGACTGCGGAGGCTGGGGGCGGCGCTGCGGGGACGGCGGTAGCCGCCTGCTGCTTCGGCCTGAGGGGTTCGACGCGGCCGGCCGGGTGGAGAGCACCGAGGTCAGGGACCGCTGTCGGCTCCGCCGAGGAGTTGTGACTCGATACGCCGGAGCACGGTGATCACCGCGTCCGCGTCGGCAGGGTCGGGAACGGCCTCGTCCAGCAGCCGGCTCCATGTCTCCTGGAGGTACCTCAGGTTCTCGCCCGCCTTCTCGGTCGGGTAGAGGCGTACACGGCGGGCGTCGCCGGGGTCGGCCACGCGGCGCACCAGACCCTTGTGCTCCAGCTTGCGCAAGGCCCGGCTGAAGTTGCTGGAGATCATCTGAGTCGCCCGGGCCGCCTGCGTCGGGGTGGCGCCGGGCCGGTGATCGATGTAGCGCATCACCGCTGCCTCGATCGGCGTCCACGACTCCGCCGCGTCCGCCTTGGCGGCATGCAGATGGCGGCTGATCGCCAGGATCAGATCGGCGAGCTCGAACAGTCTGGCCTCGTGCTTCTCGTCCACATCCTTACTCTAATCTACCTAACCGATGATAGGTATCATTTGACAGGCAAAGCGGGTGTGCCTAGCTTCGTGGCCCACCACCGAAGCGCACTCGCGCACCGTCACCGCACCAGAGGACTCCCGCTCATGACCCTCATCGGCATCGAAGAGCACTGGATGCTGCCGGAGCTGACCTCCGCGCTCAAGGCGGCCCGGCAGCCGGACGAAAGCCTTCTTCTCAACGAGCGCGGCGACACCACGCAGCGCCTCGAAGACCTCGGGGCCGGACGGCTCGCCACCATGGACGCCCAGGGCATCGACCTGGCCGTGCTCGCCCTCACTCCGCCGGGCACGCAGGCGCTGCCGGCCGAGGAGGCCGTCGCGCTCAGCCGCCTGGCCAACGACACCGCCATCACGGCGGTCCGAGCCCATCCCACGCGCTTGCGGTCGCTGTCCAGCCTGCCGTTGTCGTCCCCGCAGCACGTGGCCGACGAACTCGAACGCGCAGCCGCCCTGGGCCATGTGGGAACCATGGTCTACGGCCGCTCCGGCGACCGCTTCCTCGACGATCCGGCCTACGACGACTTCTTCGCCGCGGCCGCCCGTCTGCGCCAGCCGGTCTTCATCCATCCGCAGATCCCGTCCGACGCCCTGCGTGACGCCGCCTACCGCGGGTTCGACCCCCTGACCGGTCTGGGCCTGGCCACCTTCGGCTGGGGCTGGCACATCGAGGCGGCCACCGCCGCCCTGAGGCTCATCCTGCGCGGCACCTTCGACCGCCACCCCGAACTCCAGATCGTGCTGGGCCACTGGGGCGAACTGCTGCCCTTCTGGCTCGACCGCGCCGACAGCCTCGCCCGCCTGGCCGGCCTCGAACGACCCGTCTCCGGCTACCTCCGCACCAATGTCTTCCTCACCATGTCCGGCATGCTCAACCCGGCCCTCCTGCGGCACGCGCTGACCGTGACGACCACCGACCGGCTGATCTTCTCCACCGACTATCCGTTCCAGCAGCCCACCCGCGACGACATCGACACCTTCTTCGGTCACCTCTCCACCGACACCGACCGGCACAAGGTCCGCTCGGCCAACGCCGCCTCCCTCTTCGGCATCGGTCCGGCCATGGCAGGGCCGGACAGGACCTAGTCGGCCCGTGGTCCGTCCGGCCGGACCGGGGCGTCGAATCACTCGCGTGGCCCGGCGCCCGTGGGCCGGAAGCAGGTGCGGATGACACTGCCTGGCCAGCCGCGCCCGCTTCATCCCGGTGCACACGTAGGCATCCGCGTCGGCGCCGTCCACGATCGTTCTTCCCGGACCGGGCCGCCCGCGGTGACGTCTCGGGGACGACGGTGCAGGCCCGGATCTGACGTCGGCGACGGCCGCGGCCCGTCCACTCCCCCCGAGGGAGTGGACGGGCCGTGTGCCGGTGGGGCCGAGGAGCGTCAGAGGCGCTCGGGCGTCCTGATGCCCAGCAGGGCCATGCCCTTGGTCAGCGTGCGGGCCGTGAGGTCGCACAGGAACAGGCGGTTCTCCACCTGCGCCGGCGAATCGGCCTTCAGCACCGGGCACTTGTCGTAGAACGACGTGTACAGCGACGCCAGCTGGTACAGGTACGCCGTCAGCTTGTGCGGCGCGTACTCCCCGGCGGCCTCGAACACCGTGTCCCCGAACGCGTCCAGGTGCAGCCCCAGCGCCCGCTCCGCCTCGTGCAGTTCGAGCTCCTCGTGGGCCGCGGGCCGCACGTCCCCGGCCTTGCGCAGGATCGACTGGATACGGGCGTAGGCGTACTGGAGGTACACCGAGGTGTCGCCGTTCAGCGAGACCATCTGGTCCAGGTCGAACTTGTAGTCGCGGTTCGGCGACGTCGACAGGTCCGCGTACTTCACGGCGCCGATGCCGACCTGCGCGGCCCGCTCCTGGATCTCGTCCTCGGTGAGGTCCCTGGCCTTCTCCCGCACGACCTCGGCGGCCCGCTGCACGGCCTCGTCCAGCAGGTCCTCCAGCCGTACGGTCTCGCCCTCACGGGTCTTGAACGGCTTGCCGTCCGCGCCCAGCACCGTGCCGTAGCCCATGTTGTGCGCGGTGACGTCGTCACCCAGCCAGCCGGCCCGGCGGGCGGTCTCGAAGACCATCTTGAAGTGCAGCGACTGCCGCACGTCGACCACGTACAGCAGGGTCGTCGCGCGCAGGTCGAAGACCCGGTTGCGGATCGCGGTGAGGTCGGAGGCCGCGTAGCCGAAGCCGCCGTCGGCCTTCTGCACGATCAGCGGCACCGGCTGGTCGTCCTTGCCGCGGATGTCGTCGAAGAACACCACCAGCGCGCCCTCGGAACGGACCGCGACGCCCATCTCCTCCAGCATCCGCGCGGTCTGAGGCATGCCTTCGTTGTACGCGGACTCGCCGACGATCTCGTCGTCGCGGATCTCCATGTCCAGCTTCTCGAAGACGGAGTAGAAGTAGACCTTCGACTCGTCCACGAACTGCTGCCACAGTTCGAGGGTCTCCTTGTCGCCGGACTGCAGCGCGACGACCCGCTTGCGTGCCCGCTCCTTGAACTCCTCGTCGGCGTCGAACAGCGCCCGCGAGGCCTTGTAGACCCGGTTGAGGTTCGACATGGCCTGCTCGCCGTCGACCTCGGACGCCGGCTTCAGCTCGCCCGGGTGCTCCAGCAGGTACTGGATGAGCATGCCGAACTGGGTGCCCCAGTCGCCGATGTGGTGCCGGCCGATCGTCTTCTCACCGGTGAAGTCGAGCATGCCGCGCAGGGCGTCGCCGATCACCGCGGAGCGCAGGTGGCCGACGTGCATCTCCTTGGCCACGTTCGGCTGGGCGTAGTCGATCACCGTGGTACCCGGCTCGGCGGCGAGGGGCACACCGAGGCGGCCGGTGTCGTCCGTGTACCGCGCGGCCAGGTTCCCGGTGATGGCCCGGTCGGCGATCGTGATGTTGAGGAAGCCGGGGCCGGAGACCTCGACGTCCTTGAGCACGTCGCCGGTGGTGAGGTGCGAGACGACCTCGGTCGCCAGCTCCCGCGGGTTCGCCTTCGCCTTCTTCGCCAGCGCGAGGATGCCGTTGGCCTGGAAGTCCGCCCTGTCGCTGCGTCGCAGCAGCGGGTCCGCGGACGCCTCCGGCCGGGTGGCGGAGAGGGCGGACGTGAGCTGCTCGCTGACGAGATCGGTGAGCGATGTGACCGAGGCCATGGAGTGGGTGCCGTTCTCCTCGTGGGTTCAGATAGACACGGCCAGTATCCCATGGGGGGTAAAGCGGTTTTTCCGTGCGCGAGGGCGCCGACCGGGGGTGCCGCGCGGCGCGGTGCCCCGCGAGGGCGCCGCGCGGGCCGGTGAAATGGCGTTTTCGCGGTGGCCGGGGGAGCTGGGAGAATGGCACGGTCAGCCGTGCGACCGTACCGGCTGCCCGAGCAGAAAGAAGGACGTGCCGATCGTGGCTCAGAGCACCGAGACCACCGACTGGGTCTCCCGTTTCGCGGATGAGGTCATCGAGGAGTCGGAGCGTCGGGCCCCGGGCGCGAAAACGTCGGGCGCTGACGCGCCGGTGGTCGTCGTCGCGTCCGGGCTGTCCCCCTCCGGCCCCATCCACCTGGGCAACCTCCGCGAGGTCATGACCCCGCACCTGGTCGCCGACGAGATCCGCCGCCGCGGCCACCAGGTCCGCCACCTGATCTCCTGGGACGACTACGACCGCTACCGCAAGGTCCCGGCGGGCGTCCCCGGCGTCGACGAGTCGTGGGCCGAGCACATCGGCAAGCCGCTGACCTCCGTTCCCGCCCCGAAGGGCTCCCCGCACCCGAACTGGGCCGAGCACTTCAAGGCCGCGATGGTCGAGTCGCTGGCCGCGCTGGGCGTGGAGTTCGACGGGATCAGCCAGACCGAGCAGTACACCTCCGGCACCTACCGCGAGCAGATCCTGCACGCCATGCGGCACCGCGCCGACATCGACGCGATCCTCGCCCAGTACCGCACCAAGAAGGCGCCGGCGAAGAAGCAGCAGCAGAAGCCGGTCGACGAGGCCGAGCTGGAGGCCGCCGAGGGCTCCGGCGCCGCCGCCGAGGACGACGGCAGCTCCGGCTCCGCCGGGTACTTCCCGTACAAGCCGTACTGCGGCAACTGCGAGAAGGACCTCACCACCGTCACCTCCTACGACGACGACTCCACCGAGCTGACCTACTCCTGCACCGCCTGCGGCTTCTCGGAGACGGTCCGGCTGAGCGAGTTCAACCGCGGCAAGCTCGTCTGGAAGGTCGACTGGCCGATGCGCTGGGCCTACGAGGGCGTGATCTTCGAGCCCAGCGGCGTGGACCACTCCTCGCCGGGCTCGTCCTTCCAGGTGGGCGGGCAGATCGTCGGGATCTTCGGCGGCAAGCAGCCGATCGGCCCGATGTACGCCTTCGTCGGCATCAGCGGCATGGCGAAGATGTCGTCGTCCAAGGGCGGTGTGCCCACCCCGGCCGACGCCCTGAAGATCATGGAGCCGCAGCTGCTGCGCTGGCTGTACGCCCGCCGCCGGCCGAACCAGTCCTTCAAGATCGCCTTCGACCAGGAGATCCAGCGCCTCTACGACGAGTGGGACCGCCTGGACGCCAAGGTCGCCGACGGCTCCGCGCTGCCCGCCGACGCCGCCGCGCACTCCCGCGCGGTGCGGACGGCGAGCGGTGAGCTGCCGCGCACGCCCCGGCCGCTGCCGTACCGCACGCTGGCCTCGGTGGCCGACATCACCGCCGGACACGAGGACCAGGCGCTGCGCATCCTCAGCGACCTCGACCCGGCGAACCCCCTCGGCTCGCTCGACGAGGCCCGCCCGCGCTACGACAAGGCCGAGGCGTGGATCAACACCCACGTCCCCGCCGACCAGCGCACCATCGTCCGCGACGAGCCCGACGCCGAACTGCTGAAGTCGCTCGACGAGCAGGCGCAGCAGTCCCTGCGGCTGCTGCTCGACGGCCTCGCCGCCAACTGGTCCCTGGACGGCCTGACCCACCTCGTCTACGGCGTCCCGAAGGTCCAGGCGGGCTTCTCCGCCGACGCCACGCCCAAGGAGCTGCCGCCGGAGATCAAGACCGCCCAGCGGTCCTTCTTCGCGCTGCTCTACCAGCTCCTGGTGAGCCGCGAGACCGGCCCGCGTCTGCCGACCCTGCTGCTGGCGGTGGGGCAAGAGAGGGTGCGGCACCTGCTCGGCGCGTAACGCGTACGACGACGAAGAGGGGCGCCCGGTGGAATCCACCGGGCGCCCCTCTTCGTCGTCGTACGTTGCTCCGGACCGATCTTCACAAAGTCTCCATGTCATTCGTCACAACCTTCTCTGTAGGTGACCGGAATCACATTGGGTCTGCGTCTTACGTTCCGTTTCGAGTAGTTGTTGTCATGGACAGCTGGTGAAGGGGGTGGATTGCATGGGGATCGAGCGGCTTGCGCACAGGGGTCGTGAGCCGTCGTTCCAGCGGAACGTCGCCACCGCCCTGTGGCAAGACCCCGCTCGAAGGGCCCTGCTGCCCTGCCCTTGTCGAACTCGCCAGCGAGGAAACGATTTATGCGACATGACAGACCCCTGCGCCTCGGTGCGCTGGCGGCGGCTTCCCTGATTGCGGGGGCCGTGCTGACGGCCGCGCCTGCCGGTGCCGTCACCGGGCCCGCGGCCGGGGGAACCACGCACGCCTACACCGCGAAGATCGTCGTCGGTGAGCACGACCGCGGCTGCTCGGGAGTCCTGGTCGATCCCCAGTGGCTGCTCACCGCGGCCAGCTGCTTCGCGGCGAACCCGGCCGCCGACCTCACCGTGCCGGCCGGCGCCCCGCAGCAGAAGACGACCGCGACCGTTGGGCACACCGACGCCGCCCCCGACGGTGTCTCGCGCGAGGTCGTCGAACTCGTTCCCTACCAGGGGCGCGACGTGGTCATGGCGCGCCTCGGCCAGCCGGTCACCGGCGTGGCCCCGGTGGCGGTCGCCAAGACGCCGGCCGCCGCCGGCGACACGCTGCAGGCCGTGGGCTTCGGCCGGACCACGACGGAGTGGGCCCCGACCCGGCAGCACGCCGGCACCTTCGGTGTCGACGCCGTCGAAGGTGGGACCCTCGCCGTCACCGGCCAGGACGGCGACGCCGTATGCCCGGGCGACACGGGCGGCCCGATGCTCGTCGAGCGCGGCGGCACCGCCGAGCTCGTCGGCATCAGCAGCAGGTCCTGGCAGGGCGGCTGCTGGGGCGTCGACGAGGCGGAGACGCGCACGGGCGCCGTGGCGGCCCGCGTCGACGACCTCAACGCCTGGATCGACCGCACCCGTTCGCTGCCGCAGCAGGCGCAGACGGTCAGCGGTGACTTCGACGGCGACGGCGACGCCGACCTGGCCGCCTTCTACGACTACGGCAAGGACGCGCAGGGCCGCTCCCAGAGCGGTCTGTGGGTCTTCGACAGCAACGGCACCGCGTACGGCTCGCCGCGGGTGGCCTGGGACAGCTCGTCCTTCGGCAGCTGGGGCTGGGAGCGCAGCAAGGTCGTCTCGGGCGACTTCGACGGTGACGGCAAGGCCGACATCGGCGTGATGTACAACATGGGCTCCGCCGACGGCGGTTTCCGCACGCGGCTGTACACCTTCACCAGCACCGGCACCTCCTTCTCCGCTCCCAAGCTCGTTTGGGACAGCGCCGGTTCGGTGAGCTGGAACTGGGAGCGCAGCAAGGTCGTCTCCGGCGACTACGACGGTGACGGCAAGGCCGACATCGGTGTGCTCTACGACCTGGGCACGGTCGACAGCGTCTTCCGCACGCGCCTGTGGACGTTCACCAGCAACGGCGCCGCCTTCGAGGCACCCAAGGTCGCCTGGGACAGCTCCTCCTTCGGCAGCTGGAACTGGGAGCGCAGCAAGGTCGTCTCCGGCGACTACGACGGTGACGGCAAGGCCGACATCGGCGTGATGTACGACCTGGGCTCCGCCGACGGCGGTTTCCGCACGCGGCTGTACACCTTCACCAGCACCGGCACCTCCTTCGCCGCACCGAAGACCGCCTGGGACAGCTCGTCCTTCGGCAGTTGGGCCTGGGGCCGCAGCAAGGTTGTCTCCGGCGACTTCAACGGTGACGGCAAGGCCGACATCGGCGTGCTCTACGACCTCGGGGCGTCGGGCGCTGTGTACCGCACGCGGCTGTACACGTTCACCGGCAACGGCGCGTCCTTCGCGGCGCCCCAGACCACGTGGGACAGCTCCACCACCGGCAGCAGCTGGAACTGGAACCTCAGCACCCCGGTCCCGGCTGACCTCACCGGTGACGGCAGGACGGACATCGCCGTCTGGTACGAGGCCACTCCGGGCGCCGACGGCCGCTCGCGCCACGGCCTGTGGAACTTCACCAGCACCGGGACCGGGATGACCGCTCCCCAGCGCGACTGGTACAGCGTCACGCAGTAACGGAGGACGTGCTCCGGCACCCTCCTCCGCCCGTCCCTCTGCCCGGCTCACGTCCACGTGCGCCGGGCAGAGGCGTCTGACGGGAGCCTCAGGCGATGTGGTCCTCCTCCAGCTCCGCCATGTGGCGCTTCTGGAAACGGTCCACCAGATCCTTCAGGACGCCGGGGGCCAGCGACGTGCCGTAGGTGGCCTGGATGTTGTCACCGAGGACGCGGGGCGTGGGGTAACTGCCGTCTATGGACTGGCGGAACACCTGGTAGTACTCCTCCTCGTCCGGATCGGCGGACGGGTTCCCGCCCTCCCCGAGCTCCCGGGTGCGGCCGCCCGGGATCACCGGGATCGGGAAGGTGCCGGTCTCCTCCGGAGCGGGCTCCTGGAGCGGCGGCTCCTCCCGGTACTGGTCCACGTACTGCTCGGCCTGCTGCTGCTCCGCCATCCAGCGGGCGTACTCCTCGTCCGGGTCGTACGAGGGGTCGTAGCCGCCGTGGTACTCGACCGTCTGCGGATCGCGGGCGTGCAGCCACGGATTGTTGGGGGCCTCCTCCTCGCCCCCGGGGCCCTGGCTCCCCTCCAGCTCCAGGCGCTGCTCGCCGGATGGCGCCGCCGCACGGCCGGCCTCGGCGGGAACGCCGGGCCGGGCCTGCTCGGACCGCTCGGGCGCCGGGGGCAGCAGCGCCGGCTCGATGCCCGCCGCCGCCAGGCCCGCCGGGGCCGTCTCGGCCAGGGGGACGCCGTACTTCGCCAGGCGCAGCGGCATCAGGGACTCGACCGGTGCCTTGCGCCGCCAGGCGCGGCCGAACCGGGACCGCAGCCGGGCCTGGTACACCAGCCGCTCCTGCTCCAGCTTGATCACCTGCTCGTACGAGCGCAGCTCCCACAGCTTCATACGGCGCCACAACAGGAACGTCGGCACGGGCGAGAGCAGCCAGCGGGTCAGCCGGACGCCCTCCATGTGCTTGTCGGCGGTGATGTCGGCGATCCGGCCGATCGCGTGCCGGGCCGCCTCCACGGAGACCACGAACAGCACCGGGATCACACCGTGCATGCCCACACCGAGCGGATCCGGCCAGGCGGCGGCACCGTTGAACGCGATCGTCGCGGCCGTCAGCAGCCACGCCGTCTGCCGCAGCAGCGGGAACGGGATGCGGATCCACGTCAGCAGCAGATCCAGCGCCAGCAGCACGCAGATACCCGCGTCGATGCCGATCGGAAAGACGTAGCTGAAGTTGCCGAAGCCCTTTTGCAGGGCCAGTTCACGGACCGCCGCGTACGAACCGGCGAAGCCGATCCCGGCGATGACGACGGCACCGGAGACGACCACGCCTATGAGAACCCGGTGCATCCGTGTCAGCTGCAGTGGCGCGGCCACCCGTACTCCCCTCCCAGTGCATGTTGTTGCGCGCAACAGAGTGGCACATGTGTGCGGGGAACGGGTGGCCGGTTCCGGATGAGGAGGCTCAGCCCTTGCCGGCGGTCGACGCCGAGGCCGACCCGGAGGCCGGCGCGGACGGCTTCCCCGACGTCGGCGCGGACGGCGAACCGCTCGCCGACGCCGAGCCGTTCGCCCTCGTCACCGAGAGGACGGCCTCCCTGGCGGCCTTCTTGGCGTCCGACAGCAGCGCGGCCGCGTCCGGCGTCTTGTCGCCGGCCAGACCCGCGCCGTTGTAGTCGAGGGTGACGACCACGTTCTCCACGCGCGCCACGACCGTCTGCTGCTTGAAGGTGCCTTCCTTCTTCTTCAGGTCGTAGCTCACCGAGGTCGCCTCGTCCCCGGTGCCGGCCACCGGCACCGCACGAACGCCCTTCGCGCCCTCCACCACCCGGGCGGCACGCACCTGCTTGTCGTAGTACTCCTCGGCCAGCTTCTCGCCCGGGCCGCGCGTGGTGTCCGACTCGAAACGCATCAGCGACACGTTCAGCCAGCGGAACTGCGACCCCTTGACCCCGTTGTTGTCCAGGCTGCTCCAGGAGCAGCTGGCCCGCGAGGCCACGTCGTCGGAGCCGCCCTCCTTGCCCGACTTGGCCTTCGGCGCCAGGTCCTTCAGGGTCTTCTTCGTCAGCACGCCGCACGCCTCGGGCAGCGTCCGGTACGCCGCCGCCTGCACGGTCGGGGACGGGCTCGCCGACGCGGAGGTGCTCGTGGCCTTGTCTCCGCCGCCGTCGGAGCCGGAGTCCGAGGAGCAGCCGGAGGCGATCAGCATCACGGGGACGGCTGCCGCGCAGACAAGGACGCGGGTCAGGCGCTTGGCTCGCTCGGGCTGCTCTCGCTGTGCTCGTCGCTGCATGGTTCCTTCACTCATGACGCTCGTGTTCCCTGCGGTCGGAACGGTGTCCGAGGGGTCACGGTACGCGCCCCGTCACCCGTACGGCCGTACTTCGGGGGCTTCGCGCAGAGGGTGAAGGGGCGGTGAACGAGGCTCAGTCGCCCAGCGCGTCGGACAGCTCGGCGGCCAGTTTCCGGGCCCTGTCCTGCATTTCCTTGCTGTCCGGGACCGCGCCGACGGTCACCGGCTGCTCCGCGTACTCGATGGTGACGATGACGTTGGACGTGCGGAACGCCACAGTCACGGTGCGCTCCTGAGCGGTCGAACCGGAGCTGTCGAGAGCGTCGTCGAGGAACGCCTCGTCGCCCAGGTCCTCCAGGACCCGCGGCTGCAGATCGGACGGCGCGACGGACGGCGAGGCGGTCGAGGAGGACGGGGACGAACCGGGCGCTGCGGGAGTGCCGGTGGCGGCCGGGTCCGTCGGACCGGTCGCCGACGGGGAGGGCGAGCCCGACCCCGTCACCGTCGACACGGGCAGCCGCGCCGCCGTCTGCTTCCGCGCGAACAGCTCCTCGGCCTGGGCGTCGTCGCTCACCGCGTTGTCGTAGGACACGACCCGCTCGAGGTCGACCAGCAGCCGGTCGGTCGCCGCCGTCGACTCCACCTTCCAACGGCAGCCCACCTTGCGGTCGGTGTCGTAGGTGAGCGTCGCCTCACCCCCGTACGCCTTCTCCCGCTGCTGCTCGTCCGTCAACTCCGCCAGACCGGGCAGGAGTTCCTCCAGCGTCCGGGCGTCGACCGCGCCGCACGGCTCGGGGAGGGTGGCGTACCTGCCGGGCTGCGCCGCCGGCGACGCCGTACCGGCGCTGCCGGGGTTGGAGTCGTCCGACTGCCCCCCGCTGTCGGAGCCTCCGGTGCAGCCGGCCAGTACGGCCACCAGGAGCGCGGCGACGCCGGGTACGTACGCCTTCCGCTGCACGGTCGGGTCCTCTCGACGGTGGGTGCGGGCCGCGGCCCGCCGGGTCTGTCCAGTGTCCCCGCTGGTTAATCGCTTGCCGCAGGGGGGCGCCGTTCGCAGACAATATGTATCGCACGCACTGCCGTGGACGCCGGTCCGTCATCCCTTTTCGTCGACCTTGGCGCCGGTTTTGCGGTATTCGACTTCTGTACTTTTTCCGGGGGAATGGGGACCTCATGTCGTACGTGGAACTGCCGGGTGCGAAGGTGCCGATCCGCATGTGGACGGACCCGGCGACGGTGGAGGAGGGCGCGCTCCAGCAGCTGCGCAACGTCGCCACCCTGCCCTGGATCAAGGGCCTGGCCGTCATGCCGGACGTGCACTACGGCAAGGGCGCGACGGTGGGCTCGGTCATCGCGATGCGGGGCGCGGTGTGCCCGGCGGCGGTGGGCGTCGACATCGGCTGCGGGATGTCCGCGGTGAAGACCTCCCTGACGGCGAACGACCTGCCCGGCGACCTGTCCCGGCTGCGTTCGCGGATCGAGCAGGCGATCCCGGTCGGCCGGGGCATGCACGACGACCCGGTCGACCCGGGCCGGCTGCACGGCTTCGCGACGGGCGGCTGGGACGACTTCTGGACCCGCTTCGGCGGGGTCGCGGACGCGGTGAAGTTCCGCGAGGAGCGGGCGACGAAGCAGATGGGGACGCTGGGGGGCGGGAACCACTTTGTGGAAGTTTGTACTGATACGGAGGGTTCCGTCTGGCTGATGCTGCACTCCGGATCCCGCAACATCGGCAAGGAACTGGCCGAGCACCACATCGGCGTCGCCCAGAACCTCCCGCACAACCACAACCTCGTCGACCGCGACCTGGCGGTCTTCGTCGCGGACACCCCGCAGATGGCGGCGTACCGCAACGACCTGTTCTGGGCCCAGGAGTACGCGAAGTACAACCGCTCCATCATGATGGCGCTCCTGAAGGACGTGGTCCGCAAGGAGTTCAAGAAGGCGAAGCCCACCTTCGAGCAGGAGATCAGCGCGCACCACAACTACGTGGCCGAGGAGCGCTACGACGGCATGGACCTGCTCGTCACCCGCAAGGGCGCGATCCGCGCGGGGTCCGGCGAGTACGGGATCATCCCGGGCTCGATGGGCACGGGCTCGTACATCGTGAAGGGTCTGGGGAACGACAAGGCCTTCAACTCCGCCTCGCACGGCGCGGGCCGGCGCATGAGCCGGAACGCGGCCAAGCGGCGCTTCACCGCGAAGGACCTGGAGGAGCAGACGCGGGGCGTGGAGTGCCGCAAGGACTCCGGCGTGGTCGACGAGATCCCGGCCGCGTACAAGCCGATCGAGCAGGTCATCGACCAGCAGCGGGACCTCGTGGAGGTCGTCGCGAAGCTGAAGCAGGTCGTCTGCGTGAAGGGCTGAGCGTCCGCCGCGTGCGGGGTCACCTCCGTACGCGGTGGCGGAGGTATGCCACGTCCGGGGTGAGCATGCGGGATTCCACGAGGTCCAGGTGGACGCGGCGCTCGTCGTGGGGGAAGTAGCGGGTGCCCCCGCCGACCAGGACCGGGTGGACGACCGTGCGGTACTCGTCGATCAGGTCCGCCGCGGCGGCCTCGGCGGCGAGGGTCGGTCCGCCGACCGCGATCTCGCCCTCGCCCGGCTCCTTCCGCAGTCGTGCGATCTCCTCGGCGACGCTGCCGGAGGCCAGGCGGGCGTTGCCCCTCACTTCTGTCAGCGTGCGGGAGAAGACCACCTTGGGAAGGGGGTTCCACACGTCGGTCCACTCGCGCTCCGCGTCACCGAGCGAGGGGTCGTCGGCGGCGGTCTCCCAGTAGAGCATCGTCTCGTAGAGCCGTCGGCCGAGCAGATGGACGCCGAGCTTCCGGGTCTCGTCGATCCAGAAGCGGAAGACGTCCGGGTCGGGCGCCGACCAGTCGAGGCCGCCGTCCGGTCCGGTGATGTAGCCGTCGAGCGAGATGCCCATCGCATAGGTCACGTCCCGCATGGCACGTCCTCCTCGGGTAGGGGTCCCCGTACCCGTACAGGATGGCCCTACTTGGCGTGCGCCACCGCGTAGATCATGACGAACGCGACGATGTGGATGCCGAAGAGGAAATAGGCGAGGTAGTACCAGACGTAGCGCTCACGCTTCTTCTCCAGGGCGAGGCGGCGGCGCTCGCCGTCCGTGGTCATCACGCCTCCCGGTGGACCTTGGTGTTGGACGCCTGGGCGCGCGGGCGGACGACCAGCAGGTCGATGTTGACGTGCGGCGGGCGGGTCACCGCCCAGGTGACGGTCTCGGCCACGTCGTCCGCGGTGAGGGGCTCGGCGACCCCCTGGTAGACCTTGGCGGCCTTCTCGGCGTCGCCGCCGAACCGGGTCAGGGCGAACTCCTCGGTCTTCACCATGCCGGGCGCGATCTCGATGACGCGCACCGGGCGGCCGACGATCTCCAGGCGCAGGGTCTCGGCGAGGACGTGGGCGCCGTGCTTGGCGGCGACGTAGCCCGCGCCGCCCTCGTAGGTGGCGTGGCCGGCGGTGGAGGAGACGACCACGACCGTGCCGTCGCCGCTCGCGTCGAGCTTGGGCAGCAGGGCCTGGGTGAGGTTGAGGGTGCCGATGACGTTGGTCTCGTACATCGTGCGCCAGTCCTGCGGGTCGCCGGTGGCGACCGGGTCCGCGCCGAGGGCGCCGCCCGCGTTGTTGACCAGCACGCCGACGGTCCTGAAGGCGGTGGCGAACTCGTCGACGGCGGCGCGGTCGGTGACGTCGAGGGGGTATGCCGTCGCCGAGTGGCCGGCCGAGGTCAGCTCCTCGGCGAGCGCCTCGATGCGGTCCTTGCGGCGGGCGGTGAGGACGACGCGGTACCCGGCCTCGGCGAGCCGGCGCGCCGTGGCGGCACCGATCCCGCTGCTCGCTCCCGTGACGACGGCGATACGGGACGCGGCGGGCGGTACGGCGGTGGCCATGGGGTGCTCCTCGGGCGGGCGGTGGTGAGGGCGGGCGGGCGGTCGGCCGGCGCGGGCGCGCTCCGGGCGCGTGCGGGGCCGTCGCCCGGCCAGCATAAAGCGGGTGTGTGGGAGCCCTCGGGGGCGGTGTGCGGAGCCCGTGCGTGAGCCGGTTCAGCCGCTTCGCGGGGCCCACATGATGACGGCCATCCCGGCGAGGCAGACCAGGGCGCCGGTGATGTCCCAGCGGTCCGGGCGGTAGCCGTCGGCGACCACGCCCCACAGGATCGACCCGGCGACGAAGATGCCGCCGTACGCGGCGAGCACCCGGCCGAACTGCCCGTCGGGCTGGAAGGTGGCCACGAAGCCGTAGGCGCCGAGGGCGAGGACCCCGCCGGCCGCCCACATCCACCCGCGGTGTTCGCGGACGCCCTGCCAGACCAGCCAGGCGCCGCCGATCTCCAGGATCGCGGCGAGGACGAACAGGGCGGCGGAGCGGAGGATCAGCATGGCCGCAGCCTCGCACGTCCGGGCCGTGTCACCTGTTGGAGGGCGCCTGCGGCCGGGTGCGCCGGGGATACATGCCCCGTGACGGACGGACCGGACGGACGGGTGAGGGGTGTCATGGGGACGGGGTCGCCCACGGACGCGCGGTCGCGGCTGATGGCGGAGCTCGGTGTGGTGGCCCGGCGGTACATGGCGTCGTACGCCTTGTTCAACCAGGCGCTCGCCGACCGTCTGGGGCTGCATCCGACGGACCTGCAGTGTCTGAACCTGCTCACCCTGGAGCGCGGGCCGGTGACCACGGGCCGGATCGCGGAGCTGACGGGTCTGACGACCGGGTCGGCGACGCGGCTGGTGGACCGGCTGGTGCGGGCGGGGTACGTGGTCCGGGAGCGGGACGCGGCGGACCGGCGGCTGGTGCTGGTCGCGCCGGTGCCGGAGCGGGCCGCCGAGGTGGGGCGGATGTGGGAGCGGGTCGGTGGCGGCTGGTTCGCGCTGTTCGACGACCTGGACGACGGTGAGCTGGAGCGGTTCGTCGAGCACATGCGGCGCACGACGGAGTACGGCGCCGAGCAGGCGGCCCGGCTGCGGGCGGGGGAGACCTGAGGGATGGAATAGGACGGGGCGGGGTGTCGTTCCAGGGGTATAGTTGAAGCGTCAACAACCTGGAAGGTGAGCGGCCATGCAGTTCGGGATCTTCAGCGTCGGGGACGTCACCCCCGACCCGACGACGGGGCGCACGCCGACGGAGCGCGAGCGGATCAAGGCCATGGTCGCCATCGCGCTGAAGGCCGAGGAGGTGGGCCTGGACGTGTTCGCCACCGGTGAGCACCACAACCCGCCGTTCGTGCCGTCGTCGCCGACCACCATGCTCGGCTACATCGCGGCCCGCACCGAGCGGCTGGTGCTGTCCACCTCCACCACGCTGATCACCACCAACGACCCGGTGAAGATCGCCGAGGACTTCGCGATGCTCCAGCACCTGGCCGACGGCCGGGTGGACCTGATGATGGGCCGCGGCAACACCGGCCCGGTCTACCCCTGGTTCGGCCAGGACATCCGCCAGGGCATCAACCTCGCCGTCGAGAACTACGCCCTGCTGCACCGCCTGTGGCGCGAGGACGTCGTCGACTGGGAGGGACGCTTCCGCACCCCGCTGCAGGGCTTCACCTCCACGCCCCGCCCGCTGGACGGCGTGCCGCCGTTCGTCTGGCACGGCTCCATCCGCTCGCCGGAGATCGCCGAGCAGGCCGCGTACTACGGTGACGGCTTCTTCCACAACAACATCTTCTGGCCGGCCGACCACACCAAGCGCATGGTCGAGCTGTACCGGGCCCGCTACGCCCACTACGGGCACGGCACCCCCGAGCAGGCGATCGTCGGCCTCGGCGGTCAGGTGTTCATGCGGAAGAACTCCCAGGACGCGGTACGCGAGTTCCGCCCCTACTTCGACGTCGCCCCGGTCTACGGGCACGGGCCGTCGCTGGAGGAGTTCACCGCGCAGACCCCGCTGACCGTGGGCTCCCCGCAGCAGGTCATCGAGAAGACGCTGTCCTTCCGCGACTACGCCGGCGACTACCAGCGCCAGCTGTTCCTGATGGACCACGCCGGTCTGCCGCTGAAGACGGTGCTGGAACAGCTCGACCTGCTCGGCGAGGAGGTCGTGCCGGTGCTGCGGAAGGAGTTCGCGAAGAACCGCCCGGCGGACGTGCCCGAGGCGCCCACCCACGCCTCGCTGCTCGCCGGCGGGAGGAACACCGCCGAGGACACCGCGAAGGACCCGGAAGGAGCGCGGACATGAGGATCGTCGTCGTGTCGGCCGGGCTGAGCGTGCCGTCCTCCACACGGCTGCTCGGCGACCGGCTCGCCGCGGTCGCCGCCCCGGCCGCGACCGCCCCCGAGCCGGGCCGCGCCGACGTCCGCGTGATCGAGCTGCGGGACCTCGCCGTGGAGATCGCGCACACCTTCACCAACGGCTTCCCCGGCCCGGCGCTCGCGGAGGCGTTCGACGCGGTGACCGGGGCGGACGGGCTGGTCGTGGTCACCCCGGTGTTCTCCGCGTCGTACAGCGGGCTGTTCAAGTCCTTCTTCGACGCGCTGAGCTCCACCGACCCCGACGCCCTGGCGGGCACGCCGGTGCTGATCGCGGCGACCGGCGGCAGCGCACGGCACTCGCTGGTGCTGGACCACGCGCTGCGGCCGCTCTTCGCCTACCTGCGGGCCGTCGTCGTTCCGACCGGGGTCTACGCGGCCTCCGAGGACTGGGGCGCCGAGGGCCTCGACGGGCGGATCGCACGGGCGGCGGGTGAACTGGCCGCGCTGATGGCGGCCACCTCGGCGGCCCGCTCCTTCCCACGCCAGACGCCTGCGGCGGGCCGCCTTACGCCCGGCCCGGGCGGCCCGGAGCTGCGGCCCGGCGGGCCGGGGGGCCGTGGTCCGGGCGGGGTGAACGGTCATGCGGCGTCGGGGTCCGCGCGCGAGCCGGGCGGCCCGGAGTTCCGGCAGGCGCCGGTGGGCCAGGTCCCGGCCGGGACGGAAACCGCCGACGGTCACCCGTCGGCGGGGGCCGCCGCCGTGCCCGGTGACGCGGAGCCGTGGCCCGGCGGCCCGGCGGGCCGTGGCCCGGGCGGGGTGAACGGTCGTTCCCGGCCGGGGTCCGCGCGCGTGCCTGGCCACCCGGAGCCCCGGCAGGCGCCGACCGACCGGGTCCCGGCCGGGACGGAAACCGCCGGTGGTCACCCGTCGGCGGGGGCCGCCGCCGGCCAGGTGCCGGCCGGGCACGGGACGGCTGCCGTCCGTCCGTCGCCCGGCCCCGGCGACGCGGGGACCCGGCAGGCGCCCGCCGGCCGGGGGCCGGGGCGGACCGCCCCGGGTGCGCCCCTGCCCAAGAAGGACACGTTCGAGAGCGTGACCCCCTTCGAGGAGCGGCTCGCCGCGTTGCGTCCCGGCGGGTGAGACAGCGGTAAGAAGCACGCCACCCGGCCGCCGCCGGGGCCGCCCGGCCCCGGCGGCTTGGCACACTGTGCGGGTGCCGCACACCGTTCTGCTCGCCGAAGACGACCGCGCCATCCGCAACGCGCTGGAGCGCGCGCTGACCCTGGAGGGCTACCACGTCACGGCCGTCGCCGACGGCGTCGAGGCCCTCGCGCAGGCCCACCGCTCCCGGCCGGACGTGCTGGTGCTCGACGTGATGATGCCCGGCATCGACGGCCTCCAGGTGTGCCGGGTGCTGCGCGCCGAGGGCGACCGCACCCCGGTGCTGATACTGACCGCGCTGGTGGAGACCGCCGACCGGATCGCCGGACTCGACGCGGGCGCCGACGACTATGTCGTCAAGCCGTTCGACGTCGAGGAGGTCTTCGCCCGGCTGCGCGCCCTGCTGCGCCGCGCGGCGCCCGTGACCGCGGAGCCGGAGCAGCCGGAGGTCCCCGGACCGGCCGCCTCCGGGCGCTGCCTGGAGGCGGCCGGGCTGCGCATGGACCCGCAGGCGCGCCGGGCCTGGCGCGGCGACCGCGAGCTGGAGCTGACCCGCACCGAGTTCGAGCTGCTGGAGCTGCTGATCCGCAACGCCGGCGTCGTCCTCGAGCACTCCACCATCTACGACCGCATCTGGGGCTACGACTTCGGCCCCGGCTCCAAGAACCTCGCCGTCTACGTCGGCTACCTGCGCCGCAAGCTCGACGAGCCCGGCGCCCCCCAGCTGATCCACACGGTCCGCGGCGTGGGCTACGTCCTGCGGGAGGGCTGAGTGACCGTCGGCGGTGCGCGCGGACCGGCCGTCCCGCGCCACCGGCTGCGCCTGCTGTCGCTCGGCACCACCTTCGCGGTGGCGTTCGCCGCGGTGACCGCCACCGTCACGCTGCTCATCGGCTTCCTGTCGTACAACGCGGCCGCGCGGCTGGTGCGGGTGGACCAGCAGTCCGTGTTCGACGAGGTGGTGCGGGACCTGCGGGGCGAGGTCCGGACGAACCTGATGTCGCCGCACGACTTCTCCTCCGCCGCGCCCGGCCACGACCTGGTGCGCCCGGCACGGACCGACGTGCAGGTGCTCGGGCCGGACGGCGGGATCGTCGACCCGGGCGACCCCGGACTGCCGGTGGTCGACGCCGACCGCCGGATCGCGGGCTCGGCCGACGCCGGGAGCGTGGTCGTGCACGCGGGTGTCGACGTCGGCGACGACGTCTACCGGGTCGCGACCGTCTCCCTGGGCGGCGGCAGGGGCGCGGTGCAGGTCGCACAGGAGTTCAGCGACACCGAGGACCTGCTGCGGGCGCTGCAGCGGCGCACGCTGCTGCTGATGGCGGCCGTGGTGATCGGCGCGGGCCTGTTCGGCTGGTGGCTGGCCCGGCGCATCACCCGCCGCCTGGTGGTGCTCACCCACACCGCCGAGGCCGTCGCCCGCACCCGTCGGCTCGGCATCCAGGTGCCGGTGGCCGGCTACGACGAGGTGGGGCGCCTCGGCCGCGCCTTCGACCGGATGCTGGGCCGGCTCGCCCAGTCCGAGGAGGACCAGCGCCGGCTGGTCCAGGACGCGGGGCACGAGCTGCGCACCCCGCTCACCTCGCTGCGCACCAACATCTCGCTGCTGCGCCGCATCGACGAACTCCCGCCGGACAGCCGCGAGGAACTCGTCACGGACCTCGCCGAGGAGGCCCGCGAGCTGACCGACCTGGTCAACGAGCTGGTCGACCTCGCCGCCGGGCAGTCCGACACCGAGCCGCCGCAGCGGGTCGACCTGGCGGACGTCGCCGAGGACGTGGCGGGCACCGCGCGGCGGCGCATGGGCCGGGAGGTCGTGGTGCACGCCAGCGGCGACACCACGACCGACGGGCGGCCCGGGATGCTCACCCGGGCGCTGTCCAACCTGGTCGAGAACGCGGTGAAGTTCGACCGGGAGGGCCACGCCCCGGTCGAGATCCACATCGCGGGCCCGGCCCGCCCGGGCACGGTCCGGGTGGAGGTGCGCGACCGGGGGCCGGGCATCGCCGACGACGACCTGACCCGCGTCTTCGACCGCTTCTACCGCGCCGCCGACGCCCGTTCCCTGCCCGGCTCGGGCCTCGGCCTGTCCATCGTCCGCGAAATCGCCCTCGCCCACGGCGGCGCGCCGTACGCCTTCCGGCGGGAGGGCGGCGGCACGGTCACCGGGTTCACGGTCGCCGGGGCGACGGCGGACCGGGCGGACTCGCAGGCGTAGCCGGTCCGCGCCCGGCGCAGGTATGGATGCGGGGGCGGTGACGGGTCGCCCCGGGGAGGAAGGGGAGGGGCGCATGCTCACGGACGACGAGGCCGCGGCACTGTCGGCGGTCGACGAGGCGGCCACGGCGCGGACGCTGAAGGAACTGATCTCCGTACCGAGCGTCACGGGGAGCGCCGCCGAGTCCGAGCTGCAGCATCAGCTCGCCGGGCGGCTGGAGTGGCTGGGGATGGAGGTCGACCTGTGGTCGATGGACCTGCCCGCGCTGCGCGCCGACCCGGAGTTCCCCGGCACGGAGGCGCCGCGCGAGGAGGCCTGGGGCCTGGTCGGCACCACGCCCGACGGGGGCGACGGGCCCACACTGATCCTCCAGGGGCACGTCGACGTCGTACCGCCGGGGGACCTGGCCGCGTGGGCCGGGGACCCGTTCGTGCCACGGGTGACGGGGGACGTGGTGCACGGGCGGGGCGCGTGCGACATGAAGGCCGGGCTCGCGGCACACCTCGGCGCGCTCGCCGCGATACGGGCGGCGGGGATCCGGCTGCGCGGCCGCGTCGCCGCGCACTTCGTCGTCGGCGAGGAGGACGGCGGTCTCGGCGCGTTCGGCACGCTGCGGCGCGGCCACACCGGCGACGCCTGCGTCATCGCCGAGCCCACCGCCGGCACGCTGATCACCGCCAACGCGGGCGCGCTGACGTTCCGGATCGCCGTACCCGGGAAGGCCGCGCACGGCAGCTCCCGGGAGCAGGGGGTGAGCGCCGTGGACGCCTACCTGCCGCTGCACCGGGCGCTGGCCGCGCTGGAGGCCGAACGGAACCGGGACCCGGACCCGCTGCTCGCCGAGTACCCGATCCCGTACGGCCTGTCGGTGGGCACGCTGCGGGCCGGGGACTGGGCCAGCAGCGTGCCCGACCTGCTGGTCGCCGAGGGGAGGTTCGGCGTACGGCTCGGCGAGGACCCGGCGCGGGCACGGGCCGCGCTGGAGCGCTGCGTGGCCGAGGCGTGCGCCGCCGACCCCTGGCTGCGCGGGCATCCGGCCACGGTGACCTGGCCGGGCGGGCAGTTCGCGAGCGGCATGCTGCCGGAGGGTCACCCGCTCGCCGACGCGGTCGCCGCCGCGCACACCGACGCGACGGGCGGCCCGGCGCCCCGGCGGCGCGGGGCGACGTACGGCAGCGACCTCAGGCACTACACCGGCGCCGGGATACCGGCCCTGCAGTACGGCCCGGGCGACATCGCGGTGGCCCACAGCGAGCGGGAGCACGTGAGCGTGCGGGAGGTGGTGGAGGCCGCGCGGACCCTCGTGCTGACGGTGCTGCGGACGGTGGGGACGAAGTGAGCCGCCGGGCTGCCCGCGCGGGGAGGGCGTGACACACTCGACCCGTGATCATCGAACGTGCGTACGCACACATGGGCGTGTACGACGCGGGGGAGTGGCCGTGGTCGGTGCCCTGCGTCCGCGCGCTCCTCGACGGCGGTCTGCGCTTCACCGCGCCGGTGACCTTCGTCGTCGGTGAGAACGGCTCCGGCAAGTCGACCCTGGTCGAGGCGCTCGCCGAGGGCTTCGGCCTGGACTCGTGGGGCGGCTCCCACGAGTGGCGTTACGCGAGCCACCGCGCCAAGTCGGTGCTGGGCGAGCACATCCGCTTCGACGCGGCCCCCGGCGGCCGCCGGATGCTCGCCTCCTGGTCCGCCCGGCAGGGCTTCTTCCTGCGCGCCGAGACCGCCCTGGACGCCCTCGGCCGGGAAGGGCTCGCCCCCGGGGAGCGCAGCCACGGTGAGGGATTCCTCGCGGCGTTCCGCGACAAGTTCCTGCGGCCCGGCCTGTACGTCCTGGACGAGCCGGAGGCCGCTCTGTCCTTCTCCTCCTGCCTGGAACTCCTCGGCCACATCGACCAGTTGACCCGGGCCGGCGCGCAGGTCGTATGCGCCACCCACTCCCCGCTGCTGACCGCCCTCCCCGGCGCGGACATCGTCGAGGTCGGCGACCACGGACTGCGGCGCACCGCCTGGCAGGACCTCGCCCTGGTCGACCACTGGCGCCGCTACCTCGCCGACCCGGCCGCCTACCTCCGGCACGTCCTGGACTGAGCGCCGGACTTTCCGTTATCCGGACCCGGGCGGTGGCTCTCCTGTCATGACGGGCGGACGGCCCGGGACCGAGAAGGAGCGTGGACGAGCGTGGCAGCGAGCACAGGACCCGGTGGGGGACGGGGCGGCGACCCGAGCCGCGGGACGGTCGAGGCGGCACGGCGCGGTGACCAGCGGGCGCAGGACGAACTGGTCGCCGTCTGCCTGCCGTTGGTCTACAACGTCGTCGGCCGGGCGCTCAACGGACACCCCGACGTCGACGACGTGGTGCAGGAGACCATGCTGCGCGTCCTGGGCTCCCTCGGGTCGCTGGACGATCCGGCCCGCTTCAGGTCCTGGCTGGTCGCCGTCACCATGAACCAGCTCGGCCACCACTGGCGTGACCACCGTACGGAGCCGCCCCGCTCCGGGCTGCACGACGCCCGCGAACTCGCCGACCCGGGCGCCGACTTCGTCGACCTGACGATCGTGCGGCTGGGTCTCGAGGGACAGCGCAGGGAGGTGGCGGAGGCCACCCGCTGGCTGAACCCCGACGACCAGGCCCTGCTGTCCCTGTGGTGGCTGGAGGCGGCGGGCGAGCTGACGCGGGCGGAGGTGGCGGCCGCACTGGAGCTGTCGCCGCAGCACGCGGCGGTGCGCGTGCAGCGGATGAAGGCTCAGCTGGAGACGGCTCGTCTGGTGGTGCGGGCACTGTCCGCCCGTCCGCGCTGCGTCCTGCTGGACGACGTGGTGGCGGGCTGGGACCTGACCCCCTCGGCCCTGTGGCGCAAACGGATCGCCCGCCACGCCCGGGACTGCACGGTCTGCGCGGGATTCCAGTCCGGGCTGGTCCCGGCGGAGGGCCTGCTCGTGGGGCTGGGCCTGGTCCCGGTGGGCGCGGGGCTGCTCGCCGCGACCGCCGTGCTCACCGCCTTCGGTGCGGGGACCGCGGAGGCGACACCGGCGGCCTTCGCCGCCGAAGAGCCGACGGCGACACCCGGCCCCGACGGCGCGGCGGTGTCGTGGTCTGAGCCCTCTTCCGGCGAGCCGGTGGTGTCCTGGCCCCAGGCTCCTTCCGACGGCCCGATGACGTCCTGGCCGCAGGGGTGGGCCGACGGTGCGACCGGGCCGGGGGAGTGGGCCGACGGTGCGGCGGCGCCGGGTGATGGGGCCGACGAGGTCGTCGGGGGGTGGTCGTCGACGGACCGTGGGGCGGAAAGCCCGCGCGGTGACAGGGCGCCCGGTCCGGCCGAGGGGCACGGCGGTCCGGGAGCGACGGATCGGGCGGCCGGGCCCCGTACCAGCCGTCGCACGCGGAACCGGGAGCGGCGGCGGCGCGGCCAGGCCGTCACGGCCGCGGCGCTGCTGGTCGTCGGCGGGGTGATATCGGGTGCCGTGCTCCTCACGCCGGACGACGGCGCGGACCGGGTGCGGACGGCGCCGACGAACGGCCCGGTCTCCGCCGCGCCCACCGCCGAGGCGTCCGTCCCGACCGACGCCACCGCCTCGGCGTCCCGGGCCACACAGGCCTCGCCGTCCGCCGGGACGTCCCGCACGCCGAAGCCCTCCGCCACGCCCCGCCTCACGAAGTCCGAGGCGCGTCCCTCACCCGCGCGGACCACGTCCACGCCCCCGCGGCAGCCGGCACAGCCGAGGCGGGAGCCGGATCCGCCGGCCCCGCCCGCGGGCCCCGCCGCGCAGGTGCTGGCCCTGACCAACGCGCAGCGGGCCCAGGCGGGCTGCGCTCCCGTGACACTCGACGACCGGCTCGCCAGGGCGGCCCAGGCGCACAGCGAGGACATGTCGGCGAACGGCTACTTCTCCCACACCGGACGCGACGGCAGCACGTTCGTGGACCGCGCCCGGGCGCAGGGACATCCGAGCCCGGGTGCGGAGAACATCGCCCGCGGCCAGGGCTCCGCGGCGAGCGTCATGGAGGCCTGGATGAACTCGCCCGGTCACCGCGCCAACATCCTGAACTGCTCGCTGACCAGCCTGGGCGTCGGCGTGGTCAGCAGCGACTGGACCTGGACCCAGGTCTTCGGCTTCTGACCGGGCGGGTCGTCCTCGGCCACTCACCGGGCGCCGTGTCCCCTCGGCCACTCACCGGGCGCCTCCCAGACGAAGCCGTCCGGGTCGGTGAAGGGGCCGGCGGGGCTGCTCAGGACGACGCGGTGGGAACCGGTGCCGTCGGCGGACACCCCCGCCACCTTCGCCAGCGCCCGGCGCTTGTAGAGCGACAGCTTGACGGTGCCGGGGTCGGAGGCGAACTCGACGTACCGGCCGCCGAAGCTCCTGCCGACGGTGAGGCCGCGCTCGACGTAGAACCGCTTGGCCGCCTTCACGTCCTCGACGCCGATCAGCAGCACGATCTCGTCGACGGTCCGGGTGACGGGGCCGGTGTCCTTCTTCGACGACGTCGCGAGCTGCCAGACCGTGCCGTCGGGGGCCTGGACGACGCCTCCGTAGCCCCACAGCGACTTCTCGGCGGGCTTCAGCTGGGTGGCGCCCGCGTCGAGGGCGGCCCGGTGCAGCGCGTCCACGTCACCGGGCTGGGACGTGATCAGGGACAGGGTGAAACCGCGGAAGCCGCTCGTGGGCTCGGTGGACGCGCGCAGGCGCACCCGGTCCCCGTCGAGGCCGAAGGCGTCGGAGTGGAAGCGGGCGGCGGCCGTCGGGTCGTCCACTTCCAGCGTGACGGAGTCGATGGAGTTCATGCCCACGACGGTAGGGGCGCACCGGCCGCCGGCGCTTCTCGGAAACTGACCGGTGCCGACGCCCCGCCGACCCGTGCCGACGCCCCGCCGACCGGTGCCGGGACGTCCCTCCGGCCGCCCCGGCGCCGACTCAGTGACCGCCGGTGAGTTCGCCGCTGAGTGTCTTGTGGATGCGGGCGCTGGGCTCGTTCAGCCCGACGATCTCGACGGTCGTGCCGCGCTGGGCGTACTTGGTCTCGATGGCGTCGAGCGCGGCCACCGACGAGGCGTCCCAGATGTGGGCGGCGGACAGGTCGATCACCACCCGGCCGGGGTCGGTGGCGTAGGAGAACCGGCCGACCAGGTCGTTGGAGGAGGCGAAGAACAGCTCGCCGGTGACCCGGTAGACCACCGTGCCGCCGTCGGGGTCGGTGACCGCGGTGACCTCGGCCAGGTGGGCGACGCGGCGCGCGAAGACGACCATCGCGGCGACCGAGCCGACGACGACACCGATGGCGAGGTTGTGGGTGGCGACCACGCAGGCGACCGTCACCAGCATGACGACCGTCTCCCCGAGCGGCATCCGCCGGAGCGTCCTCGGGGCGATCGAGTGCCAGTCGAACGTGGCCACCGACACCATCACCATGACCGCGACCAGCGCCGCCATCGGGATGTCGGAGACGACCGGCCCGAACACGATGCACAGCACCATCAGGAACGCGCCCGCCAGGAACGTCGAAAGCCGCGTCCGGGCGCCCGACACCCGCACGTTGATCATCGTCTGGCCGATCATCGCGCAGCCGCCCATGCCCCCGAAGAAGCCGGTGACGATGTTGGCGACGCCCTGGCCCAGCGACTCGCGGGTCTTGGAGGAGCGGGTGTCGGTGATGTCGTCGACCAGCTTGGCCGTCATCAGCGACTCCATCAGCCCGACCAGCGCCATGGCGAAGGCGTACGGCGCGACGGTGGTGAGCGTGTCCAGCGTGAACGGCACGTCCGGCAGCCCCGGCACCGGCAGCGAGGACGGCAGGTCGCCCTTGTCGCCCACGGTGGGCACGGCGATCCCGGCCGCGACCGTGATCACGGTGAGGATCACGATCGACACCAGCGGCGCCGGGACCACGGTGGTGAGCTTGGGGAAGAACACCATCAGCGCCAGTCCGGCGGCGATCATCGGGTAGACCGGCCAGGGCACGTCCGTCATCTCCGGCACCTGCGCCATGAAGATCAGGATCGCCAGCGAGTTCACGAACCCGACCATCACGCTGCGCGGCACGAACCGCATCAGCTTGGCCACGCCGATCGCGCCGAGCACGATCTGGAACACCCCGGCGAGGATCACCGCGGCGACCAGATACCCGAAGCCGTGCTCCCGGTTGAGCGGCGCGATGACGAGCGCGACGGCGCCGGTCGCCGCGGAGATCATGGCGGGCCGGCCGCCGACGACCGCGATGGTCACCGCCATCGTGAACGAGGCGAACAGACCGACCGCGGGGTCGACCCCGGCGATGATCGAGAAGGAGATCGCCTCGGGGATCAGCGCCAGCGCGACGACCAGGCCGCCGAGCACCTCGGTGCGCAGCACCTTCGGGTCGGACAGCCAGGACGGGCGCCGGGAGCCGCGCAGCCAGGCGGACGGGGACGGAACGAAGGGCGTGGACAAGAGAAGGGCAACCTGTCGTGCTCGGGCGCGCCCTGTTCGGGCGGGCTCGCGGAGGGGGCTGGGCGCGGCAGTCCCGTACGGGGCCGATGGCCGGGGGCTTCGTCGGCCCCGACCCGGCAGACCCGCCCACTTTACCCTCGGCCCGCCCACGGCCGGCCGCCGTGCGAACCGGCGGCCCGAACCCACCGGGCGCCCCCACAAGCACGGGCGCCCGGTCCGGCGCGGGCGCCCGACCGCTCAGTGGTGGGCGTGGACCACCGCGTGGCCCTTGCCCCGGCCGATCATCCACTTGTTGACCGGGGTGGTGATCAGGAACGCGACGGCGAACCCGCCGAGCAGCGCGTACCAGAACAGCCCCTCGGACAGCTGTGCGTCCATCGCGCCCGGGGTGAGCGCGATGATCGCGTTGTCGACCAGCTCCATCACCGCGATGGAGACGGTGTCGGCGGCCAGCGCGATCCTGACCGCCGCCCTCGGCGACACCCCGGCGCGCACCACGGCGAAGAGGGTGAAGGAGTAACCGAAGACGAAGGCCAGGGCGATGGCCAGGACCATCGTCGGGACGTTCCCCCACATCAGCGACGTGCCGATGGCCATGCCGAGGATCTCACCGAGGGCGCACCCGAGCAGGCAGTGCAGCGTGGCCCGCACCGCCGTCGACCAGGTGGCGCCGTGCGCGGTGCCGGAGTGGTGCCCCGGGTGGTGCATGGCGTGGTCCATGAACCTCATCCCCCTTCGAGGTGCTGCCGCGGGGGCCGTGTGCCCCCACGCCGGAACAGCATACCCCCCCGGGGTATTCCCTCGTGGGGGTTTTCCGGGGAACTCAGCGGGCCAGCAGGTCCCGGACCGCCGACGTGACCTCGTCGGGCGCCTCCTCGGCCATGAAGTGGCCCGCCCGGGTCAGCCGGTGGTCCAGGTCGGGTGCCCAGGCCCGCCACACCTCGGCCGCGTCGTAGCCCAGCTGCGCGCCCCAGTCCTGCTGGACGACCGTGACGGGCATGGCGAGCTGCGACCCCGCGTCCAGGTCGGCCCGGTCGTGCGCGATGTCGATGCCCGCCGAGGCACGGTAGTCCGCGACGATCGACGGCACCGCCGCCGCGCTCGCCCGCAGGTACTCGGCCCGCACCTCCGGCGGCAGGGCGGCGGGGTCGGCCGCCCAGGCGTCGAGGAACGAACCGAAGAACGCGTCCGCGCTGCCCGCGATCATCGCCTCCGGCAGGCCGGGCGGCTGGGCCATGAGGAAGAGGTGGTAGCCGACCGCCGCCGAGACGCCGTGCAGGACGTTCCACATGTCGAGCGTCGGTACGACGTCGAGGATGCCCAGGTGCGTGACGGTGTCCGGGTGGTCGAGACCGGCCCGGAAGGCCACCAGGGCGCCCCGGTCGTGGCCGACGAGGGCGAAGCGGTCGTGACCGAGCGCCGCCGCCACGGCGACGACGTCCGCCGCCATGGTGCGCTTGGCGTAGACGTCGGAGGTGTCCGCGGCCGGCTTGCCGCTGGCGCCGTAGCCCCGCAGGTCGGGGCAGATCACCGTGTGCTCGGCGGCCAGCCGCTCGGCGACGTGCCGCCACATCAGGTGCGTCTGGGGGAAACCGTGCAGGAGCACGACCGGGCTGCCGGCGCCGCCGACGGCGGCGGCCAGTTCCACGCCGTGCGCGCCGGGCAGGCGGACATGGTCGAAGCCGGGGAGGGAGAGGGTCATGAGGGGGCCGTCTTTCCTGGTGGGGCACTGACCCGGGAAGCGTCGGCCGGCGCGATCAGCAGCCGATCAGTACGGCTGGGCCGGACCGGCCCGGGCCGCGAGGATGGGGGCATGCGAATCGACGTGCTGGGTGCCGTACGGGCCTTCGGCGACGACGGCGCCCCGGCCGCCCTGGGCGGGCCCCGCCACCGCGAGGTCCTGGCCCGGCTCGTCGCCGCCGAGGGCCGGATGGTCACCACCGGCACCCTCGTCGACGACCTGTGGGGCGACGAGCCGCCGGCCCGTGCCGTGGGCGCCCTGCGCACGTTCGTCGCCGCGCTGCGCCGGGCCCTCGAACCCGCCCGCACGCCCCGCACCCCGTCGCGCGTCCTGGTCACCGAAGGTCCCGGCTACGCGCTGCGCCTGCCGCGTGAGGACGTGGACGTCCACCGTTTCGAGGACGCCCTGGCCCGCGCCCGGCACACCCCGGGCGCGGTGACCGCACTCGGCGAGGCGCTCACGGCCTGGCGCGGGCCCGCCTACGCCGACGTGACGGGCGCCGCGTGGGCGGAGCGCGAGCGCGTACGGCTGGAGGAACTGCGGGCGGAGGCGGTGGAACTGCGCGCCCGCGCCCTCCTCGACCGCGGCGAGGGCGCGGGCCTCGTCGCCGAGCTGGGCGACCATGCCGCCGCGCACCCGTGGCGCGAGCCCGCCTGGACGCTCCTCGCCCGCGCGCTGCACCGCGCGGGCCGCCGGGCCGACGCCCTGGACACCCTGCGCCGCGCCCGCGTGATGCTCGCCGACCGGCTCGGACTCGACCCCGGCGACGAGCTCCGGCGGCTGGAGACGGACATCCTGGGCGGTGCCGCCCCGTCCGGCGCCACCGCCACCACCTGGACCGGCCCCGGAGTGCGGCTCGGCCCGCGCACCACCGTGGACCTGGCCCGCACCCTCGCCCTGGCGGGCGGCGACGCGCTGGTCCGCGCCCGGCACGACCGCCTCGCGGCCGTCCGCGCGGCGGAACGCACCGGCGACCTCACCCTCACCGCGCGGATCATCGGCGCCTACGACGTGCCCGCCCTGTGGAGCCGGGCCGACGACCCCGCGCAGTCCCGGGAGGTCGTCGCGGCCGCCGAGCGCACCCTCGCCGCGTTCGGCCCCGACGGCCCCGCCGACCTGACGGCCCGCCTCCTGGCCACGGTCGCGGTCGAGAGCCGCAGCGCGGACGTGTCCGCGCCGGAACGGGAACGGGCGCGGGACGCGGCACGGCGGGCCGAGGCGCTGGCCCGTGACCTGGACGACCCCGCCCTGCTGGTGTTCGCCCTCAACGGGGTGTTCCTGCAGTCCTTCACCCGCCCCGGAGGCGCGGCGGAACGGGACGGTGTCGGCGCCGAGATCCTCGGCCTGTCCACCCGGCACGGGCTGCCGGCCTTCGCCGTGCTCGGACGGCTCGTACGGCTGCAGTCCGCCTCGGCCCTCGGTGACCTGGCCGCCGCGCTCACGCACGCCGAGGAGGCCGAACGGCTCGCCGCGACCACCGAGGCGCCCCTCGTGCCCGTCCTCACCCGCTGGTTCCGTGCCCGGGCCGCGGCCACCCGCAGCACCCAGCCGGGCGGACCGTCCGCCGCCACGGTCGCCGCGCGGTACCGGGACGCCGACGAGGTCCTGCGGACGGCGGGGATGCCGGGGCTGCACCGCGGCCTGCTCCCGCTCGCCCTGCTGGGCCTGCGCCTGCTGCACGGCCGGCCCGCGCCCGCCGCACCCCGCCTCGACTGGGGCCCGTACCGCCCCTGGGCGGAGCCCCTGCTCCTCCTCGACGCGGGCCGCACCGGCGAGGCCCGCGCCGCCCTCGCCGCGGCGCCCGCACCACCGCCCGACCACCTCCAGGAAGCCCTGTGGTGCCTCACCGCCCGCGCCGCCGCCCGCCTGGGCGACCGCACCACCGCGGCCCGCGCCGCCGAGGCGCTCGCGCCCGCCCGCCCGGAACACGCGGGCGCCGCCTCCGGCCTGCTCACCCTGGGCCCGGTGGCGTCGTACCTGGCCGAGGCGCGCGACTGCGCGGAGCCACCCACCACCCGCCCCCCTCGCCGGCCCGGAGGAGCTGAACCATCGGCCGACGCGCTTCCTCGGCCGACGGGGCAGTGGAAGGCGTGATCTCCGCGGTGGAGCGGTTGGCGAGCAGGGAAGTCGTCGAAGTCAACATCACGGTCGCCGACGTGAAGCTCCCCGACGAGGAGGACGAAGGCGGGGAGCAGCAGCAGATCCGGTGATGGCGGCTCAGCGGGCCGAGTGGGCGAAGGTGGCCTTGGCGCTGTTGCCGTGGTGTGCGGTGAGACAGCGCGCCCGAGCCGAAGGTGGGCGGTGCGGAGGGCGGTGGTGTGTCCGGCAGGACCGGAGCCGGCGATGACGAGCGACCTCGCGTGTCTCGTTCACGCCGTCCCCTCCTGCTTCACCGGGGCGATTTCGGTGATCAGGCCCTCGACCAGGGCCCTGATCTCGTCGCGGATGGGGCGGACGGCCTCGATGCCCTGGCCGGCCGGGTCCTCCAGCTGCCAGTCCAGGTAGCGCTTGCCGGGGAAGACGGGGCAGGTGTCACCGCAGCCCATGGTGATGCAGACGTCCGACTCGCGGACCGCGTCGACGGTGAGGATCTTCGGCGTCTCCTTGGAGATGTCGATGCCGACCTCGGCCATGGCCTCGACGGCGGCCCGGTTGACCTGGTCGCCGGGGGCGGAGCCGGCGGAGCGGACCTCGACGCGGTCGCCGGCCAAGTGGGTCAGCCAGGCGGCGGCCATCTGGGAGCGGCCGGCGTTGTGGACACAGACGAACAGGACGGACGGCTTGTCGGCCATGATGATCGTTCTCTCTCGTCGCACGGTGGAACCCAGCCGCCCGTGACTTCAGCCTTCGCTGATATCAGCGAATGGTGATGTGAAAATATCAGCGCATGCTGACTTCAGTCGATCCTGACCTGATCCGGGCGCTGGGCGATCCGCTCCGCCTGAAGATCGTGACCTTGCTGGCGCGCGAGACGCTCTGCACGACGCACCTGGTCGAGGAGACCGGAGCCAAGCAGACCAACCTCTCCAACCACATGAAGGTGCTGCGCGAAGCAGGGCTCGTGGAGACCGAGCCCTGCGGCCGCTACACCTACTACAAGCTCCGGCCCGAGGTCCTGGAGGGCCTGTCCGAGCAGTTCGCCGAACTCGCCGCCTCCGCCCGCACCGCCGCCGGGAACAAGAGGGCCTGCCCGTGACCTCCGCCGAGCCCACCACCTCCGCGCGGACCGGGGGCGGCGACGACTCGGTCGTCAGGAAGCTCTCCACCCTCGACCGCTACCTGGCGGTCTGGATACTCATCGCCATGGCCGTGGGCCTCGGGCTCGGGCGGGCCGTTCCAGGGCTGAACGACACGCTGGCGAAGGTGGAACTCGGCGGTATCTCCCTGCCGATCGCCCTCGGTCTGCTGATCATGATGTACCCGGTCCTGGCCAAGGTCCGCTACGACCGGCTCGACGCCGTCACCGGCGACCGGAAGCTGATGATCTCCTCCCTGGTCGTCAACTGGATCCTCGGACCCGCGGTGATGTTCGCCCTGGCATGGATCTTCCTGCCGGACCTGCCCGAGTACCGCACCGGCCTGATCATCGTGGGCCTGGCCCGCTGCATCGCCATGGTGATCATCTGGAACGACCTCGCCTGCGGCGACCGCGAGGCCGCGGCCGTGCTCGTCGCGCTGAACTCGGTCTTCCAGGTCCTGGCGTTCGGTCTGCTGGGTTGGTTCTACCTCGATCTGCTGCCTGGCCGGCTGGGCCTGGGCGACGGCGAGCACCTGGACATCTCGATGTGGGAGATCGCGCTGAACGTCGTCATCTTCCTTGGCGTCCCGCTGCTGGCCGGCTTCCTGACCCGCCGGATCGGTGAGAAGAAGATGGGCCGGGAGGGCTACGAGCAGCGCTTCCTGCCGAAGATCGGGCCGTGGGCGCTGTACGGGCTGCTGTTCACGATCGTCATCCTCTTCGCCCTCCAGGGGAAGACCATCACCTCGCAGCCCTTGGATGTTGCGCGGATCGCGCTGCCGCTGCTGATGTACTTCGCGGTCATGTTCTTCGGCACCTTCCTGCTCGGCAAGGGCCTGGGGCTCGCCTACGACCGCACCACGACCCTGGCGTTCACGGCGGCGGGCAACAACTTCGAACTGGCCATCGCGGTCGCCATCGCCACCTTCGGCGTCACCTCCGGGCAGGCCCTCTCAGGTGTCGTCGGCCCGCTCATCGAGGTGCCCGTGTTGATCGGCCTGGTCCACGTTGCGCTCGCCTGGCGAAGGAAGTTCGCCGTCGGCGCGGTGACGACGGCGTCCTGACGCAGTACACGGATGTGGTGGTGGCCGGCAGCGGCCGGGCAGGGCTCGCAGCCGGCCACCCCCTGCGTAGCCGGGGCCTGGACTCCGTGGCCCGGCCCGCACGGCTACCGGGAACCGGATGCCGGGCCTGCCGCCCCGGCTGCGGCGAGGTGGGCGGCGGTCAGGCGCGCAGATCGAGCATCGTGGCCATGGCCGCCACTACGGACGGGGCGACCTGGTAGTAGACCCAGGTGCCACGCCGCTCGGAGGTCAGCAGACCGGCCTCGCGCAGTTTCTTCAGGTGGTGGGACACGGTCGGCTGGGACACGCCGACGTCGGCGATGTCGCACACGCACGCCTCTCCGCCCGGATGCGAGGCGATCTTGGAGAACAGGCGCAGGCGCACCGGGTCCGACAGCGCCTTGAACATGGCGGCCATCTTCTCCGCGTCAGCCTGGGACAGCTCGCCGGCGGTGATCGGCGGGCAGCACGGCACGGCCTCCCCGTCCCGCAGGACGGGGAGTTCCGCGACCTTCGATTTCGACATGCGTCTATGTTGACGCTTGTCGATACGAGTGGCAAGCTCCGAGGCGTGGACGGATATCGACAGATGTCGAAGCAAGGAGTCGTCGTGGCCACCCTCCGTTCCGTGCTCACCGCGGCTCGAACCCGTCGCACCGCCCGCCCCCCGGCCCCTCAAGGAGACCGAGCATCATGAGCACCCAGCAGCTCCCTGTCGTCGTCGTCGGAGCCGGCCCCGTCGGGCTCGCCGCCGCCGCCCACCTCGTCGAGCGCGGCATCGAGCCCGTCGTCCTGGAGGCGGGCAGCCGTGCCGGTGCGGCCGTGCGTGAATGGAGTCACGTGCGCCTGTTCTCCACGTGGGGCGAGGTCGTCGACCCGGCCGCCGAGAAGTTCCTCGCCCCCACCGGCTGGACGCGCCCCGACCCGGCGACGTATCCGTCAGGCGGGGACTGGGCCGAGCGCTATCTGCAGCCCCTCGCGGACGCCCTCGGCGACCGGGTCCGCACCGGGGTCACCGTCACGGGTGTCTCCCGCGCCGGCCGTGACCGGATCGTCGACGCCGACCGGGACCAGCAGCCGTTCGTCGTGCACGTTGAGTACGCCGGCGGTCGTGAGGAGCGCATCTTCGCCCGCGCCGTGATCGACGCCTCCGGCACTTGGACCACCCCGTCCCCGGCTGGCGGCAGCGGTCTGCCCGCACTCGGCGAGGAGGCGGCGGCCGACCGGATCACCTACCGCGTGCCCGACCTGAAGAACCCGGCCGTCCGCACCCGGTACGCGGGCAGGCGTACGGCCGTCATCGGCTCGGGTGCCTCCGCCTTCACCGCACTCGCCCACCTCGCCGAGCTGGCAGAGTCCGAGGAGGGCGCCGGCACGCACGCGGTGTGGATCCTGCGCCGAGGCATCTCCGGCTCCACCTTCGGCGGCGGCACCGCCGACCAGCTGCCCGCGCGCGGCGCCCTCGGCCTCGCCGCGAAGGCCGCCGTCGACAAGGGGCACGCGGACGCGGTCACCGGGTTCCGCACCGAGGTGATCGAACGCGCCGCCGACGGCCGCCTCGTCCTGGTGGGCGAGGACGGCCGCCGCCTCGACCCGGTGGACGAGGTGATCGTGCTGACCGGCTTCCGCCCCGACCTGTCCTTCCTGGACGAACTGCGCCTCGGCCTGGACGAGCGTCTTCAGGCCCCGGTGGAACTGGCCCCGCTGATCGACCCGAACCAGCACTCCTGCGGCACCGTCTACCCGCACGGCCACCGCGAACTCGCCCACCCCGAACAGGGCGTCTACCTGGTCGGCATGAAGTCCTACGGCCGCGCCCCGACCTTCCTCGCCATGACCGGGTACGAGCAGGTCCGCTCCGTCGCCGCCGCGATCGCCGGGGACCTCGACTCCGCGGACCGCGTGGAACTCACCCTCCCGGAGACCGGAGTCTGCGGCGGAGCCGGCCTGTTCGATGCTCCCGCCACCCAGCAGACCGACGGTGGCGGATGCTGTGCGGCCCCGGAACCGCAGCTCGTGCGGCTCGTCGCGCCCACGGCGGTGGGCACGGATGCCGGCGAAGCACCGGCGGGCGGCTGCTGCGGCTCGTGACCGGGCTCACCACTCGCGACAGCGGGGCCGCAACCGGAACAGGGGACCGGTCGCGGCCCCGCTGTCGCCCGGCCCGTGTGTGCCTGACGCCCCGCTCAGGGCCACACCAGGCAGTAAGGCTGATGCCCCGCCTCATGCAGCCGGTGGCTGAAGTCCTGCCACTCGTGGAGCAGCTGGTAGACGTTGAACGCGTCGCGCGGGCCGCCGCGGTCCGGGACCGTCGACCAGATGAAGGCCGCCGCGCCGACCGCTTCCTCCCCTATGTCCCGCAGCGGGTCCACCACCGTCATGGGCAGCTTCACGACCGCGTAGTCGGGGTGCAGGACGACCAGCTCCAGCGGCGGCACCTTGTGCAGGGGGACGCCCTCGATGCCCGTGAGGACCATCGCGGCCATGGTCTCCGGCTTGATCTTGGTGAACATGCCGCCCATGCCCAGCTCGTCCCCGCCGAGCTCCTCGGGGCGCATGGAGATCGGGACGCGGGCCGCGGTGGCGCCGTCCGGCGCACCGAAGTACTTGTACGTCACCCCCACCCGACCACCATTCCTGCTCCCCGCCCCGTCCAGTGGGCCGATCCGCTCCGGCTCGCCGAGTGAACGACGCGTCTGTTCCGTCTCCTCCGCCTCGCGTCGGTGCCTTCCCCGCCGGGCACGTCGAGGACCCAGGTCGTCGGTCCCCTCGCCCAGTCCGCCACCGCGATGCATATCTCCACCCGACTGCTTTTCTAGGACGCGTGGCCCCCGACGCGCAACCCGATCATCGTGACAGTGACCTCCCCCACGGCCGCCCGCCGAAACGTGCGGTGAAACATCCGACCGCTCGATCTTCGCGGGCCGCGCCCGCCCCGGCCGCGCGGGGTGTGTGCACCAGGGGCCAGTTTCGCAGATCACAGCGGATCCGGGACCCCGATCACCGCCCTGATCGGGGCGGGGATGCCGTGGAGCGCCCCTGGCCTACCCTGAAACGAGTCACAGCAGCCGCAGCCCGGCGAGATACCCGGGACGTCGGAAAAGGTCGGAGAAGTCGCAGGTCATGAGCGAACTGCCATATTCGTACGAAGCCCCAGCCTCGCAGGCGCTGTTCGATCGTGCCGCGGCCGTCACTCCCGGTGGTGTGAACTCACCGGTGCGTGCCTTCCGCGCCGTCGGCGGCACGCCCCGGTTCATGGTCTCCGGCAGCGGGCCGTATCTGACCGACGCCGACGGGCGGGAGTACGTCGACCTCGTGTGCTCCTGGGGGCCGATGATCCTCGGGCACGCGCACCCCGAGGTGATCGCCGCCGTGCAGGAGGCCGTCGCGCGCGGCACCTCCTTCGGCACCCCCGGCGAGGGCGAGGTCGCGCTCGCCGAGGAGATGGTCGCCCGGATCGAGCCGCTGGAGGAGGTGCGGCTGGTGTCCAGCGGCACCGAGGCCACCATGTCGGCGATCCGGCTCGCCCGCGGTTTCACGCGGCGCAGCAAGGTGGTCAAGTTCGCCGGCTGCTACCACGGCCACGTCGACTCGCTGCTCGCCTCCGCCGGCTCCGGCGTGGCGACCTTCGCGCTGCCCGACACCCCCGGTGTGACCGGCGCGCAGGCCGGCGACACGATCGTGCTGCCGTACAACGACCTCGACGCCGTGCGCGCCGCGTTCGCCGCGCACCCCGGTGAGATCGCCTGCGTGATCACCGAGGCGTCCCCCGGCAACATGGGCGTCGTCCCGCCGCTGCCCGGCTTCAACCAGGGGCTCAAGGACGCGTGTGCCGAGAACGGCGCGCTGTACATCTCCGACGAGGTGATGACCGGCTTCCGTACCAGCCGCTCCGGCTGGTACGGCGTGGACGGCGTGCGGCCCGACCTGATGACCTTCGGCAAGGTCATGGGCGGCGGCTTCCCGGCCGCGGCCTTCGGCGGACGCGCCGACGTGATGGCGCACCTCGCGCCGGCCGGCCCCGTCTACCAGGCGGGCACCCTCTCCGGGAACCCGGTCGCCACCGCCGCCGGGCTCGCGCAGCTGCGGCTGCTCGACGACGCCGCGTACGAGAAGGTGGACGCGGTCTCCGCGCGGATCCAGTCGCTCGTCACCGAGGCGCTGAGCAAGGAGGGCGTGGCGCACACCCTGCAGAACGCCTCCAACATGTTCTCCGTGTTCTTCACGGAGAACCCGGTGCGCGACTACGAGGACGCCAAGAAGCAGGAGTCGTTCCGCTTCACCGCGTTCTTCCACTCGCTGCTGGCGAACGGCGTCTACCTGCCGCCGTCGTCCTTCGAGTCCTGGTTCGTGTCCACGGCCCACGACGAGCGGGCCGTCCAGCGCATCGCCGACGCCCTCCCGGCGGCGGCCCGAGCAGCGGCGGAGGCCACCGCGTGAGCTCCGAGAAGATCTTCGACAACGAGGACCTCACCGTCGTCCACCTGATGCGGCACGGCGAGGTCGAGAACCCGGACGGCGTCCTCTACGGCCGGCTGCCCGGGTACCACCTCTCCGAGCTGGGCCGGCGCATGGCCGACCGGGTCGCCGAGCACCTGGCTCCCCGGGACGTCGTGCACGTCTGCGCGTCCCCGCTGGAGCGGGCGCAGGAGACCGCGGAGCCCATCGCCAAGGCGCACGGCCTGGACATCGCCACCGACCGGCGGCTGATCGAGGCGGAGAACGTCTTCCAGGGCAAGACCTTCGGTATCGGCGACGGGGCGCTGCGCCGCCCGGCCAACTGGAAGCACGTCGTCAACCCCTTCAAGCCGTCCTGGGGCGAGCCCTACGTGGACCAGGTGGTCCGCATGATGGGCGCGCTGGACGCGGCGAAGGACGCGGCGCGCGGCCACGAGGCGGTGCTGGTCAGCCACCAGCTGCCGATCTGGATCGTGCGGTCCTACGTGGAGAAGCGCCGGCTGTGGCACGACCCGCGCCGCCGCCAGTGCACCCTGGCCTCGCTGACCACGTTCACCTACCGCGGCGACACGATCGTCTCCGTCGGTTACAGCGAACCGGCCCGTGACCTGGTGCCCGCGCACCTGCGGGCGGGCGCCAGGCCGGTGAAGGGGCAGGGCAAGGCCTTCGGCGCGTGACGCCGGTGTGTCCGCCGTGCGCGGCCCCGACCGGGCTTTCGTTGCGAAACCTCCGCATCTGACGGGAACCTCCCCCTTCGTCGAGTCCTCTGACTGGGTGACCACTCACGGACGTGACGAAGGGGGATGCCATGCGCACTCTCTCCCGCAGGGGAATGCTCGGGCTCGGCGCGGGGGCCGCCGCCGCCGTCTCCCTGGCCGGATGCGGCGGCCACACCGACTCCGACGGATCCACCCCCGGTGGCGGTTCCCGCACCGGGCACGGCGACGGCCCGACGACGCCGAAGCCACGACCGACCGCGACGGCCCGTCCGATCGGCGACGGCTCCACCTCCTTGACCGGCAGGCAGCCCCACCAGCCCGACGCGCCCGTGCCGCTGGAGCCGGGTCAGACGCCCCCGCAGTTCGTCGTGTTCTCCTGGGACGGCGCCGGCGAGGTCGGCAACGGGCTGTTCCCGCGCTTCCTCGACCTGGCCAAGGAGCACGGCGCGTCCATGACCTTCTTCCTCTCGGGGCTGTATCTGCTGCCCGAGTCGAAGAAGCGGCTCTACGACCCGCCGAACAACCCGCGCGGCGCGTCCGACATCGGCTATCTCACCGACGCCCACATCAAGGACACCCTGCGCAACGTCCGCCGCGCCTGGCTGGAGGGCCACGAGATCGGCACCCACTTCAACGGCCACTTCTGCGGCGGCTCGGGCAGCGTCGGCACCTGGACGCCGAAGCAGTGGCGCGACGAGATCGAGCAGGCGAAGTCGTTCGTGAAGGAGTGGCGGACCAACTCCGGGTGGACCGACGTGGAGTCCCTGCCGTTCGACTACGACAAGGAGCTGGTCGGCGGCCGGACGCCCTGTCTGCTGGGCCAGGACCAGCTGCTGCCCACCGCCCGTGAGCTCGGCTGGCGCTACGACGCCTCCTCGCCCGGCGGGCGGCAGACCTGGCCGTCCAAGAAGAAGGGCCTCTGGGACCTTCCGCTCCAGCAGATACCTTTCCCCGGACACTCTTTCGAGGTCCTCTCGATGGACTACAACATGCTCGCCAACCAGTCGGTCAACTCGACCAACGCCCCGGCCCACAACTACCCGGGCTGGCGACGGCAGTCGGCACAGTCGTACATATCAGGCTTCAAGCGGGCATACGAGACCAACCGGGCACCCTTCTTCGTCGGCAACCACTTCGAGCAGTGGAACGGCGGCATCTACATGGACGCCGTCGAGGAGGCGCTGCGGCACATCGCGCGGGAGAAGGAGAAGGGCGAGGACGTGAGGCTCGTCTCCTTCCGGCAGTTCACCGACTGGCTGGACGTGCAGAAGCCCGCGATGCTCGACCGGCTGCGCACCCTGGACGTCGGCCAGGAACCCGCAGGTGGCTGGCGCGCGTTCACCCGGGACCTCGCCGGCACCACCACGACCGGAGCCGCCGACCCCGCCTGAGATGCGGGTTTCCGTCCGCACCGGGGCGCGCAGGGGGGTGCGCAAGATCCCCAGAACGGGCATGCGAAACTTTTCACATGAGTGCCGCCAGCCGCGCCCCCCAGCGCTCGAACCGAGCCGCGCAGAGCTCCAACCGCGCCGCACGCGCCGCGCGTGCCCGCCGTCGAGCCACCCTGGCCGCCGGTGCCGCCGCGGCCGCACTGCTCCTGACCGCGTGCGGTTCCGGGGGCACTTCGGGCGGGGGCGGCAACACGGGCTTCGTCACCGGCACCGACGGCATCTCCACCGTCGCCGCCGGCCAGCGCGTCGCCGCGCCGGAGCTGGCCGGGGAGACCCTGGAGGGCAAGAAGCTCGACGTCGGCGACTACAAGGGCAAGGTCGTCGTCCTCAATGTCTGGGGCTCCTGGTGCAACCCGTGCCGCGCGGAGGCCAAGTACTTCGCGAAGGTGTCGAAGGCGTACGAGGGCAAGGACGTCCAGTTCGTCGGCATCAACACCCGGGACGGCAGCACCACGGCCGCGCTGGCCTTCGAGAAGGACTTCGGCATCAGCTACCCGAGCCTGTACGACCCGACGGGCAAGCTGATGCTCCGCTTCGAGAAGGGCACCCTCAACCCGCAGGCCATCCCCTCGACCCTGGTGCTGGACCGGGAGGGCCGGATCGCCGCCCGCTCGCTGACCGCCCTCGACGAGGAACGGCTGCGGAAGATGCTCGAACCGGTCGTCGCGGAGAAGTGACGTGACGGCCCTGCACACGCTCGCCGCGGAGACGGGCTACAACGGCACGGTGCTCAACGGCGCCCTGCTGGTGGCGCTGCCCATCGCCGTGCTCGGCGGGCTCGTCTCCTTCTTCTCCCCCTGCGTCCTGCCGCTGGTCCCCGGCTACCTCTCCTACGTCACCGGCGTCTCCGGCACCGACCTGGCCGAGGCCCGGCGCGGCCGGATGGTCGCGGGCGCCTCCCTGTTCGTGCTCGGCTTCACCGTCGTGTTCGTCTCGGGCGGCGCCTTCTTCGGCTACTTCGGGCAGACCCTCCAGGAGCAGTCGGGCGTCCTGTCCAAGATCCTCGGCGTCTTCATGATCCTCATGGGCGTCTTCTTCATGGGTCTGATGCCCTGGCTCACCCAGCGGGAGTTCCGCTTCCACAAGCGCCCCACCACCGGACTGGTCGGCGCGCCCGTCCTCGGCGCCCTGTTCGGCATCGGCTGGACCCCCTGTATCGGGCCCACCCTCGCCTCCGTCCTCACGCTCTCCGCACAGCAGGAGAGCGCCGGACGCGGCGCGGTGCTGACCGTCGCGTACTGTCTGGGGCTGGGCGTGCCCTTCGTGCTGGCCGCCGTGGCCTTCCGCAAGGCGCTCGGTGCCTTCGGCTGGGTCAAGCGGCACTACGCCTGGGTGATGCGCATCGGCGGCACGATGATGATCGCGACCGGTGTGCTGCTGCTCACCGGCGCGTGGGACAGCCTCGTGGCGGAGATGCAGACCTGGTCCAACGGCTTCACGGTGGGGATCTGACCCATGAGCGACACCACGACGGACAACACCACGAAGACCGGCGACGACCAGGACCTGGGCGCCGCCGGCTCCCAGATGTCCACCGCGCCCGTGGAGGACGCGCCCTCGCCCCACCTGCCCGCGCTCGGCGTGATCGGCTGGGCCCGCTGGTTCTGGCGGCAGCTCACCTCCATGCGCGTGGCGCTGCTGCTCCTGCTGCTGCTGTCGCTGGCCGCGATCCCCGGCTCGCTCATCCCGCAGACCGGCGTCGACGAGACCCGCGTCGCCGACTTCCGCGAGCGGCACGACATCCTCGCGCCCGTCTACGACAAGCTCGGCCTGTTCCACGTCTACAGCTCGGTGTGGTTCTCCGCGATCTACATCCTGCTGTTCATCTCGCTCATCGGCTGCATCGTGCCGCGCACCTGGCAGTTCGTCGGCCAGCTGCGCGGCCGCCCGCCGGGCGCGCCCCGCCGGCTGACCCGGCTGCCCGCGCACACCACCTGGCGCACCGGGACCGACGCCGGGGAGGTGCGCGAGGCCGCCCTCGCGCTGCTGAAGAAGCGCCGCTTCCGCGCCCATGTCGTCGGGGACGCCGTCGCCGCCGAGAAGGGCTACCTGCGCGAGGTCGGCAACCTGGCGTTCCATCTCGCGCTCATCGTCATGCTGATCGCGTTCGCCTGGGGCCAGCTGTTCAAGTCCGAGGGCAACAAGATCGTCGTCGAGGGCGACGGCTTCTCCAACACGCTCACCCAGTACGACGACTTCAAGTCCGGCAACCTCTTCACCAACGACGACCTGGTGCCGTTCAGCTTCGACGTCAAGGAGTTCACCGGCACCTACGAGCGCACCGGCCCCAACAAGGGCACCCCGCGCACGTACGAGACCGAGGTGACGTACACCGACGGGCCGGACGGCGACGAGAAGCGCGCCGTCATCAAGGTGAACAAGCCGCTGGAGATCGGCGACGCCAAGGTCTACCTCGTCAGCCACGGTTACGCGCCCGTGGTGACCGTCCGCGACGGCAAGGGCGAGGTCGTCTACCGGGACGCCGTGCCGCTGCTGCCGCTGGACAACAACGTCACCTCCAACGGCGTCGTCAAGGTCCTCGACGGCTACCGCAACCCGCAGGGCAAGAAGGAGCAGCTCGGCTTCCAGGCGTTCTTCGTGCCCACCTTCGGCGGGTCCGCGAGCGGCACGATGCTCTCCCAGTTCCCGGCGCTGGACTACCCGGTGCTCGCGCTCAACGCCTACCACGGCGACCTGAAGGCCGACTCCGGCATTCCGCAGAGCGTGTACCAGATGGACAAGACCAAGATGAAGGAGTTCAAGGACGCCGACGGGGAGCTGCTCAAGCAGCTGCTCACCCCCGGCGAGACCATGACGCTCCCCGGCGGCGCCGGCTCGATCACCTTGGAGAAGGACATCAAGGAGTGGGCCGGCTTCCAGGTCGTCCAGGAGCCGGGCGGCGGCTGGGCGCTCGGCGGCGCCGTGGCCGCGATCGGCGGACTGGCCGCCTCGCTGTTCGTCCAGCGCCGCCGCGTATGGGTGCGCGCGGTGCGCGGCGACGACGGCGTCACCGTCGTCGAGATGGCGGGCCTCGGCCGCAGCGAGTCCGCGAAGGTGCCCGAGGAGCTCGGCGAGCTCGCCGGGATCCTCTACGACCTGGCCCCCGGCGTGCCCGGCCCCGAGCCGGACGCCACACCCTCCGAAGACCCCGGAACGCCCAGCGGATCCGGACCCGCCAAGTCCACCGACCCCGACCCTCAAGCCGTGCCTGCCGAAGGGGCTGAGCAGCAGTGACTCTCGCCGCCGCGACCAACGAGAACCTCGCGGAGATCAGCAATGTGCTGATCTACTCCGCGATGGCGGTCTACACCCTCGCTTTCTTCGCGTACATCGCCGAGTGGCTCCTCGGCAGCCGCAGCAAGGTCGCCCGCACGGCGGCCGCGCTCACCCCGAAGGCGTCGGCGGCGACGGCCCCCGCCGTCACCGTCAAGCAGGGCGGCGGCACCGCCGTGCTGGAGCGGCCGAAGGTCGTGGTGCGCGCCGCGTCCGGCTCGCGTGACGTGCCCGACGGGCCCGGGGCGCACGGCGGCGACGAGAAGGGCGACCTCTACGGACGCGTCGCCATCTCCCTCACCGTGCTCGCCTTCCTGCTCTCCGTCGGCGGTGTGCTCACCCGCGCGCTGTCCGTGCAGCGGGCGCCGTGGGGCAACATGTACGAGTTCAACATCACCTTCTCCACGACCGCGGTGGGCGTGTACCTCCTGCTGCTGGCGCTGAAGAAGAACGTCCGCTGGCTCGGCCTGTTCCTGACCACGTCGGTCCTCCTCGACCTCGGTCTCGCCGTCACCGTCCTGTACACCGCGAGCGACCAGCTGGTCCCCGCGCTCCACTCGTACTGGCTGTACATCCACGTCTCGACGGCGATCCTGTGCGGCGCGGTCTTCTACGTCGGCGCCTTCACGACGATCATGTACCTCTTCAAGGACTCGTACGAGAACAAGCTGGCGAACGGCGGCAAGCCCGGCAGCTTCGCGACGTCCTTCCTGGAGCGGCTGCCCGCCTCGGCCTCCCTGGACAAGTTCGCCTACCGCGTCAACGCCGCCGTGTTCCCGCTGTGGACGTTCACGATCATCGCGGGCGCCATCTGGGCCGGGGACGCCTGGGGCCGCTACTGGGGCTGGGACCCCAAGGAGACCTGGTCCTTCATCACCTGGGTCGCCTACGCCGGCTACCTGCACGCCCGCGCCACCGCCGGCTGGAAGGGCCGCAAGGCCGCCTACCTGGCCCTGCTCGCCTTCGGCTGCTGGCTGTTCAACTACTACGGCGTCAACATCTTCGTCTCCGGCAAGCACTCCTACGCCGACGTCGGCCTGGGCGCGCTCCAGGCGGTCGGTTTCTGACCCGACCCGACCCGCACCGCACGGAGGCCGCCCCGGACGACAGTCCCGGGGCGGCCTCCGCCGCGTTCACTTCCCGATGTCCTCGCCCCACAGCTCCGGGTACCGGGCGACGAACTCCCGCATCATCGCCACGCACTCCGGGTCGTCGAGGACCACGACCTCCACGCCGTGTTCCGCCAGCCAGTCGTGCCCGCCGTGGAAGGTGTCGGCCTCCCCGATCACCACCCGCGCGATCCCGAACTGCCGCACCAGTCCCGAGCAGTACCAGCAGGGCGACAGTGTGGTCACCATCGTCGTCCCCCGGTACGACCGCTGCCGTCCCGCCGCCCGGAAGGCCGCCGTCTCCGCGTGCGCCGACGGATCGCCGTCCTGCACCCGCCGGTTGTGCCCCCGCCCGAGCAGCGTCCCGTCCGCGCCGTACAACGCGGCCCCGATCGGCACGCCTCCCCCGGCGAGACCGGCCCGCGCCTCCTCCAGCGCCGTGGCCAGCCAGGCGCGGTCGAGCTGCCTCTCCACGATGTCCGGGCCTTTCGTTCGGCTGATGGAGCCTCACCATACGTACGCACGCGGCCACATGGTGCTGCGGCGCGTAAGACGTGGCGTCCCGTCAGTGGCCGAAGGGGGACGGCCCAGCAGTGGCGGCTCGGTCGCCCGGAACCGGACGCGGGCGTGAACCCGTTCACCGGGTGAGCGCCGCGCTCCGCGCCGGACTCGTCCGCACGATGTGCCACAGCTCCTCCCGGTAGGCGTCAGGCCGGGACGCGAGGTCCACCCGTGCGGACAGCGCCAGCGGATCGGCGTCCGCGCCGCGCAGCAGATCCACCGAGGTCTGGGCGAACCACTGCCGCAGTCCCGCGCGTTCGGCCTCGGCCAGCATGTCCCGCAGCCGGCTGACGGCCGCCCGCGCCTCCGCGCGTCCGTGGCGGTCCGTGCCGAGCCGGAGCCGCCGGCCCGCGGCGGGCAGGGCGGTGAGCAGATGCCGGTCGAGTTCGGCGGTGAGCCGTCCGGCCTCCTCCACCGCGCTCCGCGCCTCGGGGCCGGCCTGCACCAGGACGCGCAGCGCGGTCAGCAGGCGTTCCGCGTCCGGTCCGGTCAGGTCGGCGTCCAGCCGCACCCAGATGTCCTCGGCCACGTCGTCGGCCCGGCGCCGAGCTGCCGACCACACTCTCTGCGCCGTGCGCGGCCCGAGCCCCGCCGTCTCCGCGAGGCCCCACGCCCCTGCGTCCAGCACGTCCCGCACCGTGCGGATGCCGTGCCGTTGCAGCTCCGCCACCGGCAGGAGGGGGACGGAGGCCCACCGCAGCCTGCCGGCCGGGACCGCTGCCAGTTCCTCCCGTACGCGCGTGTCGTGCAGCGGCCACCACGCGTCCCGTACCGCGCGCACCGCGCGCTCGTGGTCACGGACCACCGCGTGGGCCGCCTCGCGCAGGCGCTCGGCCCGCCGGACGGTGAGCGGGGCCGATCCGGTCGGTCCGACGAGCCTGATCAGGGTCCGGACGCCGCCGCAGACGAGGCCGGCGAACGTGACCAGCAGTCCGGCCACCGTCAGCGCGTCGGAGACCTCCACCGCCCGGTCGGCGGCCGCATCCATGTCCGGGACGTACAGCTCGCCCTTGAGGTCGCCCTCGGCCACCACGAAACCGGTGTCCCAGCCCAGGGAGCCCCCGTCGGACTCGGAGGTGCCCTTCAGCAGAGGATCCCGGTCGGGGTCGCATTGGTACGGCCCCGTGCGCTGCCCCGCGCCGTAGGGGTCGGTCCACCGGACCGCGCAGGTGCCGTCGGGCTCCTCCTCCAGAACGGTGAACTCCACCTGTTCCAGCTCCGGGTACTCCGGGCCGGTCTCCCAGACCACGAACCCGAGGACGACCAACAGCAGTCCCGCGGCCACGACCCACCGGAAAATCGGCCTGCGCCGCATCGCCGCCCCCTGCACGCCGTCCACCACGTCGTGGCTCAGTGTGGCGGGGGGTGTACGCCCGGTGCAGGGGCCGGAACCGGCAGTCGACGTGCCCGGATCCTTCCGGGGCCCGGCAGCGTCAGTCGGTCCTGGGGTCTTCGTCCGGGTCCCGTTCGCGGTCCCCCTTCTTGTCCTCGTCGAGGGACTTCAGGAAGTCCGGGTTGTCGTCCGGGGCGACCCACTGACGGCGGCCGCCGCTCCCGCCCCAGGCGGAACCGCCCGCGCCGGCGGGCTGCCGCTTCTTGCCGGCGATGAGCCAGGAGATCGACCCGACCAGCGGGAACAACAGCACGAGGATCGCCCACAGCGGCTTGGGCATGTGACGGATGTCCTCGTCCTTCGTGCTGATGCAGTCGATGAACGCGTAGACGCTCAGGGCCAGTGGCACGAGGAACATCAGCACCCGAAGCATGGGGCCTCTCCAGCGAAAGCGGTGGGCGGTACGAGTCCAGCGTAGCCGCTCGGGGATACTGGACCCCATGGCTTACGACGATCTTCGCTCCCTGCTCAGGGCGCTGGAGCGCGAGGGTGACCTCAAGCGCATCAAGGCCGAGGTCGACCCGCATCTGGAGGTCGGTGAGATCGTCGACCGGGTGAACAAGGCCGGCGGTCCCGCCCTGCTCTTCGAGAACGTGCGCGGCTCCTCGATGCCCCTCGCCATGAACGTCTACGGCACCGACCGCCGGCTGCTGAAGGCGCTCGGACTGAAGTCGTACGCGGAGATCGGGGAGAAGATCGGCGGGCTGCTCAAGCCCGAGCTGCCGCACGGCTTCGTCGGGGTGCGCGAGGCGTTCGGGAAGCTCGGCGCGATGACGCACGTGCCGCCGAAGAAGGTGAAGTCGTCCGACGCGCCCGTGCACGAGGTCGTCCTCACCGGCGACGACGTGGACCTGGAGCAGCTCCCGGCGCTCTTCACCTGGCCCAAGGACGGCGGCTCCTTCTTCAACCTCGGCCTCACCCACACCAAGGACCCGGAGAGCGGCGTCCGCAACCTCGGGCTGTACCGCCTCCAGCGCCACGACAGGCGCACCATCGGCATGCACTGGCAGATTCACAAGGACAGCCGCAACCACTACCAGGTGGCCGCGCGGCGCGGTGAACGGCTGCCGGTCGCCATCGCCTTCGGCTGCCCGCCGGCCGTGACGTACGCCTCCACCGCCCCGCTGCCCGGCGACATCGACGAGTACCTGTTCGCCGGGTTCCTCCAGGGCAAGCGGATCGAGATGGTCGACTGCAAGACGGTCCCGCTGCAGGTGCCCGCGCAGGCGGAGGTCGTGATCGAGGGCTGGCTGGAGCCCGGGGAGATGCTGCCCGAGGGGCCGTTCGGCGACCACACCGGCTTCTACACCCCGCAGGAGCCCTTCCCCGCGCTGACGATCGACTGCGTGACGATGCGGAAGCGTCCGCTGCTGCAGTCGATCGTGGTCGGCCGCCCGCCGACGGAGGACGGCCCGCTTGGCCGCGCCACGGAGCGGTTCTTCCTCCCGCTGCTGAAGATCATCGTCCCGGACATCGTGGACTACCACCTCCCCGAGTCGGGCGGCTTCCACAACTGCGCGATCGTCTCGATCGACAAGAAGTACCCGAAGCACGCGCAGAAGGTGATGCACGCCATCTGGGGCGCGCACATGATGTCGCTGACCAAGCTGATCGTGGTCGTCGACTCCGACTGCGACGTGCACGACCTGCACGAGGTGGCCTGGCGGGCGCTGGGCAACACCGACTACTCCCGTGACCTCACGGTCGTCGAGGGCCCCGTCGACCATCTCGACCACGCGTCGTACCAGCAGTTCTGGGGCGGCAAGGCGGGCATCGACGCGACGCGGAAGTGGCCCGAGGAGGGGTACACCCGGGACGGCGGCTGGCCCGACATGGTCGAGTCCGACCCGGAGACGGCGTCGAAGGTCGACCGCCGCTGGAAGGAGTACGGACTGTGACCTCGGCCTCCGCCGCCCTCCCGCAGCAGCCGGGACGCACCAAGGCGTTCCTGCGGCTGGTGATGATCGAGCACTCGGTGTTCGCGCTGCCCTTCGCCTACATCGCCGCGCTCACGGCGATGTACGAGTGGGACCAGAACATCCACTGGGGCCGGCTGCTGCTGGTCACCGTCGCCATGGTCGGCCTGCGCACCTTCGCGATGGCCGCCAACCGCATCATCGACCGCGAGATCGACGCCCGTAACCCGCGCACCGCGCAGCGCGAACTCGTCACCGGCGCCATGTCGGTCAAGCACGCCTGGACCGGCGCGCTGATCGCCCTCGCCGTGTTCCTGGGCGCGGCGGCCCTGCTCAACCCGCTGTGCCTGGCGCTCGCCCCCGTCGCGGTGATCCCGATGGTGGTCTATCCGTACGGCAAGCGGTTCACCAACTTCCCACAGGCCATCCTCGGTCTCGCGCAGGCCATGGGCCCGGTCGGCGGCTGGCTGGCGATCTCCGGCTCCTGGTCCTGGGAGGCGGTCGTCCTCGGCCTCGCGGTCGGCATCTGGATCGGCGGCTTCGACCTCATCTACGCCTGCCAGGACGTCGACACCGACCGGGAGATCGGCGTGAAGTCCGTCCCGGCCCGCTTCGGCATCCCCGCGGCGATCTGGGGCGCCCGCGCCTGCCACACCGTGACGACGGCCCTGTTCGCCTGGTACGCGGTGCTCACCGACGCCGGCGCCTTCTTCTGGCTCGGCCTGCTGATCGTGGCCGGCGCCTTCGTCTACGAGCACACCATCGTCCGCCCGCACGACCTGACCCGCCTCAACCGCGCGTTCTTCAGCGTCAACGGCTTCATCGGCATCGCCCTGTTCGTGTGCGCGCTGCTGGATCTGCTGGTGCGCGGGCTGACGGTGTAACGGGCGGTCTACAGCGCTGGTCCGTTCAGGAGGGCCAGCTCGCCGTCGGTCAGACGCAGGCCTCCGGCGGCGACGTTCTCCGCCAGGTGCGCCGCATTCGCCGTACCGGGGATGGCCAGCACGTGCGGTCCGCGGTGCAGGGTCCAGGCGATCCGTACCTGAGCCGGTGTCGCGTCGTGGGCGCGGGCGACGTCCCTGCCGCTGCCGCCGCTGCGCTCACCGTGCCCCCTTGTCCGCCGACCCGTCAGGTCCCGGAGTATGGGGCCGTCACAGGGCGCCGCGACAGCCCGGCGGGCTGGGCGAAACGTCACACGCGGATCCGGAACCAAGAGCCCTCGCGCAGCCGTTGGACATGACGGGTAGGCGCCGCGGCGAGCGCGCTCTAAAGGGCCGGTTCGAGGGGCTTGGAGGGGCGGCGGCGGAGGAGGAAGGCCGCTGCGACGCCCGCGGCCAGGCCGATCAGGTGGCCCTGCCAGCTGACGCCGGACTGGGTGGGCGCGAGGCCCGCGAGGATCGAGCCGCCCCAGACCGCCGCCACCAGGACGCCGGCCGCGATGCCCAGCGGGCGCCGCTCGACGAAGCCGCTGACCAGCAGATAGCCGAACAGGCCGAAGATCAGGCCGGACGCGCCCGCGGTGTTGGTGCCCTCCGGGGATATCAGCCATACGCCCAGGCCGTCCGCGACGACGATCAGCGCGCACACGGCGAGGAACCGGCGTATCCCGCCGAGCGCGGCGAGGAAGCCCAGCACCAGCAGCGGCACGCTGTTCGCCGCCACATGGGAGAAGCCGAAGTGGATGAACGCCGACGGGACCACGTCCACCAGCTCGGACGGGGTGCGCGGCACGACGCCGTAGCCGTCCAGCGCGTGCCCGGTGGCGACGTCGACGACCTCGAGCACCCACAGCAGCGCCACCCAGCCGGCCATCAGCACGGCGGCGGCCCGCACCCGCTCGCCCCGTGACCACGCAGGACGCGTGTCCGTCATCGTCCACCCCCCGTCGCCGGGCCGTTGTGAGAGAGAACGCCCGGGCACCCTGGCCCGGTTCCCGCCCTGCGACTTTGGATAGGCTCGGTCCCGTGAACCCAGCCAAGCCAGGAGAGACGCGGCGTACGCCTTGGATCGTAGGGGTCTCGGGCGCCTCCGGCACTCCCTACGCCGCCGCGGTGCTGCGGGGGCTGCTCGCCGCGGGGGAGAGCGTCGACCTCGTCGTCAGCCGGGCCTCCCGGCTCACCCTGCTGGACGAGACCAAGATCGCCTTCCGGGACGCCCATTGGCGCGACGACCTGCGGGAATGGCTCTCCCGGGGGGCGGACGGCAAGCCGGACACCTTCTCCGTCGACCTCGACGGCGTACGGTACTGGGCCGCCGGCGACCTCGCGGCCGGGCCGTCCTCGGGGTCGTATCCGAGCAAGGGCATGCTGATCGTGCCCGCCTCCACGGCGAGCGTCGCCGGGGTGGCGCTCGGGCTGTCCAAGGACCTGCTGCAGCGGGCGGCGAGCGTGACCCTCAAGGAGGGGCGCCCGCTGGTCGTGGCCGTACGGGAGACCCCGCTGAACGGCCAGACGCTGCGGCACCTGGTGACGCTGGACGACGCGGGCGCGACCGTACTGCCCGCCTCACCGGCCTTCTACGCGGGCGCGACGCACATCCAGGACCTGGTGGACTTCGTCGCCGGACGCGTACTCGACGCGGCGGGCGTCCCTCACACCCTGTACCGCCGCTGGAAGGGCGAACTCGGCGGCGGAACCCGCGCGGACGACTGACCCGCCCGACCGCGGCCCGGCACGCCCGCCGGCCGCGACGGCACCACACGGCACCACCTCTCGGAAACTTCGTACCTCTTCAGTGGAAGGCATCGATTCGATGGACGCGGTGGACAGGCAGCTCATCCAGGCCCTGCGGGAGAACGGCCGGGCCTCCTACGCGGAGCTGGGGCGCCTCGTCGGTCTGTCGGGACCCAGCGTCACCGACCGCATCAACCGGCTGGAGGCGGCCGGCGTCATCACCGGCTACCGCGCCACGGTGGACGCCCCCTCGCTCGGCCTCGGGGTGACCGCCCTCATCGGCATCTCGCTGTCCGACGCCGCCGACCACGAGGACGTGGCGCAGCGGCTGAAGGACCTGCAGGAGATCGAGGACTGCTGGTTCATCGCCGGCGACGACTCGTTCATGCTCAAGGTGCGCGCCACCGACGTGGACGGCCTGGAGCGGATCATCCGCCGGCTGTCCGGCACCAAGGGCGTCTCCCGCACCCGCACCACCATCGTGCTCTCCACCAAGTGGGAGAACCGCGTCGGTGAGCTGCCCGAGGAGGTCGACTGACCGGGGCGTACGGTGGTGCGGGTCTGTCTTCTGGGAAAGAGGTAACGGCATGGACGTCGGGCTCAAGCGCGAGCTGGAGGAGAAGGTCCGCTCCGGTGAGCGGCTGACCCGCGAGGACGGCATCGCGCTCTACGAGTCGGACGACCTGGCCTGGCTCGGCGGGCTGGCGCACGAGGTGCGGACGCGGAAGAACGGCGACGTCGTGCACTTCAACGTCAACCGCCACCTCAACATGACGAACGTGTGCACGGCGTCGTGCGCGTACTGCTCCTTCCAGCGCAAGCCGGGGGAGAAGGACGCGTACACGATGCGCATCGAGGAGGCGGTGAAGCTCGCCGAGGAGATGCGGTCGGAGAACCTCACCGAGCTGCACATCGTCAACGGGCTGCACCCGAACCTGCCGTGGCGCTACTACCCGCGGTCGCTGCGGGAGCTGAAGGCGGCGCTGCCGGAGGTCTCGCTGAAGGCGTTCACCGCCACCGAGATCCACCACTTCGAGACGATCTCGGGGCTGAGCGCGAGCGAGATCCTCGACGAACTCATCGACGCGGGGCTCGAATCCCTTACGGGTGGTGGCGCGGAGATCTTCGACTGGGAGGTCCGGCAGCACATCGTGGACCACAGGACCCACTGGGAGGACTGGTCCCGCATCCACCGGCTGGCGCACGAGAAGGGTCTGAAGACCCCGAGCACCATGCTGTACGGCCACATCGAGGAGCCCCGGCACCGGGTCGACCACGTGCTGCGGCTGCGTGAGCTGCAGGACGAGACCGGCGGCTTCCAGGTGTTCATCCCGCTGCGGTACCAGCACGACTTCGTGGACATGAAGGACGGCAAGATCCGCAACCGGCTGCAGGCGCGGACGCAGATGGCGACGGGGGCGGAGGCGCTGAAGACGTTCGCCGTGTCGCGGCTGCTGTTCGACAACGTGCCGCACGTCAAGGTGTTCTGGGTGATGCACGGCGTGCAGACGGCGCAGCTGGCGCTGCAGCACGGGGCGGACGACATGGACGGGTCGGTCGTCGAGTACAAGATCACCCATGACGCGGACAACTTCGGCACGCCGAACAAGCTGACGCGTGAGGATCTGCTGGATCTGATCCGGGACGCGGGCTTCCGGCCCGTGGAGCGGAACACGCGGTACGAGATCATCCGTGAGTACGACGGGCCGGATCCGGCGCGCCGGGAGTCGCCTCAGCCGATGCGGGTCTGAAGGTCGCTCCGGGGGTGGGGGGCTCTGGTCCGACGCCGTCCGCGGAGGGGTGGTGGGCCGGTCGCGCAGTTCCCCGCGCCCCTAGGTGTGCGCCGCCGCCCCTCGCTCCACAGCCAACCCCCCAGGGGCGCGGGGAACGGCGCGAGCAACCGACGCCCACCCGCACCCGGCATGCCGTCCGAGGCCCCCACCCCCTAGGGGCGCGGGGAACGGCGCGAGCAACCCATGCCCACCCGCACCCGGCATGCCGTCCGAGGCCCCCACCCCCTAGGGGCGCGGGGAACGGCGCGAGCAACCGACGCCTACCCGCACCCGGCATGCCGTCCGAGGCCCCCACCCCCTAGGGGCGCGGGGAACGGCGCGAGCAACCCATGCCCACCCGCACCCGGCATGGTTGAGAACCCCCATCCCCCTCAGGGGCGCGGGGAACTGCGCGAACGGCTGCCGGGCCGCACCCGGCGATGGTGCCGCCGCCCCCCGCGGGGTACCCGCTCCGCATGGTGACCGAGGACGCCTACACAGCCGCCCCCTTCCTGCCCGCCCGTGGCGGACTCCCCGCACTGAGGAAGGCCGCCGCCACCTGCCGAGGCTGCCCCCTCCACCGCGACGCCACACAAACGGTCTTCGGCACCGGCAAGGCCACCGCCCGCCTCATGCTCGTCGGGGAGCAGCCCGGCGACCAGGAGGACCGCCGCGGCACCCCCTTCGTCGGCCCCGCAGGGCACCTGCTCGACCGTGCCCTCGCCGACGCCGGCCTGGACCCCGCCGACGCCTACGTCACCAACGCCGTGAAGCACTTCAAGTTCACCCAGGCCGAGCCTCGTAAGCGCCGTATCCACAAGGCGCCGACCCTCCGCGAGTCCGCCGCCTGCGCCCCCTGGCTCGCCGCCGAACTCAGGGTCGTCGAGCCCGAGCTGATCGTCGTCCTCGGCGCGACCGCCGGAAAGGCACTGCTCGGCTCCTCGTTCCGGTCACACACGTGCGCGGCACGGTGCTGGAGGAGGAGATCCACGGCCACCGGCGGCGCCTGGTCCCCACCGTGCACCCCTCGGCCATGCTGCGCGCCGACGACCGCGACGGCGCGTACCAGGGGCTTGTCTCCGACCTGGAAGTGGCTGCGCGGGCGCTGGAGTAATAGTTAGACTCGCTTCATGCCCCTTACTTTTACCCTGGACCCCGAGGTCACACCCCCACTCCGCGACGGCATCCTCGACCTCTGGGCCGACGTCACCGACGCGGGCGGCGCCGTCGGCTTCGTACCGCCGGTGACGCGGGAGGACATACGCCCCGCCCTGCTGCGGCAGTTCGCCGACATGGCGGAGGGCCGCTCCCGGCTGCTCGTGGGGCACGACGAGGAGGGCGAGGTCGCCGCCACGGCGTTCCTCACCCGCAACACCCACCCCCTGATGACCCACTGGATCTGGCTGTACACGGTGATGGTCCACCCCCGTCACCAGGGCAAGGGGTACGGCCGCGACCTGCTCGCCGCCGCCGAGCGGTCCGCCCGCACCCAAGACGGGGTGGAGGCGATCCGCCTCGCCTGCCGCGGCGGCCTCGGCCTGGAGCGCTTCTACGCCTCCTGCGGATACAAGGAGGTCGGCAGGGTCCCGGGCGCGATCCGCGTGGCGCCCGGCGACGACCGGGACGACGTGATCATGCTGCTGCCGCTGACCTGAGCCCCGTACGGATCCGCCACGACGCCGTACCCCGCCGAAAGATCGGCCGCCGGACGTGCTTCACTGGACGTCGTCCCCTCGGGGACGTTTCTGACCGTACGCACGGAAGAGTGGATGAGATGCTCCGCTACACGCTGATGCGCCTCGGGGTCTTCGCGGGCTGCCTCCTGGTCGCCTGGGGCCTTGTCTACTCCGGTGTCGCGCCGCGCGGTCTCGGCGACTCCAACGGCCTGTGGGTCGTGCTGCTCGCGCTGCTGATCTCCGCCCCGATCAGCTTCGTCGTGCTCCGCAAGGAGCGGGACCGGGCCTCCGAGCGGATCGTGCGGCGGGTGGAGCGCGCCAAGGCCAACCTGGACGCCAACCGCACCCAGGAGGACGCGGCCGACGACACGGCCCGCGCCCAGGGTCAGGCACAGACCTCGTAACGTCCCTCACACCCGCGCACCGCATCGTCGGCGCCCCGGGCTCCCGCATCGACGGGAACCCGGGGCGCTTTGCGTTATGTGCGTGTCTGTGCCCTCACGCCTTCCAAAGCAAGGCTTTGAGCACCTCAAAGTTCAGGTGTTACGGTCTTCTGGTGAAGTCAGCAGCCGTGTTCCCCACGCCCCGGAGTGTTCCGCTCGTGGCACGCCTGCACGTGGACCTCTGCCGGGTCACCGCCGCGAACTGTCGTCCCTGACGTTCCGCCCCCCCACCCGAGTCCCGACACCTCCCCACGCCTTCCCCCCTTCCGGAGCATGTCCGTGTCCTCGAACACGCAGTCAAAGCTGCCTGTCCGCGTGCCCTTCTGGGCCCAGATACTCGCCGGCCTCGTCCTGGGCGTCCTGCTCGGCTGGCTCGCCCGCAGCCAGGACCTCTCCTGGCTGGTCACCGCCCTGGAGAAGGTCGGCGGCACCTTCATCGGCCTGCTGAAGCTCGCCGTCGCGCCGCTGGTCTTCTTCGCGATCCTGGTCTCCATCACCAACCTGCGGAAGGTCAACAACGCGGCCCGGCTGGCCTCGCGGACCCTCCTGTGGTTCATGGTCACCTCGCTGATCGCGGTGGCGATCGGCCTGGTCATCGGCCTGGTCACCAACCCGGGTGCGGGCACCGGCCTCACCCCGGCCGACGGCAAGGTTCCGGAGAAGACCGGCTCCTGGATCGACTTCCTCACCGGCATCGTGCCGACCGACGTGATCACGCCGTTCACCGAACTGAACGTGCTGCAGATCGTGTTCATGGCCGTCGTCGCCGGTATCGCCGCCCTCCAGCTCGGTGAGAAGGCCCAGCCCATCCTCACCCTGAGCGAGTCCGTCCTGGAGCTGCTGCAGAAGGCGCTGTGGTGGGTCATCCGCCTCGCCCCGCTCGGCACCGTCGGACTCATCGGCAACGCCATCGCCACCTACGGCTGGGACCTGATCGGCAAGTACGCCACCTTCACCGCCGACATCTACGTCGGCTGCCTGATCGTCCTCTTCGGCGTCTACCCGGCGCTGCTGGCGACCGCCGCCAAGGTCAACCCGGTGCAGTTCTCCAAGGGCGCCTGGCCCGCGATCCAGCTCGCGTTCGTCTCCCGCTCCTCGGTCGGCACCATGCCGCTGACGCAGAAGGTCACCGAGCGCCTGGGCGTGCCCAAGGAGTACGCCTCCTTCGCCGTGCCGTTCGGTGCCACCACGAAGATGGACGGCTGCGCCGCCATCTACCCGGCCATCGCCGCGATCTTCGTCGCGCAGATCTTCGACGTGCCGCTGGGCGTGGGCGATTACCTGCTGATCGCGTTCGTCTCGGTGGTGGGCTCCGCCGCCACGGCCGGCCTCACCGGCGCCACCGTCATGCTGACCCTCACCCTGTCCACCCTCGGTCTGCCGATGGAGGGCGTGGGCCTGCTGCTCGCCATCGACCCGATCCTGGACATGATCCGCACCGCGACGAACGTCGCCGGCCAGGCCCTGATCCCGGTCGTCGTCTCCGCCCGCGAGGGCCTGCTCGACCGTGACGCGTACGAGTCGGTCCACGCCTCCGCGGTCGACGAGATCCCTGCCGACGAGGAGCCCCGGCGGGTCCCCGCGGCGGCCTGACCGTCCCGCACCGGCGTGCAGGGGGCGCTTTCCGGCAACGAGTGCGTGGTGACCGTTGCTGGGGAGCGCCCCTTACGCGGGGCGCCGTGGTGGTGTGTGATCGCAGGACCACACACATTTCCCGCAGCGAACCGCGGGAACAGCACCACAGGCGAAGGGGGACCCCGTGGCACGTACGCGGGCGCAAAGCCTACGCAACGTCGCTCAGTCGGTCGTCGGCGGCGCGGATCCGCGCGCCGCGGCCCGTGACGAACTGCGCCGCCGCACCGGCGGCGGCACGTCACAGAGCGCTTCGCGCCAGGACAGCGGGGACGAGCACGAGGAGTGGCCCGCCCAGGGCGACGGCATGGATCCGGCCGACTTCCCGGCCGCCCGGGAGCAGGACGGCAGCTCCGTCGACACGGTGATGCGGCAGAAGACCGTGTCGCTGGACGAGGCCGGCGAGGCGCTGAGCCGCAGCGAGCAGCTGCGGGAGGACGGCGAGACCGTGCACGCCATCTACCCGATGGTGATGCCCAAGGGCCGCTCCCTGATGTCCATGCTGCCGGTGCTGTCGCTGCTGGTGATCGGGATCGTGGGCACGTCGGTCTCCTCGGCGGCCGGCGGCTGGAGCGTGACCCAGCCGGTGTTCGGGCTGCACTACTGGGTGATCGCGGTGGCCGCCGTCGCCTTCGTGTGGTGGCGGCAGGGCCTGGTCATGGTGCCGGACGGCTGCCAGGCGATGATCACCCGGTTCGGCAAGCTGGAGAAGGTCGTCGGCCCCGGCCGGGTGACCCTGCTCAGCCCCTGGAAGCGGGTGTCGTACATCGTCAACACCACCCGCGAGTACCCGTTCAACGCACCCGTGCGGGAGGCCCCCACCAAGGGCGGCGTGAAGGCGTCCATCGACCTGTTCATCCAGTTCCGGATCAGCGACCCGGTGGAGTTCGTCTACACGCTCGGCGCGGTGCGCGGCTTCGAGGAGAAGCTCGGCAACGCGGTCAGCGAGACCATCCGCAGCCTGATCTACGAGCAGGAGGCGGCCGGCATCTACGACATGGTCGGCGAGGACAGCGGCCGGCTGCTGGAACAGCTCAACCAGCAGTTCCGTCCCGCGGTGGAGCTGACCAACGCGAACATCACGCACGCCGAGCCCGCCGACCGCCGCTACCGGATGGACCTGGCCGCGCCCGAGATGGTCCGCATGGCCAAGGAGGCGTACACCCACGAGTACGCGCTCCAGCTGCGCAAGGAGCAGGACGAGGGCGACCTGAACCGCGAGCTCGCGTCCAGCCAGGAGACGCTGTCCGCGATCCAGGCCGACATCGCCCAGTACCAGGCGCAGATGGACACCGCCGTGGAGCGTGAGACCAACCGCGCCGAGGCGCTGGCGCGCCAGCGCTACGTGCAGGCCGAGTCGGAGGCCAAGGCCAACGCGGCCCTGCTGGAGGCGCAGGCCCTCGACATCCGCGCGGTGACCGCCGCGGAGGCGCCCGAGATCCTCGAGTACCGCTATCAGCAGCAGGTGCTCGACACCCTGGAGCAGGTCGCCGACCACCTGCCGCGCCTGGTGCGCATCGGCGGCGCCGACGGCACCGGGGCCGCCGGGATCGACTTCCTCGAGCTGGCGCGCGAGCTGGTCGGCGAGCGCGGCGGGGAACTGTTCGGCGAGGGCGAGATGGCCGCCGTACGGGAACGGCTGGCGGAGGTGTCCGCGCGGATCGCCGCCCGCGAGGAGGAGATCGGCGCGCTGCTGGCGGCCGAGCGGCCGACGGTGCCCGAGGTGCCGGAGGCGGGCGTGACGAGCGCTGCCCCCGAGGGCGCCGAAGCAGCCGATGTGTCCGGGTCCGCCGAGGAGGTCCAGCCGTGAGTGCCGCCCGCCTTCACCGTCGTTCGGTCATCTCCGAGGCCGTCGCGCCCTGGGGTGACATCGCCCGCCTGCTGCGCGGCGGCGAGGCCGGCACCCTGCTGCCGGTCATCATTCCCAAGCACCGCCGCAGGCTGTGGTGGATGCTGCCGCTCTGGGCCGGCGCCTACGCCCTGCTGTCCGGCGTGACGCTCACCCTGAAGGAGTCCGGCTCCGACGGGCTCGGTGGCATGGCCGCAGGCGCCCTGGCCACGTTCTCCTACACCGTCGGTGTCCTGCTGCTGGTGGCCGGCGGGCTGTGGTGGTGGCGCTCCTCGATCGTCGAGATCGAGCAGGGCACCAACGGCGTGCTCACCCGGTACGGCGCCGTCGTGCGCACCCTGGACGCGGGCCGGCACTACCTGTGGCACCCCTGGTCGCGGGTCGACTTCGTCGTCGACACGGCCACCGAGATCCCGTACTCGGCGCCCGTCATGGCCTGCCCCACGCAGGAGAACGTGCCGCTGCGCTCGATCGAGTTCTTCCTGAAGTTCCGCATCACCGACGCGGTGCTGTTCGTCCGGACGATCGGCGCGGGCAACTTCGACCTGGTGCTGTCCAGCGCCGTGCAGGACGCGATCCGGCAGCGGGCCCGCCGGGTGCGTACCGAGCGCGCCTACGACCTGCGCGGCTCCGACGTCGCCGACATGCAGGACCTGCTGAACCACCAGCTGTCCCGCTACGGCGTGCGCATCACCGGCTGCAACATCCCCGACGTGCAGCTGCCGGCGCAGTACCAGCAGCACCTGGCCACCCGGGAGCAGGTCGCCAAGGAGAGCACCGCCTACGAGCAGGAGTGGGGCCTGATCCGCAAGCGCCGCATCGACAGCCTGGGCATGGACATCGAGCGGGCCAAGAAGATCCGCGACGCCCGGATCGTCGAGGTGCGGGCCGCGCTGAACCGGGCCCGTGAGGAGGTCGCCCAGCTGCTGGAGCGGCAGGAGACCGAGGCCCAGCGGGTGCGCTTCGAGATCGAGACGCGGGGCCGCAGCGGTCTCATCGCCGCCGAGAACGAGGCCCGCGCCCAGCAGGCCCTCGCCAAGGCCTACCGCGACAACCGGGCGGTGCTCCAGTACGAACTGGCCCGCAGGCGGCTCGAAGTGGGCGCCGGACTGGCCGGCAAGGCCCCGCGTCCGGTCGTGGTGCGCACCGACGGCGGCACCGACACCTCGGCGTTGTCCACGCTGTTCACCGCGCAGCTGCTGCCGCGGCTGACGGCGGGCGAGCTGCCGGTGACCGGCGGCGCGCTCCGTCCGGCGGAGGACGGCGGCCACGACCCGCGGTAGCGGCGGACCGTACGCTGTGTCCCATGGGTGCCGTGAAGACGAAGCGGATGCCGCGTGCGGTCCGTGAACAGCAGATGCTGGACGCAGCCGTACGGACCTTCGGTCACCGGGGGTACATGGCCGCGTCGATGGACGAGATCGCCGAACTGGCGGGCGTGTCCAAGCCGTTGGTGTACCTGTACCTCAATTCCAAGGAGGACCTGTTTACCGCGTGCATCCGCCGTGAGGCCAGGGCGCTGACCGAGGCGGTCCGCGCCGGGGCCCGGCCCGAGCTGCCGGCCGACCGGCAGCTCTGGTCGGGCCTGACCGCGTTCTTCACGCACACCGCGCGGCACCCCGACGGCTGGGCGGTGCTGCACCTCCAGGCGCGCACGCACGGCGAGGTGTTCGCCGCCGAGGTCGCGGCGATGCGCGCGGAGATCGTCGCGTTCGTGACGCAGCTCATCCTGGCCGCCGCGCGGGAGGCCCACCGGGACCCGGACCTGCGCGAGGCCGAGGTGTCCGGGCTGGCCGAGGCGCTGGTCGGGGCCGCCGAGTCGCTGGCCGACTGGGCCAACGTCACCCCCGGGGTCACCGCCCGGCAGGCGGCGACCACGCTGATGAACTTCGCGTGGGCCGGCCTGGGCGACCTGATGGCCGGGCGGCACTGGTCGCCGCCCGACGCCACCGGGGACCCCGGGGGCATTGGAGACGCGGACGCTCCCGGGCCTCAGAGCGGGCTGACCTCACCGGTGAGGTGAACCCGGCCGCGGCCCCCGCGCAGGGCGAACCGCCCGCCGTGCGCCGCGTAGGTCACCGTGCCGGGCAGCAGTACCGGGGCGCGGAAGTCCGCCCGTACGGTCGCCGCGTCCGGGGTGCCGTGCGTGGCGAGACAGCGGGCGACGGTCCACATGCCGTGGGCGATGGCGCGGGGGAAGCCGAAGAGGCGCGCGGTGAGCGGGTGCAGGTGGATCGGGTTGCGGTCACCGGACGCGGCGCCGTAGCGGCGGCCCAGGTCCCCGGCGAGCTGCCACTCCGCGACGGCGGGGAGCGCTTCGGCGTCGTCCCGTGTCCCCGCGGGGTCCTTCGGGGGCGTGGCCGTGGTCCGGTGCCGGGCCAGGTAGGTGCTGCGTGACTCCCACACGACCTCCCCGTCCGCCCGCAGCTCCGTGACCACGGCGGCCTCGGTGCCGCGCCGGTGCGGGACCAGCCCGTCGACGTGCACGCTCAGGTCGTAGGCGTCGGCGGACGGCGTCGCGCGGTGCCGGGTGACGTCGATCGACGTGTGGACGAGCCCGAGCAGCGGGAGCGGGAAGTCCCGGGCGCTCATCAGCCGCATGGCGAGCGGGAAGCCCAGCACGTGCGGATACGTCACCGGCAGTGTGCCCGGGCCGTCCGGGAAGCCGCACACCCTCTCGTACGCGGTGAGCCGGGCGGGGTCGGCGCGCAGGCCGGGGAGCACCAGCCGGGTGCGCGGGTGCGCGGCGGCCGGGCTCGGGCGGCGGAACGGTGACAGCACCGCGCCGCGGGCGAGCAGCGGGGTGAGGGCCGGGGGGCGGGTGAGGACGGCCTCGGCGCGGTCCGAGGGGGGCGGTGTCATGGCGGTCACGCCCCCAGCAGGCTCTGGCCGCAGACGCGCACGACCTGGCCGTTGACCGCGCCCGACCCGGGGTGGGCGAGCCAGGCGGTGGTCTCGGCGACGTCGACGGGCAGACCGCCCTGGGCCAGGGAGTTCATCCGGCGCCCGGCCTCCCGGATGAACAGGGGGACGGCGGCCGTCATCTTGGTCTCGATGAAGCCGGGCGCGACCGCGTTCACCGTCACCCCGTGCTCGGCGAGCGCGCGGGGCGCGAGGGCGCGGACCAGCCCCGTGATGCCGGCCTTGCTCGCGCCGTAGTTGGTCTGGCCGGCGTTCCCGGCGATGCCCGCGATGGAGGCGGTGGCGACGATCCGGCCGTCGCGCCGGAGCGCCCCGGCCTCCAGCAGCGCGTCGGTGGTGCGCAGCACGCTGCCGAGGTTCACGTCCAGCACCGAACTCCAGCGGTCCTTCGGCATGTTGACCAGCCTGCGGTCGCGGGTGATGCCCGCGTTGTGGACCAGCACGTCCAGTCCGCCGGGGAGTGCCTCGGCGATCCGGGCGCCCGCGTCGGCGGCGGTCATGTCGAGCAGCAGCACGCTGCCGCCGATCCGCTCGGCCACCCGGCGGGCGTCCTGCTCGGCCTGCGGCACGTCGAGGACGACCACCTCCGCGCCGTCCCGGGCCAGGGTCTCGGCGACGGCCTCGCCGATGCCCCGCGCGGCGCCCGTCACCAGGGCGGTGCGTCCGGTCAGCGGGCGGTCGGCGTCCTCGGCGGCGGGGCTCTCCTGGTCGCCGACGGTGACGACCTGGCCGCTGACGTAGGCGGACTTGGGGGAGAGCAGGAAGCGCAGGGTGGACTCGGCCGCGTCCGCGTGGGTGAGGCGGACCAGGTTCACGGTCCTGCCGCCGCCGGTCTCCTTGCCGAGCGAGCGGGTGAAGCCCTCCAACGCCTGCTGGGCGGCGGCCTGATGGTGGTCGGCGGGGTCGAGCGGGGCGCCGAGCACCACGATCCGGCCGCTCTCGGCGACCGAGCGCACGACGGGGTGCAGGGCGGCGTGCACCTCGGCGAGGTCGTCGACCGTCCGCACCCCGGTGGCGTCCAGGACGACGGCGGCGGGCTTCCCCGCGGCCTCGTCCGTGGGGAGTCCGGTGCGGGCGAGGACGGGGGCGAGGCCGAGGCGGGAGGTACCCGCGGTGAGGTGGAGCAGCCCGCCGTCCAGGGCCGGCCGCTCCGCCGACCAGCGGCGCAGCGGGGCGGGCCGGGGCAGTCCCAGCCGGCGCGTGAGGAAGCGGCCCGGCGCGGTGCCGGTGAAGCTCAGATAGCGGTCGGCCATCGGGGACTCCCAGGTGTGCGTGCGAGGGGGCTCACTCAGTGCTTACTCTGGAGTAAGGTTACCGGAGGTAAGCCTATGTCACGGTTGAGGAGCAGGTCGAGATGAGCACCCTGGAACCAGCCGCCGCGCGGCGCGTCGCGGTCATCGGCGGCAGCCGCGTCCCGTTCGCCCGCTCCGACGGGCCCTACGCCACCGCCTCCAACCAGGAGATGCTCACCACGGCCCTGGACGGCCTCGTCGAGCGGTACGGTCTCGAACAGCCGGGCGCGGTCGGCGAGTTCGTCGCCGGCGCGGTCCTCAAGCACAGCCGTGACTTCAACCTCGCCCGGGAGACGGTCCTCGGCTCACGCCTGGACCCCCGCACCCCCGCCTACGACATCCAACAGGCCTGCGGCACCGGACTCCAGGCGGTGATCGCCGCCGCCAACAAGATCGCCCTCGGCCAGACCGAGGCCGCGATCGCCGGCGGCTCCGACACCGCGAGCGACGCACCCCTCGGCGTCAACGACGACCTGCGCAAGGTGCTGCTGGAGGCGCGCCGCGCGAAGTCGCTCGGCGCCCGCCTCAAGGCGCTCGCCAAGGTGCGCCCCGGCCACCTCGTCCCCGACATCCCGCGCAACGCCGAGCCGCGCACCGCGCTGTCCATGGGCGAGCACGCCGCCGTGACGGCACGCGCCTGGGGCATCGGCCGGGAGGCGCAGGACGAGCTGGCGGCCACCAGCCACCAGCGGCTGGCGGCGGCGTACGAACGCGGACTGTTCCAGGACCTGGTGGTGCCCTTCCGCGGCCTGGCCCGCGACCAGAACCTGCGCCCCGGCTCCACGGTGGAGAAACTCGCCACGCTCAAGCCGGTGTTCGGTCTCGACGGGCCCGAGCCCACCATGACGGCGGGCAACTCCACCCCGCTCACCGACGGCGCCGCCGTCGTGCTGCTGGCGAGCGAGGAGTGGGCCGAGCAGCGGGGCCTGGAACCGCTGGCCTACCTCACCGCGCACGAGACCGCGGCAGTGGACTTCGTGCGCGGCGACGTCGTCGACGGCGAGGACGGCCTGCTGATGGCACCGGCGTACGCGGTCCCGCGCATGCTGGAGCGGGCCGGGCTGGGCCTGGACGACTTCGACCTGATCGAGGTGCACGAGGCGTTCGCCTCCCAGGTACTGGCCACCCTGGCCGCCTGGGAGAAGCGCGGCCTGCCGCCCGTCGACCGGTCCCGGCTGAACGTGGCCGGGTCGTCCCTGGCCACCGGACACCCCTTCGCCGCCACCGGCGCCCGCATCGTGGCGACCCTCGCCACGCTCCTCGCCGAACGGGACGCACCCGGCCGCGGGCTCATCTCGGTCTGCGCGGCCGGCGGGCAGGGCGTCACGGCGATCCTGGAGCGGCCCTGAGCAGGATCGCCGCGGCCTTGTCCGGGGCATGCCTGAGACCGTCACGTAACCCTGCTCCGGCCCGTAGGGGGCATGCCTGAGACCGTCACGTAACCCCGCTCCGGCCCGCAGGGGGCATACCTGAGTGACCCTCACGTAACCCCCGACACTGCACACGCTTGATCCCGGACCCTTGCCGGACCCGCACGTACCCCTCACGCCAGGGCCGTACGATCCCCGCACCGACCGGTGGCGGCCGAGCCGCGGACACCACCGGTGAGCGCCTCGGCGTGCGAGGCACGCCGTGGCCCCGCAGTTCGCCTGCACGCCCCAGGAGCCGCCCGTGTCCACCCCGCACCACGCCACCGCTCTCGACGACGACGTCCACGGGGCGCCCGTCCTGGTCAGGCCGGCCACCCGGCGGCTGGACGGGGCCGTCCGGGAGGCGTCCGTACCGCCGTTCGCGCAGCCGGTGCGGCACGGGTCCCTCGCCGACCTGCCCTTCGACAACGCGAGCGCGGCACCCGGGGACGTCGTCCTCAGCCGCAAGACGGCCGACGGCTCCTGGCGCGACGTCACGGCGGAAGGCTTCGCCGCCGAGGTCCTCGCCGCCGCGAAGGGACTCGTCGCCGAAGGCCTGATGCCGGGCGACCGCATCGCCGTCATGGCCCGCACCGTCTACGAGTGGACGGTCCTCGACTTCGCCGCGTGGGCCGCCGGCCTCGTCACCGTGCCCGTCTACCCCACGTCGTCCGCCTACCAGGCCCGCTGGATCCTGCAGGACTCCGGCGCCGTCGCCGTGATCACCGAGACCTCCGCCCAGGCCGCCGCGCTCGGCCCGGAACTCCCGCACCTGCCCGACCTGCGGCACGTGTGGGTCATGGAGAAGGGCCACGTCGACGCCCTCGCGGACGCCGGCAGCCACATACCCGACCACGAGGTCGAGGTGCGCCGGGGCATGCTCGGCCCCGACACCCTCGCCACCCTCGTCTACACCTCCGGCACCACCGGCCGCCCCAAGGGCTGCGCCCTCACCCACGGCAACTTCTTCGCCGAGGTCGACAACGCCGTCGAGCTGCTCTACCCCGTCTTCCGCGACCGGACGGACGACGAGGCCTCGGTGCTGCTGTTCCTGCCCATGTCCCACGTGTTCGGCCGGATGGTCGCCATCGCCTGCGTACGGGCCCGGGTGCGCCTCGGACACGCGCCCAGCCTCGCCGCCGAGGACCTGCTGCCGGACCTGGCGAGCTTCCGCCCCACCTGCCTGCTCACCATCCCGTACATGCTGGAGAAGGTCTTCAACAGCGCCCGCGCCAAGGCAGAGTCGGGCGGCCGGCAGTCCACCTTCGACCGCGCGGCGGCGGTGGCCCGCCGCTACGGCGAGGCCCTGGAGGCCCGCCAGACCGGCACCGGAGGCGGCCCCTCCCGCTCCCTGAGGACGGCCCGCGCCTTCTACGACCCGCTGGTCTACCGGAAGATCCGCAACGCCATGGGCGGCAAGGTCCGCTACGCCATCTGCGGCGGCTCCCCGCTGGGCCGCAGCCTCGCCGCCTTCTTCGCCGGCGCCGGCATCGAGATCTTCGAGGGCTACGGACTCACCGAGACCACCGGCGCCTCGACCGTGACGCCCCCGCTCCAGCCCCGGCTGGGCACGGTGGGCTGGCCGCTGCCCGGCACGAGGATCCGCATCGCGGCGGACGGCGAGGTCCTGGTGACGGGCGAACACGTGCTGCGCGGCTACTGGGACCCGCAGGCGGGCGGAGTCGTGCCGGCCACCCGGGACGGCTGGTTCGCGACGGGCGACCTGGGCGAGCTGGACGACGAGGGCTACCTGACCATCACCGGCCGCAAGAAGGAGCTGATCATCACCGCGGGCGGCAAGAGCGTCGCCCCGGCACCGCTGGAGAACTGGCTCCGCTCCCACCCCCTGATCTCCCAGGTCATGATCCTCGGCGACGACCGCCCCTACGTGTCCGCCCTGATCACCCTCGACCTCGACGGCGTCACCCACTGGCGCCGCATGAACGGCAAGCACCCGGTCCCGGCGCGGCTCCTCGTCGACGACGAGGAGCTGCTGGCGATTCTCCAGCGCGCCGTCGACGAGGCCAACAAGATGCTGTCCCGCCCGGAGTCCATCCGGCGCTTCGCGGTCCTGCCGGAGGACTTCACCGAGGAAGCCGGCCATCTGACGCCCTCGATGAAGCTGCGGCGCGAGGAGATCCTGCGGGACTTCGCGGACGACGTGGAGGCGCTGTACGCGAGGTGACGGTCAGGAGGCGGGTCCGCCCGGCGCGCGGGCGATCAGGAAGGCCTGCGGGGTGGGCTCGCCCTGCCGGGTGTCGGCCTCCCGGACGGTCCGCTGCACGAGGGCGAAGCCGGCCGCCTCCATCAGCTCCGCGATCCGCTCCGGTCTCATCCGGCGGAAGTCGAGCGTGACGGGGTGCCCCCACGGCCGCTCGTGCCGACGCGGCTCGTCACCCATCTGGAACGCCACCAGCAGATGGCCGCCGGGCGCCAGCACCCGGCGGAACTCGGCGTACACGGCGGGCAGGTGCTCCGGCGGGGTGTGGATCGTGGAGTACCAGGAGACGAGGCCGGCGAGGGCGCCGTCGGGCAGGTCGAGGCCGAGCATCGAGCCCTGCTCGAAGCGCAGCCCGGGGTTCTCCCGGCGGGCGATCGCCAGCATCGACGAGGACAGGTCGACGCCGTGGACGTCCAGCCCGAGCGAGGCGAGGTATCCGGTCACCCGGCCGGGACCGCATCCCACGTCGGCCACCCGGGCGCCCTTCCCGACCAGCTCGGCGAACCCGGCCAGCAGGGCCCGGTCCAGCGGTGTGGCGGCGGGGAGGTCCCGGAACATCACGGCGTAGTCCTCGGCGATCGCGTCGTAGAAGGCGCGGGTGGCGAGGACGTGCTCCGGCTGATCGGTGTCCGCGGGTCGGCTGGTGGTCATGGGTCCGGACGCTACCGGCCCCCACTGACAATCCCTCAGGGCGAGCGTGGCCCGCCCCCGCCGAGGGCCGCGTCCCTTCCGGCTACGCCACCCCGACGGCCCGCAGCACCGCCGTCGTCGCCGCCGCGCCGAGGACGACCAGGACGAAGGGCGCCCGGCGCCACGCCAGCACCCCGCCCACCGCGACCCCGGCCGGGCGGGCCCACCCGGCGAACCCCCCGCCCTCGGTCAGCGCCCCCGTCGCCAGCAGCGCCACCAGCAGGACCACCGCACCGGCGGACAGGAGCACCCGCACCCGGTCGGGCAGTTCCACCCGCCCGTGCAGCGCGGGCCCCACCAGCCGGAAGGCGTACGTCCCCACCGCCAGCGCGAGCACCATCCCGACCGTCCCGCTCACGACCGTGACTCCTTCCGCCCGCGTCCGTGCAGGAGCAGTCCCGCGAGCGCCGCCAGTACGGGCACGCCCGCGGGGACCGCCGGGGCCAGCGCCAGGGCGACGGCGGCACCGGCCAGGGCGGCCCGGCGGACGCCGGCGTCCTCGCGCAGGCTGGGCAGCACCAGCGCGGCCAGGACGGCGGGGAAGGCCGCGTCCAGGCCGTACCGGGCCGTGTCGCCGAGCGCGCTGCCGGCCAGGGCGCCCGCCGCCACGCACGCGTTCCACACGGCGAACAGGCCGACCCCCGACACCCAGAACGTCGCCCGGCGTCGGGCGGGGTCCTGCTGGGCGAGGGTGAAGGCGACGGTCTCGTCGGTCACCAGGTGCGCTCCGACCAGACGGGCGAGTCTGCCGCGCCCGATGTGCTCGGCGACCGCGAGACCGTATGCCGCCGTCCGGGTGTTGAGCAGCAGTCCCGTGGCCGCCGCCGCGACCGGGCCGCCCCCGGCCAGCAGCACGCCCACCGCGCTGAACTGGGCGGACCCCGCGTACACCACCAGGGACATCACCACCGGCACCCACACCGGCAGCCCCCCGGCGACCGCGATCGCCCCGAACGACACGCCGACGACACCCCCGGCGAGGCACACCAGGGCCACGTCTCTGAGCAGGCCCGCGTCGACGGCCGCCGAACCGGAACGGGAACGGGAACCGGGGCCGGAATCGGGATCGGGTGAGGTTGTTCGCTGCACCGAACGCATGTTTTCTACAATGAACAGACGCCTTAGCGTTCGTCAAGCCGAACGATCAGCCTTCTGGAGCGAACGACATGACCGACGGCACGCCGTCCCGCCTGCCCCTCGACTGGATCGCCGCCGCCCTGCGCCGTGAGCGCACCCGCGCCGGTCTCTCCCTGTCCGAGCTGGCCAAACGCGCCGGCATCGCCAAGTCCACGCTGTCCCAGCTGGAGGGGGCGGGCGGCAATCCGAGCATGGAGACCCTCTGGGCGCTGGCGGTGGCGCTGGGGGTGCCGTTCAGCGCGCTGGTGGAGCCTCCGGCGCCCGCGGTCCAGGTGATCAGGGCGGGGGAGGGTCCGGCCGTGCGCTCCGACCGGTCGAGCTATGTGGCGGCCCTGCTGTCGGCGAGTCCGCCCGGCGCGCGGCGCGACATCTACGCGGTGGATGTGGAACCGGGGGCCGTCCGCGCCTCGGACCCGCACATTCCGGGGACGGTGGAGCACATCGTGGTGAGCGCCGGACGGGTGAAGGCGGGTCCGGAGGGGGAGGAGGTGGAACTCGGCCCCGGGGACTACATGGCGTATCGCGGGGATGTGCGGCACGGCTATGAGGCGCTGGAGCCCGGGACGAAATTCGTGCTGATCATGCAGCACGTCTGAGCAGGGACGCGCGGGGGCGAATGGGCCGGCTCTTGGGGCGTCCGGCGAGAACCCCGGAGGCGTGCGGCGAGAATTCGCCGGGCATTCACCGGGCCGTATCCCAGACGTTCCGGGGGTCGAAGGGGGCCAGGCGAGGTGATCAGGCGGAGGTCATCAGGCGGAGGTGGTCAGGGATGCCCCCGGCCGGCTCGGGAGAAAAGGCAGGAGCCCCTTTCGCCTCGCGGCGTGGGGCTCCTTGGGTACTGCTAGTCGTTCCCGGATCGGAGGATCAGGGTCAGGCCGGGGTGACGTTCTCCGCCTGCGGGCCCTTCGGGCCCTGCGTGACGTCGAAGGTGACCTGCTGGTTCTCCTCGAGGGACCGGAAGCCGGTCGCGTTGATCGCGGAGTAGTGGACGAAGACGTCGGGGCCGCCGCCCTCCTGGGCGATGAATCCGAAGCCCTTTTCGGCGTTGAACCACTTCACGGTTCCGGTAGCCATAAGCCCTCCTTGGGCCCAAAGGGTTGCCCTGCTCCAGAACCAGCAAGTGTGAAGACTATTCCGCACAACTGCATCCGTCTGAGAACGACGAGAGCCCGCGGTCACATGCTCCGCAGGCTCTGTACTGCAAGGGAAACCAAACTGCAACTTGCGACGAGCCTAGCACGCAGGGGCCCGATCGCAATAGAGGCCAAGATCACGTCACCCGAATGTTTGCAGGCCCCGCTCGTCACGCCAGTGCGTTCGACCTGACCGAAATTGCGGCGTCCGGATGGCGCGCGACGGGCGGGGGCGACGGCTGCGCCGGCCGGGACAAGGTCTAGCCTCACGATGTGGACAATCCTCGCACCCGGCCGCGCGTCGGCCACATCCAGTTCCTGAACTGCCTGCCCCTGTACTGGGGGCTCGCGAGAACGGGCACGCTCCTCGACTTCGAGCTGACGAAGGACACCCCGGAGAAGCTCAGCGAGCAGCTGGTGCAGGGCGACCTCGACATCGGGCCCATCACCCTGGTCGAGTACCTCAAGCACGCGGACCAGCTCGTCGCCTTCCCCGACATCGCCGTCGGCTGCGACGGCCCGGTGATGTCCTGCGTGATCGTCTCGCAGGTCCCGCTGGACCGGCTGGACGGGGCGCGGGTCGCTCTCGGGTCGACCTCCCGCACCTCCGTGCGGCTCGCCCAGCTCCTCCTCGCCGAACGGTACGGAGTGCAGCCCGACTACTACACCTGCCCGCCCGACCTGAGCCTGATGATGCAGGAGGCGGACGCGGCCGTCCTCATCGGCGACGCGGCCCTGCGCGCCAACATGGTCGACGGCCCCCGCTACGGCCTCGACGTGCACGACCTGGGCGCGCTGTGGAAGGAGTGGACGGGCCTGCCGTTCGTCTTCGCCGTCTGGGCGGCCCGCAAGGAGTACGTGGAGCGCGAGCCGGCACTCACCCGCAAGGTGCACGAGGCCTTCCTCGCCTCCCGCAACCTCTCCCTGGACGAGGTGGACAAGGTGGCCGAGCAGGCGGCCCGCTGGGAGGCCTTCGACGAGAAGACCCTGGCCCAGTACTTCACCACCCTCGACTTCCGCTTCGGCGCCCCGCAGCTGGCGGCGGTCGCGGAGTTCGCCCGCAGGGTCGGCCCGACGACGGGCTTCCCGGCGGACGTACGGGTGGAACTGCTGCGCCCGTGACGTGACGGCTCCGACGGCCGCCCGCCCGCGGCCGTCGGACGCCGTCCGGCCGGTCCGGGTCCTCCGCCGGGGCAGGCCACTACGCTGCGGGGTGACAACGGCGTAGGGGCGTGACGACGGGGGAGGGGTGGCGCCATGCGGCCGCTCGATGCTGACGAACCCACGGTCGTGGGGCCCTACCGGCTGCTCGGCCGGCTCGGCTCGGGCGGCATGGGCCGGGTCTACCTGGGCCGCAGCGCCGGGGGCCGCACCGTCGCGGTGAAGATCGTGCACCCCCACTTCGCCCTGGACGAGGAGTTCCGCGCCCGCTTCCGGCGCGAGGTGGACGCGGCGCGCCGGGTGGGCGGCGCCTGGACCGGGTCCGTCCTGGACGCCGACCCCGACGCACGGGTCCCCTGGGTCGCCACCGCCTACGCGGCCGGCCCCTCCGTCACGGCGGCCGTCACGGACGTCGGCCCGCTGCCCGAGCACACCGTACGGACCCTGGGCGCCGGGCTGGCCGAGGCGCTGACGGCGGTGCACGGCCTGGGCCTGGTGCACCGGGACGTGAAGCCGTCCAACGTGCTCCTCACCCTCGACGGCCCGCTGCTGATCGACTTCGGCATCGCGCGGGCCACCGGGGGCACCTCCCGGACGAAGTCCGGGGGAGGCACGGCGTCCCTCACCTCCACCGGCGTGTCGATCGGCTCACCCGGCTACATGTCACCCGAGCAGATCCTCGGCAAGGGCGTGACCGGCGCCGCGGACGTCTTCTCCCTCGGCGCGGTCCTCGCGTACGCGGCGACGGGCGCACCGCCCTTCCCCGGCGACTCCTCGGCGGCGCTGCTCTACCGGGTGGTGCACGAGCCGCCCGAGCTGGACGGGCTCACCGGTGACCTGCGCGAGCTGACCGAGGCCTGCCTCGGCAAGGACCCCGCCGCCCGCCCGTCACCGGCCGAGATCACCCGGCGCCTCGCCCCCGAGGGCGGCGCGGCCCGTCTGGTGTCGGGCGGCTGGCTGCCGGGCGCCCTGGTGGAACAGGTGAGCCGGTCCGCGGTGAGCCTGCTCAACCTGGAGGCGGCGGGCGGACCGGCGGACGCTGCGGCGTCGGGCCCGGTGGGCTTCAGCAGCCCGTCGGTCGGCGAACACACGGTGCCGGGCGGGGCGCAGGGGGCGGCGGCCCGGGGGCCGTTGGCCGGTGGAGGGCCCGTCCCGTCCTCCGGGGCTACGCCGGGCGGGCCTGCGGCGGCTTCCGGTCCGTCCGCAGGTGGGCCGGCGTCCGGAGACGGAACCGCGGCGGGCGTGTCCGTCCCGGCTCCCGGAAACCCGACCGGTGCGTCCGGCCCGGCTCCCGGCGCACCGGCGGGCGGACCGTCGTGGTCCGGGCCCGTCACCGGCACCTTCGGGCCGCCGCCCGTCATGCCACCCGTCCTGCCGCCCCCGGACGGGGGAAGACGGACACCGGAGTGCCGGAGCCGCGCCACGCCCCGGATCACGGACCGGCCGGGGCCGGTACCCCGCACCCGCCCACCCAGCCGGGGGACCGGGGCGCCGGCGACCCGGGCAGGCTGTCCGTCTCCGTCTCGGCGGCCTCCACGCCCGGTGCCGGGGGCCGGGGCAGACGGGTCAGCTGCACGGTCGCCCTCGCGGTGGCGGGCGCGCTGGCCGCGGTGACCGTCGGCTCCGTGTTCGTGTTCGACCTGTTGCCGGGAGCCTCGCGGGGCGCGGACTCCGGCGAGGGCCCGAGCGGCGCCCGGCCCTCCGCCGCCCGGCCCTCCGGCACCGTGCCCGCCGCCTACCTCGGCACCTGGGAGGGACAGGCCGTCTCACGCGACAGCATCTCCATCCCGCTCGGCACGTTCCGCGTCACCCTCACGCAGGCGCGGGTCGGCGAGCGGGTGGGCACCCTGCGGCACACGGACATCTTCGGCGGGACCTGCGACGACGTCCTGACCCTGAAGGAGGTCACCGGCCGGCGGATCGTCACGACCTCCGTGGGCGCAGGCACCAACCGGGACGTCTGCAACCAGGCCCGCCACACCGTCCGCCTCACCCCGGCCGGCGACGACCTGGTCTACGAGTCCGACAGCAAGGAGTCGGGGTCGCCGAAGGCCCGGCTCTCGAAGATCGAGTAGCCGGGCCCTCGTTCGGCGCGGGGCCTCGTTCCGCGCGGGCCCCGTTCCGCGCGGGGCCCGTTCCGCGCGGGCCCCCCTTCCGCCCGGGCCCCCTTCCGCGCGGCCCCCCTTCCGCCCGGACCTCGCTCAGCCCGGGACGACGACCGTCCGCAGTTCGCCGTCACCGAGGTGCAGCATGCCCTTGCCCGGGGCGATCTGTCCGCCGACCATCCCGCGGGACAGCCGGACGCCGATGAGGTCCCCGCTGGAGGTCTCCTGCGGGGAGAGCAGGATGCCCCGCCGCGCCTTCTTCGCGTCGACCTGCCAGCCGGAGAAGCCGCTGCACACGTCCTCCTCGTCACCGGCGATGACGAGGGCGAGTCCGCGTTCGGCGCCCCGGGAGACCAGCTTCTTCAACTGGCTCTCGGCGTCGCAGTCCTCGAGGATCTCGCCGTCGTCGACGAGCACGGCGATCGGCTCCTCCCGGGACGCCTCGTCGACCAGCTCCTCGAACTCGTCCTCGTCGATGTCGTCGCCGGTGAACACCTTCAGCACGCCCTCCGCACCGTCCAGCTGCCGCAGCGGCGACTGGCGCGGGGCGGCGATCACCAGGCGGGTCCCCTGCGCCAGGAACGACTGGGCGAAGTTCATCAGCACGGTGGAGCGGCCCGATTTGGCCGGGCCCGCGATCACGAACGCCGGTACGCCGTCGGCGAGATCGGGACCGAAGCCGACGATCTCGTCGCCGCCGATGCCGGCCAGGCCGTACAACTTGGACCGCGACGCCTCCGGGTCGCGCATCTCCCACGCCTCGGAGAAGGCGATCCGGCTCGGCAGGCTGTCCACCCGGAACGGCCGCCGTGTGCGCGGCACTTCGGCGTCCCGTGCGGCCGCCGCCTCACCGATGGCGGTCAACGCCGCCGCCTGTCCCTGACCGGTGGTGTCCTCGGCGAGCAGCGCGAACTGCGTCTCCGTACCGGACTCGTTGCGGAAGGCGCGGCCCGGCGGGATCTCCTCCGGCACCTTGCGGGTGGGGATGCCCAGCGAGGAGAAGTCGCTGCGGTCGGCCAGCCGCAGACCGTACTTGTCCTCCGTGAGGCTCGCGATCCGGCCCACCAGCAGCGTCCGGTCGCCGGTCAGCACCAGGTGGATGCCGACGCTCGCGCCCTCCCGCATCATCGTCTGCAGTTCGTCGGTCAGCGAGCCGTGGTCGATCTCGCCGAGCGTGGGCACCCAGCCCTCCCAGCGGTCCAGCAGCACCACGATGTGCGGCAGCCGCTCGTCCTCGGCGACCGCGGCCCGCTGCTCCCCGATGTCCGCGAAGCCGGCGTCCGCCAACAGGTCCTGGCGGCGCGACAGTTCGCCCTTGAGACGGTTGACGAGCCGGATCACCCGCTCGGTCTGGTTGCGCCCGACGACCGCCCCGCAGTGCGGCAGCCGGGTCAGCGCGTTGAGAGCGCCGTTGCCGCAGTCGATGCCGTACAGATGCACGTCCGCCACGGAGTGGGTGCGGGCCAGCGAGCCCGCGATGGTGCGCAGCACCTGCGACCGGCCGCTGCGCGGGGCACCGCCGATCATCAGGTGACCGAAGGAGGAGAAGTCGACGACGACCGGACGGCGGGCCTGGTCGGACGGCAGGTCCTCGACACCGAACGGCGCCGGCGGCAGCGTGCCCGGCGCGGGTGCGTACGCCGGCACCTCGACGTCGTCGAGCAGCAGCGTCTCGTCCAGGGCGGGCAGCCACGGGCTGTGCTGGGCGGGGATGCCGAGCGTGCGGTTGGCGTCGCGGACCGCGTCGACCAGCACCTTCAGGTCGGTGATCTCCTCGTCCTCACGCGCCTCGGACTTCGGCTTGGTGAGCGCCGCCCGCCCCAGGTCCTCCCAGGTCAGCGGGCCCACCCAGGGTGCGAGGGCCGCCGGGTCGGCCGCGCCGGGCCGCCGGCCGCCGACCCGTCCCGACTGGAACGGCACGAGCGAGGCGTGTCCCAGCCGGGCGTAGGCACGGCCGGGAGTGCTCTTGGAGATGTGACCGGCCTCGGGGGAGTCGATGACGTCCGTCGACTCACCGGCGTCCGTCACGCGCAGGGCGATGCGCAGGTTGGTGTTGGCGCGGATCTCGGGGGAGACGACACCGCTCGGCCGCTGGGTGGCGAGCAGCAGGTGGATGCCGAGGGAACGTCCTCGCTGGGCGATGTTCACCAGGCCGGTGACGAAATCCGGCAGGTCACGCACCATTGAGGCGAACTCGTCGATCACGATGAGCAGCCGCGGCACCGGCGGGTGCGAGGGGTCGCGCCGCACCAGGTCCTGGTAGTCCTCGATGTCCTTGGCGTCGGCGGCGGCCAGGATGTGCTCGCGCCGCTTCAGCTCGGCGCCCAGCGACTCCAGGGCGCGCTCCACCAGATGGGCGTCGAGGTCGGTCACCATGCCGACGGTGTGCGGGAGTTTGACGCAGTCCTTGAACGCCGAGCCGCCCTTGTAGTCGACGAGGACGAACGTCATGTTCTCGGGGGTGTTGGCGACGGCCAGCGCCGCGACGATCGTCTGCAGCAGCTCGGACTTGCCCGAACCGGTCGTACCGGCGATCAGGCCGTGCGGACCGTCCTTGCGCATGTCGATGCCGAACGGCCCGTCGTACGACTCACCGATGACCGCGAGCGTCGACTGCCCGCCCATGCGCCAGCGCGCGGCGATCGCGTCACTAGTCGGCGGCTCCAGCTGGAGGACGTCCAGCAGCCGGCTGGACCCGGGCAGCGCCGAGTCCTCGGTCTCCCCGCTGATGTCGCGCAGCGGGGACAGGGAGCGGGCGAGGCGCAGGCACCAGGCGGGGGTGACGAAGTCCGGTCGTACGTCCTTGATGCGCTCGGCGCCGGCCTCCTCGACGCGCAGCCGCAGCTTGTCGGGCGCCTGCTGGGCGCGGCCGGGCTCCGGGGAGCTGCTGTGCCAGGCCTGGAAGGAGGGGAAGCCACCGGCCACGGCCGGCTGGGCCGCGCGGTCGGCCTGCTGCTGCTCCAGCTCCTCCGGGCGGGGCTCGGCGACGACGAAGGCCTGGCACTCGCCGGGCAGGAACCGCTCCTCGGCATCCAGGCACAGGGCGTACATGGACACCGAGGGGCCCTCGCGGAGCAGCCGCACCACGCCGGGCAGCGACCGCAGCCGCCGCGAGCCGTCCCAGACGACCACGATGTCGGGGTCGCTGAACGTCGTGCCCTGGGACCGGTTCTGCTCGGCGGCCTTCTTACGGGCGTCGAGGATCTGCGTCAGCTCGCCGATGCGGGCGCCGACCGTCTCGGCGTCGGTGCCTATGAGGACGTTCACGTCCTGGCCGCCGGAGGGGCGGGCGTGCGGCAGCCACCGCACCCAGTCCCAGGACGGCTGCGCGGAGTTCTCGCTCAGCACGTAGAACTGCACGTCCATCGGGCTGTGCAGCGCGGCGGCCTGGCCGACGGCCCACCGCCCCAGCGCCCGCGCCGAGTCACCCGGCCCGGCGACGCCGATGACACCGAGCGACCGCAGGTTCAGCGCGACGGGGGCGTCCTCGATCTTCCAGGTCACCTGGCGCCGGTGGTCGTCCTGCTCGGGGTCGTCCAGCACCACCTCGGACGGCAGGCGTCCGGTGCCGAACCGCAGCAGCAGATGGTCGCGGTCGGTACGCCGCCGCTCCCACAGCCGGGTGCGCGGCCCGGTGCCCATCGACAGCACGGTCGCCGGGTCGGGGATGGCGTGCCGGCGATCGTTGCGCTCCTGGACCAGCGCGTCCTGGGCGTCCTTCTCGATCCGCTCCTTCTGCTCCTCGTACTCCTTGACCTGCTTGGCGTGGGACTTGCGCCCATGCTTCTTGTCGTTGAAGTAGTTGGCGAAGAGGAGGATGGGGCTGAGCCCCGCCATGATCAGGTAGTACCAGCGCTGGAAGATCGTCACCATGACGACCGCGCCGACGAGCGGCGTCAGCGCCATCAGCCAGGGCAGCGGCCGGGCCTCGTACTCGCGGGGCTTGGAGGGCAGCCGGAAGGTGGTCTGCCGCTCCGGCCGGCGAAGGCGGGGCGGCCGGTTGTAGTCGAGGCCGACGCCGTCGTCGGACCACTTCAGGGCTGCGTTGGGCGGGGTGTAACGGGTCAGCTCCAGCAGGGTGTTGCCGAGGCCGATCTGACCGCCGAGCGGCCAGTCGAAGCGCTCACCGCGACGCGCCGGGGTCTCGCCGCCGTCCGCACGCGCCTTCTTCTTCTTGGCCTTCCTGGCCTTCTTCCTGCGCTTGCCGTCCTTGTCCTCGCCCGTGCTGTCGTCGCCGCCGTCCTGGGCGTCCTGCTGGGCTTCGGCGATGGGCTTGCCGTCGAGGGTGACGTCGGCGTCGTCGCCGTGCACCACGACCTGGCAGGTGCCGTCGGTGGCGACGGAAAGGGTCAGCGCGCGGGCCTCGACCTCGGGGTCGTCGACCCGGACGTAGGAGGCAGCGCCGCTGCCGATCTCGTAGCGTCCGACGCCGAGCCGGTGCACGAACCCGGAGGCCGGCCCGCCGACGATACGCAGCTCGACGAGCCCGGTGGGCTCACCGGGGAGACATCCGGAGGGGTCCTGGAGGGACACGACGGCCCCGTCACGCAGGGGCGACCCGACGACGGTGGCGGAGGAGTCGACGGCGTACCCGTCGACGTACACTAGTGGCGCGTTCCCGGCGGGCGCCTGCCCCTGATGCCCGATCGGGATGACCTGGGCGCCGGCGGCCCCGACCTGCGAGGCCAGCTCGCGCGCGATGTCCCCGACGGTCGACTCGGGATCGGCATCGAGTACGACATCGGCGGCGTCCCCGCCGTACGGATCGACGACGGTCAGAGTCAGGCGCACGCTTGTCCTCCCCAGGCCCTGTGGCCGCTTCCACCCCGCGGCTCACAGTCCCGCCGACGATATCGGCTCCGCGGCCGTCGAAGGCAGTCGGGGAGCGGGCCGCATTCCCGGCAGCAACGGCATACACGACTTGTGAACGCTGCCTTCACAAGGTGGGGATGTGGCAGCCGAGTTCACCCCCGTAAGCTTCTGCCGCAAGAGCGGACGGAGACACCGGTGGGCCACGGCGGCCCCTGAGCCGCAGGGGGCGCGACGGCAGGCCGGTAGTTCCGCAAACAAGGGAGCCACGGGGGTTGGCCCTGCGGCGTTGCGAGAGGAAGCGGCTTCATGGCCAAAGACCTTGACATCACATATCAGGACATGCGGGAAGCTGCCAAGCATGTCGTGAAGGAGAAGGAAAAGCTTCAGGAGAAGCTGGACGGCCTCCGCAAGTACATCAACAACCTGGTCAACTCCGGCTACGTCACGAAGAGCTCCTCCAAGGCCTTCGACGAGAACTTCGACGAGTTCACCAACGGCGCGAAGACCACGCTGGACGGTCTGGACGGCATGGGGGACTACCTGACCATGGCGGCGGACAAGTTCGAGCAGATCGACGACGAGCTGGCGAAGGCGGCGCGGAAGTAGCTTCTGGGTGCTGGGTGCGGTTACACGCCGGTCGGTGGGGCGGGCACGGCTGCTCGCCCCACCGGTCCGTCTTGTGCACCACTTGAAGGCGAACCGACGGTGGCTGCCCGCAGAAGCACGCCGGAACTCCACCGTCCCGGACAGTGGCCGACGAAGGCGCCGAGGACGTCAGGCACGCTGAGGAGGAGGGGGAGGCGAGCACGGGAGCGCAGGCAAGTTCCCCGGCGCCAGACCTTCGGCCGGAGGGCGAGTGAGACAGCCTGATGGAGCAGTCGACGGAAACCGAGCCGTTGTCGCGGCCGGCCGGACCTGTGGTGCGCCTTGCAGGAATACCGCCGCGCAACGCGTACCTCCGTCAGGCAAGCCTCTGCACCGGCGGCTACACCTTGGTCGTGCGTGACCCCCGGTGGCACTGGTGCCCTCGCTGGCCGAAATGCTGATCAGCTGCCCGTTGTATGACAGGACGCTCGGCGCATCGCGCCGCAGTGGGGCCGCCAGGACGGTCCCCTCCCGGTCGTGAGTAGAAGCCACTGGCGTGACCGCGCCAGCGTAGTGGGGAACGTGGGTGTCCCGAGTACCGCACCGAGCACGCCCAGTGGCCACACTCTCGTCGGCCGCGGTCGAACGATGAGCGCATCCTGGGGGGCATCCGCAGGAGCGTGCGAAGTACTGTCGATCGTGCACCCGTCGCCGGCCTTGGTGTAGATGCAAGCCCCTTGCGTGGCACGTCAGACACCCCCCGCTGACGGAACAGAAGCCGCGGTGCGCTGAGAACTCAGGCGGAGAAGCCTCCGCCCTCTGCATTCCGTCTGAGCTGGGTCATTCTGGATTGGGATTAAGCCAGATACTGCGGGCGAAGTCATCGAAGACATCCAGGTTTGTGGCCAACCAGGCGACTTCGTCAGTCACCGTTCGGATCGAGGCGAACAGTTGGTGTTCCTCGGACCACCAGCCGTAATTCAGGGATACCCCCAAGCCGTCTTCGTCACCGAAGTACCGAAGGCAACGCAGCCCCGGCCCTATCCGATCGGAGTCAAACTTCACCACGTCGGGTGGGCGGTTCGGACTCGTTTCGGACGCTTGGACGACGCTGCGAAGCTCCTTATCCCGGTCTCCGTCTTCCGGTTGCACGACCAAGGCATAGAAGGGTTGCGGTACTCTGCGCGGGTCGCCGCCGTAAAGGAACACTTGGTGCGCTGGAATGCTGGGGTGCGGATGTGCTTCGACCAGCATTCGGAAACTGTGCGCCATAACATCACGGTTGGGGCTTCGCCACCACTTCTTGTGGCGTCGGTACATGATCTCAGCGCAGGTAGCCGACCACTCGTCGATCTCAGCTTGATGGAGATTCGTCCAGTGAAGTGGCATGAGGAACCACTCGGTAGGATCTGCTTCGGTCTCGAAGAAAATCACGCGTAACTCCAACGGAAAGTCATCATGACAGCATCGAACAGGTCGACGAGGGCGGAGGAGTAATCACTGTTGGGCTTTCCGTCGCCGACCGTGCTGAATGTAACCGCCAACCAGCGAGGGAACGGACTGCCAGGCAGGGGGAGTATGTACTCGACACGCCGGGAGGGGAACTCGATCTCGGATCCTTCCGGAGGCTGTACAACCCGCTCCACTCTGGTCGCGGCTGATCCGTCGACAGTTACGGTTTCGCTTCCTCCTCGCTCTGCTACCACGCCGTTGATCACTTGATTCGAGTGGAATCCGGCACCGGTTGCGTTAATAGGTTCCGACACGACAAAAGATGCTGGAACTACACTGCCGCGGACCCGTTCCACAGGGAGATAGAGCATCATTCCGTTTGCTCTACTGGCTTTTCTCGCCGCCTTCCTCAGTTGCTTGAAGAGTTCCATTCGTACTTTGCTTACGTCATCTCTGGGGAGATCTTTCGGCAGCTGATCGATGGATCTGTCAACGAGGGCCAGAATCGAATCGTTCACGACCTCCTCATGGAGGTCTACCTTCCCCCACCCGGGCGGAAGTACCAGGTTGAAGCCGGTGGGCACTGCTGATCGCGTCAAGCTCTGTTCAGTCACGACGGAGTCTCTCTGTCATCCATGCCCCAAGGGCGAGCAGGGGGATTAGGGGAGCCGCAAAGACGCCCGCCCAAACGCCGGTTACCCAAGCGGCCAGAAAGAGGCCGGGCGAGTAAATGAAAACTTCCGTAAGGCCTTCAGGGCGTCGGGACGGCATCGGATGTCTGAAGAAGAGCGCTAGCAGAGTCAGGATGGCCGCAGCCACAATGATGCGCTGAACCCAGTAGACGGCATCCTTTGCAGAGGGCGGAAGAGCTCCTGCGATCATCACCAGGAAGATGGAGGAAACCCCAATGATGAGACATAGCTTTGCCAGCGCGGTCGGCCCCACCCCCCGGCGACCGATACCTCGGGTTCGTAGGTTTGGAGTCATGATGCTTCTTCCTTGCGATCAGCTACCAATGAGTGTCCTCTGGCAGCATTCCGGTTTCACCCTTGAAGTTCTCGTAAGTTTCATTGAACGGTTTGTCCGGAAAAACAGGGCTCTCGCCGAGAGCCTTGTCGGCGACATCGGCGGTCGCGCCCGTAACTGCGCTACCCACCGCAACCTTGTAGTAGGTCTCCGACCTTCCCGCGGCTGCAGCAGCGTCGGGAAAGGTGTCAGCGTTCCGACGGATGCCGTTGATGAGGGAGCGTGCCTCAGCATCCCCGAACCCGAGTTGCTCGAGGTGGCTGGGACGCACAGGCATTTCGTCGGCAACGCGCCCAGCATTCTGGGACATCTCTTTCCGCATGCGGTTCAGCGCCTGACGTCCGAACTCCCGGAGTCCATCATCGCTGGTCGTCGCCATGACGCGAGTGATTTCGTTTCGCACAGACCTGTTAACGCGCAGTGCTTCCTTGAGCCGCTGCGTCCGCTGCTCCTTAGAAGCCGTTTTGACGGCCTTGCTCGCCGTCTTCAGCTTAGCGAGCATCTTCGTGCCCGCAGCAAAGGCAACCAGTCCGACGCAGTCCATCAGCACTTCCGTCAAACTTGCTTCTCCGGCAAGGAAAAGGACGAAACGGGATGCTGCGATGAAGAGGGAAAGTCCGACGGCGAGCCCGGCGATAAAGGGCCCGATAATGGGGATGAAAGCTAGGAATGGCGCGAGCGTGCCTAGGACAGAGGCTGCCCAGCCTAGAGCGTCAAGGACCCACTTGATCTTATCGATGTTGTCGTGGATCCATCCTTTGATGTTGTCCCAGAAGCTGTCCTCGATAATGTCGTCGATTTCGTCACGGATCTTGCCGGCGTAGTGCGCTGCGCGGTCGTCACGGTCTCCCACGATGCCGCTGAGTTTGACCCGGTACTCATGGAGTGGGTCACCTTCAGTGTCACTGACTGAGGCTTTTGGCGTGCCTTCTGTGTTGGCGTCCTCTTTGCTCTTTTCGGCTTCGAGTCGCTCCTGCTCCTTTTTCGCGCCGGCGAGGACCTTGTCGGCATCCTCCTGAAATGCCTCGAGTTCGGTGGCCCATTTTTTCAGATGGACGTGGACCCGCTCGTAGCGACTGGCGACCTCACGAAGATGCTTTTCGAGTACATTAGATTCCTCGCGTAGTTTACCTGCGTACTTTCCCTTTAGCTCGTCGTCATTTTTGATCTTGCGTAGGCGCTCGGCTTGGTCTCGGAGCGTGGTCGCCACGCTCCTCATGTGCGTAACTTCGTCGCGGATCTCTTCCGGATCTCCCGGAACAGGGTCGGACTCGGCGAGCGGATGCCAGTCTCGAGGGCGCGGTTTGGAGGAAGCGCTCACTTACCTTTCCTCGCTTTTCTCAGTTCCTTCGCGAGGGCAGCGTCAGCTCCGGTGAAGCCGTTGATGGTGTTGGTGACGAGCTTCCCTACACTGCTCAGGCTTTCGAGCATTTTCCCGCGATAGTCGTCCCAATTGTCCACAAACTTACCCATTGCGCCGCTTATTTCGCTGCTCCCCCAGTAGGGGCGCATATCGTCCTTTCTGCTTCCTATCTCTTTGAGATCCTTCTGGATCTTGCTCAGGGCGGACTCCGATTCGACAAGGAGGTCGATGTTGACGATGAGATCTGAATCGCCTGCCATGGCTCTGCTGGTCTCCTGTGAGGACGTCACTGGTGGTGCCTAGGTACTGGGAAGGCCTAGCGATTGACGGCTTGGATCTCCTGGACGGTGACGGCCTGGCCGTTGGCGAAGGTGCCGTCGGGGAGGTCGCCGCCGGCGCCGCCGGTGCCGGTCCACGAGATGTCCCACGTGATCGTGGCCTGGAGGTTGTAGGTGCCGTCGCCCGACGAGCGGAGGTACTTGATGCCGCAGGGCGGGTTCCGGTGGGCCTTGCCTCTCGCGTACGGCTCTCCGATCGAGCCATCGTCGTTGATCGTGCACTCGCCCGAGGCGGGGTAGGTCACGGCGTCGTCGGTGCCGGGCTCGAGGGTCAGTGAGACCGGCCTCGCCGTCGTCGTCGCCTGGATGTTGAAGCCCGGGACGTTGAGGGCCGCGGTCGCCTGCGCTTCGTCGAACACGGCCTTGTCCAGCCATGCCCAGGTGGGCAGGTTCACCTTGGTGGTCTGCTCCGGCGCGAGGCTGACCTTGGTGTCGGGCAACTCCATGTGCTGGTAGGCCAGGGCCGCGAGAATCTCGGGCCTGATCGCCTGCTCGTACCGCGGGGGTGGTGCTTCGCCGTTCTCCACCCAGAAGGGGAGGTCGGTGCAGGAGCCGCGCTTCAGCACATCGGGTTCGCTCGGATTCTCGACGCCGGCCCAGAACATGCCCTCGCCGTCCTTCTCGACGTTGTAGTCCTTGTAGCCGGGGGTGTCGGTCCAGCCGAAGTCGTCCTCGTAGTGACGCTTCAGCTGGGTGAGCGAGGCACCGGCGGTGCCGCCGATGCCAGGCGTATTCAACTGGCTCTCGATGTCCTTGGACATCTTCTTTTTGAAGTCCTTGGCACCGAGGTACGGGGCGTACCAGCAGGGTGGAGGCGTCCAGTTGACGTTGATGGACGTCACGTTGCCGGTGCCGCCGTTCGCGGCCACGGAACCGGAGTACGTGATGCGGGCGGCGGCGTAGATGCCGGTGTCGTCTCCTCCACCGGTTTGCTCTGTTCCTGCGCCTCCCGTGTTCTTGACCGGCTCAGCCGCATAGGCGCTCTGTGTGAGAGGAGGGATGAAGAAGACCAGCGCCAGGATGCCTGCGCCGAGGGCAGTGCGCTGTTTTCGGCTCACTGACACTTCGCTGCCTTCCCCTCGACGTAGACCTCCGACGCCTGCCACAGGTCCTTGCCTGTCGGGTGCTTCACCATGATGATCTTGAAGTAGTCGAAGTCCTCAAGGCTGGGCTTGGTCTTCAGTACCTTTCCGGTTTTGATTTCTTCTCCGAAGAACTTGCTTGAGTCCACACAAAAAGCGACCTCTACTGCTGTGCCTGTGGGGGCCGACCGGGTGGTGGCCTGGTAGTGACGCCGGGTTCCGGTCGCAGTCCAGCCGCCGTCGACTCTGCTTTCGATCTGTGTCTCCGCGTAGTGCCTACCTCCACCCGTGGAGTAGGCCAGCACCGCTGCGTCCTCGGCCGTTCCCTTGTCCACACCGCGGTAGATGGCTCGCATGAAGTTCGCAGCGTCTTCCATCGCGGCAGCCTCGTTCTTCTTGCTCGGCTTCTCCCAGTCGAAGACCAGGTTCATGTCCCCCGGCAGGGTGACATCCACTCCATCTGGCTTGGTCTCCGACGACGTACCTGACGTTGCGGATGGGATGGGTGTGACTGTGCCCCGGCCGGTTCCGGCGATCTTGTCGTTGTCGGCGGAGCCGTCGTCCCCGCCGCCGCAAGCCGTGAGGAGCAAGGCTGTCGCGGCGGCGAACGCGGCGGCGGTGGGCAAGGTGCGGCGCTTCACAGTGGCTCCCCGTGAGAAAGAAGTGCAGTCGAGGGCAATGACGGTATCGGTGCGGTTTCCGGTTTCGCCAGGGCGAAGGGTCCCGCGAACGGTGCGATTGCGGCGGGGCCGGTCCGAACGGGGGCAGTCGGGGCGTACGGCCAATACGTGCAGGTCACTTCGCTCGTACCGTCCCCTCAGAGACCTCAGTGTGAGCAACTGAACGAGTCTGTGCAGCCGTCTGTTTCCCAATGCCAGTGCGAAGACGGCGGCGGACGGCGGCCACGAACTCCGCGACCCCGCCGGGTGCTCCGGTGCGCTCCGCCAGGCGGGTGGAGCTGCGAGCAGGCGGCATGAGCGGCGTGAAGGCGAGCAACACACGCTCATCCCAGCTTCGCGTTCTGCGCCTTCACCACCACCGGCGGCAGCTTCGCGTCGCTCGTGCGGGCGTTGGCGATGGCCAGGCCGTTGGCGGAGAAGTAGACGCCCACGACGTCACCGGCGCGGACGACCTGAGTGTGAAGCGTGTGGGACACGCCCCGGAACGACATCGTGGCCGTGAAGCCGACGGTGTCGTCGCCGGCCGGGGCGGTGTCCTCCTGTGCGATGGAGTCGTACACGCTGCTGCCGTTGTCGCCCTTGGCCGTGAAGCCGTCGCCGCAGGCGGTAAGGCCCTTTTTCACGTCCGCCAGGACGGCCCGCGCCTTGCCGGGCGCGTACGTGGTGAGCGTGATGTACGTGTGGGCGCTATTCAGCCCCTCGGTCTCGGGCATCAGGACGCGCGTGAGATCCGCCTGCGGCGCGCCGAGCGGCAGTTGGTTCAGCGCGAGCCCCAGTGGCGTGCAGGCGGGCTGGTCCGCCGACAACTCGGCCGACGACTTGGCGATGGCGAACTCGTCGTCGTAGTCCTGCAGCGTGAACCCCTTCACCTCGGCGGGGGTGACCATGAGCCCCGCCAGCCGTTCGGCGGGAGCGGGCTGCTCGCTGCGGGTCGCGGAGGGTCGGGGCTCGCCGGTGGAGTCCTCGGTCTCCCCGCCTTCGCCGCACGCCGTGAGCGCGGCGAGGCAGAGCAGGGCCAGGGCAGGGGTGGAACGGTTCACGGTGGGGGGCTCCTCTGAAACCTGAGTGTGTGTGGGGGGGATGACGAGCGATGTCAGTCGTCGAGCAGCGCGCGCAGTTGCGGCGACAGGTCCGGGGTGTCCACGCCCGCCGCCCGGGCCGCGACCACCGCTCTGGCGTACGCCTCCGCCTCCGTCCGCAGGTCCGCCTTCGCCGTTCCCTGGCGGTGGCCCTTGACCCAGACGACGACGGCGAGCGGAATCAGCACCAGTGCGGCGAGGCCGAGCGGCGTGCCCGAGGTCACCGCCACGGCGGCGCCGATCACACCGGCGAGCAGCAGCAGGCAGCCCACCTCGTCGTGCCAGCCGCCCTCGTCGGCGATGCGCTCGTACGCCGCCACCGCGTCTGGTTTCGAGGGCGGCACCGTCGCGGCCGGCGGCCTACCGGTGCGTTCTTCCGAGGCATTACTGGAGGCATCACCAGGTGCGTCCGGCGCACCCACCCGCTCCACCGGTGCGTACCTCGGTATCGGCGCGGCGCCCCTGCCGTCTCCGCCCCTGTTGCGGCCCTCCAGCCACGGCGGCACGTAGGCAGGCTCGATGCCGTGGGCCCGGGCGAGGCCCAGAACCTCGCGGTAGCCCGCCAGCTCCTTGTGCAGCACGGCGCGTTTCCAGCGGACGCGGACCAGGGTGAGGCACGCCACCGCCACGATCAGCAGCGGGCCCGCAGGGGCGTAGGCGAGCAGCGGGTTGCCGGCCATGGCCGGGACCATGTGACCCACGAACGGCCACATCACGCCCGTCACCAGGGCAAGGCCGCCGATCCAGCCGACGGGGCCGCGGCTCGCCCCGTCCACGGCACGCCGGTGCCGTACGAGCAGCTCGCTCAGCGCCGCGTCGTCCGTGTAATCGACGCCGGTGCGCGCGCTCACCCCGCGCACCTTCTCCAGCAGGCGCGCGTCCGCCGCCAGTGCCGCGCCCCCCAGCGGGGGCCTCACCGCCTGTGTCCCCGTCATCCTCGAAGCTCCCCGTGTTCCCACGTTTCCCCGTACGTCCCGCCCCCGGCAACCTCCGCCGGCTCCGGTGCCGACGCCGGTACCGACCCCCATCCCAGGACCCGCTCCTCCGGTGCTCAACCGTGTGACATCCGTCGCCCTCGGCGACCGGCCGGTCACCGTGCCGGAGCACGATCATGGCACGCCCCTCCGACAGCCCCCGTGAGCGATTCGTGGGGGAGAGGTGTGCGGTGGGTGAGGAAGCGGCTTCGCGGCCGAGGCAGCGCGCACAGTTGGGGCTTCGCGTCCGCACAGCAGGAGCGCCGTCTCACCGGCCGCTGCCGACTGGGTTGTTCAACGGTGAAATTGCAGCTGAACAACGGTGTGTGCGGCGAGCCGGGTGAGGTCGCTTCCGTCTTGAGGGCCGTATGCCCGGCTGATACGGTGCGATGGCTTGACACTCACGTACGCGTTGGTTATTCGCCCGCATCAGGGCGACTAAGCCCCACGCGTCCCGCATGTCCGCGCGCGAGCGGAGGCGGGTGAAGTGTCCGGAATCACAGGGAACTTGGCAGACATCATCTTGGGTGTACGGGGAGCGGCTGCGTGAAGATCCAGGAGCGTACGGGGGCGGGCGCGGGTCGTTCCGCGGCTCCGGCTCAACCGCCGGTCGGTGACCGGCTTCCGACTCCGCCCCGCGAGCGCAAGCCGGCCCTCGCCGCGCTGGCCGTGCTGCTGATCCTGGTGGGCGCGCTCGGCGCCACCATGCTCGTGCTGCAGGCCGGTGACCGGATCGAGGTCGTCAAGATCACCGAGGAGATCCCGGCCGGACAGGCGGTCACCGACAGCAACACCACGTCGGTGATGGTCGCCGAGGACCCCGGCATCCACTACGTCAAGTACGCGCAGCTCGGCGCCCTGAAGAAGCTGAAGGCCGTCACCACCATCCCGGGCGGTGTGGTCGCCGTCGGCGAGATGTTCGGCGAGGAGGCCAAGGTCCCGGACGGGAAGGCCCTCGTCGGCCTGTCCCTCAAGGAGGGCCAGTACCCGGCCGGTCTGAAGTCGGGCGCCACGGTGGCCGCGTACCGGGTCGGCGGGACCTCGCGGTCCGGGTCGGGCGGTGACGGCGACGGCGGTTCCTCCGGTTCCTCCGGCGGCGACACCTTGATCGTGGACAAGGCGGTCGTGAACTACGTCCAGGAGACCAAGGGCGACGACTTCGTCAGCAGCAGCAACCGGCCCGTGACGCTCCTCGTCGACAGCGCGCAGGCCGCGGCGCTCACCCAGGCCGCCTCCAACGGCGAGGTGGCGCTCGTCCTCGTTCCTGGCAACTAGAAGGCGGCACCCGACCCATGGCCCTCATCGCCCTCGCCGCCGACAAGGGTTCTCCCGGCGTCACGACCGCGGCCGTCGCCCTCGCGGCGGTCTGGCCGCGGCGCGTGCTGCTCGCCGAGACCGACCCGGCGGGCGGTGACCTCGTGTACCGCAGCGCCGCCGCGCACGGCGGTCCGCTCAACCCCAACACCGGCATGCTCTCCATCGCCGCCACCGCGCGGCGCGGCCTGGTGCCCGACCAACTGTGGGACCACGTCCAGCCGTTGAGCGGCGGACTCGAAGTGCTCGTCGGGCTCGGCATCGCCGAGCAGGCCGCCGGTCTCGCCGGGCTGTGGCCCACCCTCGGGCACGCCTTCGCCTCTCTCGCCGACTCGCCCAACGCGCCCGCCGACGTCATCGCCGACTGCGGACGCATCAGCGGCGACACCCCGGCCGCGGAGCTGTTCCCGCACGCCTCCCTGGTGCTGCTGATCTCCCGCACCGAGCCCGAGGCGCTGGCCCGGGTGAGGGACCGGGCGGCCGCGCTGGCCGGCAAGCTGCACGGCGGCCCGCGCGGCGCCGCGAGCCTGAACAACCCGGTGATCGGCGTCGTCCTGGTCGCCGACCCGGGCAACGCCGCCAAGCTGGCCGGCCAGGTCAACGACATGCTCGTGCACGCCCAGACCGGCGCCCGCGTGGTCGGCACCCTCGCCGACGACCCGGCCGGCGCCGAGCAGCTCGCCGGACGCCGGCGCGGACGGCTCGACAAGTCGCTGCTGATCCGCTCGGCGCGCAAGGTGACGGCCGACGTGTACCAGCAGTACGGCGCCGCCTGGACCGCCCAGGCGCAGGCCCAGCAGGCCCACGCCGGGCAGCCGCCCCAGGGTCACGGAGCCGGGCGATGACCGCTGTCGACCACTCCCTGGTCAAGCGGTTCCGGCAGGACGCCGGTGACCGGATCGCCGAGCAGCGCCGCCTCGACCAGGTCAACGGCGTCACGCCGATGTCCACCGAGGACGAGCGGCAGTACGCCCGTGCCGTCATAGCCCAGATCCTCGAGGAGTACGCCCGCTCCGAGATCAACGCGGGGCGTACACCGCTGGACGCGGAGACCGAGGAGCAGTACGCGGCCGCCGTGCACGCGGCGCTGTTCGGGGTGGGCCGGCTTCAGCCGCTGCTCGACGACCCCGAGGTCGAGAACATCGACATCAACGGCTGCGACCAGGTGTTCGTCGGCTACTCCGACGGGCGCGAGACCCGCGGGGAGCCGGTCGCCGAGACCGACGAGGAGCTCATCGAGCTGATCCAGGTGCTCGGCGCGTACTCCGGTCTGTCCTCCCGGCCCTTCGACTCCGCCAACCCGCAGCTCGACCTGCGGCTGCCGGACGGCTCGCGTCTGTCGGCCGTCATGGACGTGGCCCGCCGGCCCGCGCTGTCCATCCGCCGGGCCCGCATGGGCAAGGTCTTCATCTCCGACCTGGTCGGCAACGGCACGCTGACCCCCGAGTTGGGGCACTTCCTCGCCTGCGCGGTCCGCGCCCGCAAGAACATCATGATCGCCGGCGCCACCAACGCCGGTAAGACCACGCTGCTGCGGGCCCTCGCCAACGAGATCCCGCCGCAGGAGCGCCTCATCACCGTGGAGCGCGCGCTGGAGCTGGGGCTCGACACCTTCCCCGACCTGCACCCCAACGTGGTGGCGTTCGAGGAGCGGCTGCCCAACTCCGAGGGGCAGGGCGCCATTTCGATGGCGGAGCTGGTGCGCCGGTCGCTGCGCATGAACCCCTCCCGCGTCATCGTCGGTGAGGTGCTCGGCGACGAGATCGTGACCATGCTGAACGCGATGTCCCAGGGCAACGACGGCTCGCTGTCCACGATCCACGCCAACAGCTCCAGCGAGGTCTTCAACCGCATCTCCACGTACGCCCTGCAGGCCTCGGAGCGGCTGCCCATCGAGGCCAGCCAGTTGCTCATCGCGGGCGCGGTGAACTTCGTCGTCTTCATCCAGCGGCGCAACGAGTTCCAGAGCGGCGGCCGCCTCCAGCGCATGGTCACCTCGGTGCGCGAGGTCAACGGCGTCGACGGACGCGTGCTGTCCAGCGAGGTGTTCGCGGAGACGCCCGACGGCCGGGTCACCGCGCACGCCCCCATAGCCTGCCTGGAGGAACTGATGGCCTACGGCTACCGCCCCAGCGGAACGTGGGGGTGAGCCGATGACCACCGTGCCCCTGACCGCCGTCACGCTCTCCACCGCGCCGGTGACCACCCCCGGTCCCGCCACCACGGACCTGGCCGCGCTCGGCTCGCTCGGCTCCATGGGCGGACTGTTCTCCACCACCGTGCTGTACGCCCTCGCCAGCGGCGTCGCCGTCGGCGGCGGCCTCGCCCTGTTCGCCGTCGCCGTAAGGGGTCTGCCCGCCAAGCCCGAGCACGAGAAGCAGAAGGCGAGCGAGCGGGCGAACGAGCTGCTGCGGTTCGCCGGCCGGCGCGGTTCGCTGGCCGCGCTCGTCGGGCTCGCCGTGCTGCTGATGACCCGCTGGGCGGTGGCCGGCGCCGCCGCCGCCGTCCTCGTCTTCTTCTGGGACCGCCTGTTCGGCGGCGCCGGCGAGGAGCGGGCCGCCATGCGGCGCGTGGAGGCCCTCGCCTCCTGGACGGAGTCGTTGCGCGACACCATCGCCGGCGCGGTGGGCCTGGAGCAGGCCATCCCGGCGTCCGCGCGGGCCGCGGCCCCCGTGCTGCGCCCGCACCTGGACGCCCTGGTCGACCGGCTGCGCGCCCGCACCCCGCTGCCCGAGGCGCTGCAGCAGCTCGCCGACGAGATCGACGACGCCTCCGCCGACATCATCGTCGCCGCCCTCATCCTCAACGCCCGGCTGCGCGGCCCCGGTCTGCGGCAGGTGCTCGGCGCGCTGGCGAAGTCGGCGCGCGAGGAGGTCGACATGCGCCAGCGGGTGATGGCGCAGCGCGCCTCCACCCGGCGCTCGGTGCAGATCGTGGTCGCCGTGTCCGTCGCGTTCGTGCTCGGACTGTCCGTCTTCAACCGCGACTTCGTCGAGCCGTACGGCACGGCCGTCGGCCAGCTCGTGCTCGTCTGCGTGTGCGGGCTGTTCGCGCTGGGCTTCTGGTGGTTGCGCAAGCTGTCCACCATCGAGACGCCCGAACGCTTCCTGGTGCGCGACGAGTCGTCGGTGCGGCTGGTGCGTCCGCGCACCCCCGGCGCCGCACCCGCGCAGGCGTCGCCGTTCCAGCCGGAAGAGGGGGTACGCCGATGAGTGACGGACTGACGATGCCGGTGGTCGTCGGCGCGGTCGTCGGACTGGGGATCTACGCCCTGGTCCGGGCGCTGATGCCGACCCGGCGCAGCGCCCTCTCCCAGGTCGCCCGGATCGACGCGATGCGGGCGCGCGGCTCGGCGTACGAGTCGGCGCGGCCGGCCGCGCAGGAGACCGGGCGCTTCGGCTCGCTGCGGGCCCAGGTGGGCCTCAAGGTGGCCGAGTTCTACCAGCAGCAGGGGTGGGAGCAGCGGTCGCTGCGGGCCGACCTCGCCGTGCTGGAGCGCAGCTGGGAGAAGTTCCTGGCGACCAAGGTGCTGCTGGCGGTGGCCGGTCTGTTCTTCGGGCCGTTCCTGTTCGCCATCGTCTGGCAGCTGGGCTTCGGCAGCAGCCCGGCCATCCCGGTGTGGCTGGCGCTGCTGTGCGCGGTGCTGTTCTTCGTCCTGCCCGACCTGGAGGTCCGCCGGGACGCCGCGGAGAAGCGGCGCGACCTGCGCCGGGTGATCGGCGCGTACCTGGACCTGGTGTCGATGAGCCTGGCCGGCGGCCGGGGTCTGCCGGAGGCGCTGATGGCCGCCGCGGAGGTGTCCGACGGCTGGGCGGCGCGGCGCATCCGCAGCGCCCTCGCCGACGCCCGCATCACCGGCGTCAGCCAGTGGCAGGCGCTGGGCCAGCTCGGCGAGGAGCTGGGCGTGGAGGAGCTCAAGGACCTCTCGGCCTCGCTGGCGCTGGTCGCCGACGACGGCGCGAAGGTGCGGGAGTCCCTCGCCTCGCGCGCCGAGACCATGCGGCACCGCGAACTCGCCGAGATCGAGGGCAGCGCGGGTGAGAAGTCCCAGTCGATGCTCGTGGCGCAGCTGCTGCTGTGCGCGGGGTTCCTCGTGTTCCTGATCTTCCCGGCGGCGATGCGGGTGTTCCAGGTGTGAGATCCCGGACCAGTGATCCGCGAACCACGGACCGCGCGCCGTACGTCAGAACTTCCGTGAACCGAATTCGAGAGGACAACGCGTCATGAACGGACGTACCTTCCACACCGGCATTCCCGCCGTCGACTTCCTGGTCACCTTCATGCGGGCCCGCGTCGAGCGGGCGCGCTCCGGCGAACTGGACCGCGGTGCCTCCGCGGTGGAGTGGGTCATCATCTCGGCCGTCGTCGTGGCGATCGTGGGCGTGGTGGCCGCGGTCATCAACACCGCGCTGAAGGACGGCGCCGAGAAGGTCGGCGACTGTATCGAGGGCGCCAACGCGAGCGGTACCTGCTGACGGCCGACACGTCTCTCACGGGGATGCCGGTGCGCGTACGCAGCTGGGTACGCCGACGGGTGGAGGCCGCCTCCACCCGCGGCGATTCCGGCATGACCGCGATCGAGTTCGTGTTCCTGACGCCGATCCTGTTCTTCATGATCTTCGCGACGGTGCAGTTCGCGCTGTACTTCTTCGCCGATCACGTCGCGCAGGCGGCGGCGCAGGCGGGTGCGCGCAAGGCGCGGGCGACGGCGGACGCCGAGCCCGGCGGCTGGCGGGGCGAGGCACGCGACGTGGTGGACAGCTACATCCGGCAGCTGGGCCCGCAGCTGGTGATCGCCCCGGACGTGAAGATGCTCCAGCCGGAGCAGAACACGGTCGGTGTCGAGATCACCGCCCGCATCCCGACGGTGTTCCCGGGCCTGGACCTCACGGTGCACGCCCAGTCGGTGGGTCCGGTGGAACGGTTCGTGCAGGAGGGGGAGAACTGATGGGTCCGCTCTCCGCCGTGCGCGGACGGCTGCGGGCGGTCGCGGAAGACCCCTCCCGCGACCGGGGGCTGTCCACGGTCGAGGTGGTCATCCTCGCGCCGGTGATGATCCTCTTCATCCTCGTCCTGGTGGGCTTCGGTCAACTGGTCGACGGGCGGGGCGCGCTGGACGGCGCGGCACGGGACGCGGCCCGCGCGGGGTCGATCCAGAAGGACCACGCCACCGCGATGGCCGAGGCGCGGGCGGCGGCGGAGGCGAACCTCCAGGACGTCTGCTCGGGCCCGGTGACCGTCGTCCAGACCAGCCCCGGCTTCGAGCCGGACACCCTCTTCAGCGTCCAGGTGAGCTGCGAGGTGCGGGGCCTCGCCATGCTGGGCCTGGACATCCCGACCACCCTGACCGCGAGCTTCAGCTCGCCGCTCGACCCGTACCGGAGGACGGCGTGACGGCACCCGCACCCATGCCTGTGCCTGTGCCCGTGCCCGGCGGCGTGAGCGGGCGCGCCCGGACCTGGCTGGAGCAGCGCGGCGCACGGCTGGACGACCGCGGCTCGGGCGCCGGCGCGGTCATCATCTTCGCGCTGGTGTTCCTGTCGCTGGCGGCCTTCGTCATCGACGGCGGCATGTCCATCTCCAAGCGGGAGCGCGCGGCGGACATCGCGGAGCAGGCGGCCCGGTACGCCGCCCAGGACATCGACCGCGAGGCGCTCTACGACAACGAGGGCGGCCCGGCGCCGATCAACTACGAGAACTGCGACGCCCGCGTGAAGGCCTTCGCCCGCGAGATGGACATGTCGGGCGCGGACATCGCGGGCACCCACTGCGTCACGGCGACCGTCGACGCGGTCGAGGTCGAGGTCCAGCTCACCTACGCCCCCGTCTTCACGGGGATGTTCTACGGCGGCGACGTGGTCGTGCACGGCCAGGCGGTCGCGGAGAACGAGGTCGGCTGAGAACGGCCGCACGGACCGGGCGTGCGGAACGGTCGCGCGGCCGCTGGCGACCGACCTGGTGCTGACGTGAGGGAAGTTGGAAGTCCGTGATCCTGGACGCCGTGGGCGTGGCCACCTTCGGCCTCGGGCGGGCCGCGATGGCCGGCGCCAAGGGTGGCCGCGGGCAGCAAGGCGCTGGCCCGCAGCAACCTCCACAGGAACGCCGTGCGGTCCGGCATGAAGGACAACAAGGCGTGGAACCTCGCCAACCGCGGTGCGCAGGGGTCGGTGCGCGGCAAGGACGCGGCCCGGGCGATGGCCACCATGCCCAAGGGCAAGCTGCCGAACTGGAGCAACATCAAGGAGGGCTTCAGCCCCACCGCGATGTACCGGGATACGGTCGACGGTGTGACATCCGTACGCAACGCGTTCTCCCGGGAGGGCCGGCGCGAGGGGCTGAGCGGCATGGCCGCCCCGCGCTCCGCGGGCACGCTGGACCCGGACCTCGCCCGGGCGGCCGCCGGGCTCGACGGCATCGCCCCGGCCGGCCGCGAGGTCCCCGCGGTCAGCAGCGCGCTGAGCAACTTCACCGGCCGGACCGACGTCTGGGCGGGGGCGACGGCCGCCGGTGTCGTCGCCGGGGCGGAGGGCGCCTACTGTGCGGTGACCTCGCCGGCGGACCGGGTCACCCCATGAGCGACGAGCCCGTTCTCCGGCCGGCCGGCGGGCGCGGTCCCGGTCTGGAACGGTGTCACGGGTCCCGGCTGTCCGTGGAGGACGGCGCGCTCGTCCTGCGCGCCCGCGGCCGTACCCGCCGGGTCCCCGTCGGCGAGGGCGGTGTCGTCCGCGCGGAGTTCGTCGACGCGCCGGGCGGGGACGCCGCACGGCAGGAGCCGGGCCGGCCGGGCGCGTGGGGCGAGGTGCGGTTGCTGGGTGCGGACGGGGTACCGGTCGCCCGTGTCGCCGTCGAGGAGTGGCTGCCGGAGGCGCCCGCGCTCCCGCCGGGGTCCGTGCGGGGTGAACAGTTGCTGGAGCGGTCGGGCGTGGCCGGGCTGCTGAAGGCCGCGGGCGTGCCGCTGCACATCACGGGCAACCGGAACGACGGCCGTAGGCCGAGGAGTTCGGGTGTCCCGCTCGGGCCCGGGCCTGCCTTCCCGCTGTGGTACTGGTGCGTGCGGGCCGTCGCCGGGACGCTGTGGTTCTCCGCGTTCACCGTGGTCGTCTTCTCCGGCACCGCGCCCGGTTGGCTGGTGCTGCTGCTCGCCCTGACCGCCCTGTGCGGGCCCGTGGCCCGCCTGGCGCTGCGCGGCTGGACGCGCCTGCGGGCGGGCCGCCGCCGGGTGACGGTCGTCGGACGCGTCGTGCCCAGCCCGGCGCCGGGGGCCGGGGCCACGGTCCGCTTCCTGCGGGACACCGAGCTGCGGGTGCAGGACCGCGACCTGGTGCTGCGCGACCTGGGCGGCCAGGAGCACTGGTTCGCCCGTTCCGGCCCGCACGCGGTGACCCGGCTGGTCCGGGTGACCGACGGGACCGGCCGCCCCGTCGGGGTGGAACTGCGGGGCCCCGGTGAGCAGGTGCGGGCGGTGCTTCCGTGGGACCTGTGGTTCGGCGGGGGCAACGGCGCCGGGGGATGGTCGCGGCTGTGCCGTGCCACCGGGCTGACGGTCTCCGAACGGCGCCTCGGCGGCAGGCGGACCTGGCTCAAGGGGCCCGTCCTTGGCACCGGCCTGCTGCCCCGGACCGGCACGGATGCCCGCCGGGCCGCCCGCTTCCCCGGTACGGCGGCGGGGGTGTCGTCCGCCGCCGTCATGGCCTTCGGCTCGCTCTTCTCCGTCGTCCAGGGCGTCCGCGTCGCCGACACGGCGCCCGGAGCCGGGGCCGTCGCGGTGGCCGCCGGGGCGCTCGGCCTCGTCCTGCAGGCCGTGCCGTACGCCGTGCATGAACTGCGCGGCCGGCTGGTCCTCGACCGGCCGGCCGCGGAGCGCACACCTGAGGAGGCCCGACGATGACCGGCCCCGAGACCGCCGAACCGCCGTCCGACTACCAGCTGTTGCTGCCCGACGGGTGGTTCCGGATCCTGCTCGGCCCCGAGCAGCGGGACACGTCGGTCGACGCGCTGGTGGAGCGCCGCTTCCGGGGCGTCGACAACGCGCCGCACCTCAAGGAGGAGATGCGCGCGGATCTCCGCCGTCGGGCCGCCGAGGCCTACGAGGGCGGCGGGATCGAGCTGTACCAGCTTCCAGGAGGCGGGACCGCTGACCGTCCCGGCCTCGCTGCTGGTGAGCCTGGCCCCGCTGCGCGGCCCCGAGCCGCTGACACCGCAGGACCTGGCGGCGGGCACGGCCGTACGGGTCCGGTCCGCCACGCGGCCGACGGAGCGGGAGCGGCAGGACGGGCACCGCGCGTCCGTCTCGGTCGAGTACCACGTGCCGGTTCCCGGCACCGCCCAGTACCTGCTGCTGACCTTCTCGACGCCGCTGGCACCCGTCGCCGACGGCACGGCCGGCCTCTTCGACGCCATCGCCTCCTCGCTGACCTGGACGGAGTGATCCCGCCGATGACCGACGACCTGTCCGTCGAGGAGCGCAAGCGGCCGTTCGGACCGCGGCCGGTCGTCCGCACGCTCTTCCACGGCGTGCGCCCGCCGACGACGGACGCCGCCGTCACGCCGATGGTGTCCTGGACCGGACCGGTCCTCGACGAACCGCTGGAGGGCATCGTGGACTCCATCGCGCGGACGCTGACGCTGTGACGGCCCGAACGGCTTCGAAGCCCTGACCGAAGAAACCCGGAAATCGGCACAGAATTCACGGCTGCTTCTCGTGGCGGTGACGTGAACCGCCTTTTCGCCGGGCGGTGACCGGTGCGTGGCCGGTCACCGGGGGCCGGACGTGAAGAAGCCGCGCCTTTTCCTCACCGCTCCCGTCACACCTGTGACGTGTTCGGCGCTCCGGAGCGAGCCGCTCGACGAACGCCGCTGGTCGGGGGAGTGCGCGCGTGCTTTGATCGGTGAAGCGATCGCTGTCCGGCGCCGCGGACCATTCCGCATTCCGTGACGGAAATCGGCGGACACCGAGCGACGCAACGTCCGACACGAAGGGAAACGCGCCCCCATGAATCTTGCCCCCCGGGTGGACACCGCCGAACTCTCCGACGCCGACCTGGACCTCGTCTCCGGCGGCCAGGCGGGCGGCGGCGCCGGCCTCGACCTCGGCGTCCACGCGGAGGCGGGCGCCCTCGGTGTCCACGTCGAGGCCGGGAACATAGGCCTCACCGCGGGTGTGGGCGTCTCGCTCTCCCCGCAGGGCGTCGCGGTGGACGCCCACCTGCACGCGACGCTGTACTGAGCCGGCGTCACGAGGCCGGGGCCGGGAAGTTCACTTCTCGGCCCCGCCGCCTTTCCTGGGGCGCTTGTCCTCGACCTTCATCTTCTCGTTGACCTGCTTGGTGAGTTCGTCCTCGAGCTTGTTGAACTCACGGACCACGGCGTCGGACATGCCCGCGAGCGCGTCGAGTTGCTGGGTGATGTCCTCACGGCCGTCCTCCCAGTTCGACTCGAAGTCGGAAAGGGCGTCGTTGACGCCGCCGTCACCGATGTCGTCCTTGTACGAGTCGAAGAGCTTCTTGGTGTGGTTCATCCGCTTCTTCAGCGACCGCAATCGCCGCCCGTAATCCTCGAGATCCGACAACGGAAGCGCGAGATCGCTTTTTCCCTCACCCACGTGCATTCCCCCTCGGTAGCCGGTGGCCGACCCTCACCTTCAGCAGGGTACGGCTCAGGCGGGGCCGGGCGTCCAGCCCTGGCCGTGGCGCAGGAGCCGGGGCAGGATGTCCGGATCCCCGTCCCGCTCCGCAGGTACGCCACGATCCCCGGCTGGTCCGGCTCGTCCGAGGACCTGACGGCGTCCTTGGCCGACCCGTCCTCGTGCAGCCCCCATCCGGGCGCCGGCTCGGCGAAGCAGCCGACAGGACGGCAGGGCTGCCCGTGCTGCGTCCCTGTCATGCCGCTGCGGTGAGCGCGAAGGCCCGGTGGGTCACGGACGGTTCCCCCTGGTGTCGGCTGTGTGTAGCTGCCACCGAAGCTGTCAGGGGTCTTTGTGAGGCATTGGGGGGTTGTGTGGGGGCTGTGCGGAGTGTGCGGGGCGAGGAGGGAGGGCCGGCGGAGCGGAGACGGGCGGGACCCTTCGACTGCGGCCATTCGAGTCAATAAGATCCCCCTAGCCTCAAGGACCCTTCTCCCCACACCTCAGGACACCCGCCATGCCGCGACGCCGCAGTGACAGCCCGTCGAGCTCGACGGCTCCGAGGAACAGGACGCCGCAGCCGGTACGGGTGCGGCGGCGGTCGTTCGGGGACCTCGTCAAGGCGTTCCTCGCGTTCGTGGCGCTGCTCGTGCTGCTCGTCGGCGTGCCGCTCGCGCTGGCGATGACGGCGGGCTGGCCGTTCCCCGACACGTTCGAGCCGATGGAGTGGCTCAAGCAGGACATCTCCGTCTCGACCTTCCTCTCCATCCTGACGTTCATCGTCTGGCTCGCCTGGGCGCAGTTCACCGCGTGCGTGCTGGTGGAGATGAAGGCCGCGCTGTCCGGGGTCGGCGTGCCGGGGCGGGTGCCCGGCGCCGGGCCCAGCCAGCTGCTCGCCCGGCAGCTCGTCGCGGCGTTGCTGCTGGTCGGCGCGACCGCCGCCAGCTTCACGCCCTCGCTCGCGCAGCTCGGCCAGACCTACGACGACAACCAGCGGCCCACCGTGGCCGCCGCCCAGCAGACGCCCGGTCTCTTCGCCCAGCAGCAGGAGCAGGCGGCCGGTACCGCCGCCGCGGTCGCCGAGCAGGCCTCGCACACCGAGGCGGCTCCCGCCGCCAACAAGCAGGGCGACACGAAGTTCTACCGGATCCAGCCGCCCGAGGGCCGGCACCACGACTCGCTGTGGGAGATCGCCGAGCGGCACCTCGGCGACGGACGCCGGTACAAGGAGATCTTCGAGCTGAACAAGGACCGTGTGCAGCCCGACGGGTCGCGGCTGAACGAAGCCAGTCTGATCCGCCCCGGCTGGATCATGGAGATGCCCGGCGACGCCCGCGGCGGCGACCTCGTCGAGATGCCGGACGACGCCCCCGAGGTGTCGCCCGAGGTACGGCAGCAGATCAGCGACTACGCGAAGACCGGCGACGGCGCGTCCGGCGGCGGCGACCAGGCGCAGGGCAGCGGCGGCGACCACGCGCAGGGCAGCGGCAGCGGCGGCGGCACCGCCCAGGTGAACGTGCCCGAGCAGCGGCCCGCGCCCGCAGGCGGGACCGGCCACGCCGACCTGCGACGCCCCGCGCCGGAGCAGGTCGCCACGCCCGCCCAGGACTCCTCGTCGTTCGGGCTGCCCGAGGCGCTGCTCGCCGCCCCGCTGCTGGCCGCCGGCCTGCTCGGGGCGCTCGGGCACCGGCGCCGGCAGGCGCTGTGGCAGTCGGCGTTCGGCGGCATCGGCGGGCGGCGCGGCATGGAGCCGCCGACGCCCACCGGCGACGCCCTCGACGTCCAGGACGCGCTGCTGGTCGGCGCCGACCCCGAGGGCGTACGGCTGCTGGACCGGTCGCTGCGCGGGCTCGCCGCGTCGCTGGCCGCCGAGTCCCGCCCGCTGCCCACCGTGTACGCGGCCTGGCTCAGCAACGGCGACCTGCACCTCCAGCTCGCCCAGCCGTCCGGGAAGCCGCCGGCGCCCTGGCAGCTCGGGCAGGACCAGACGTTCTGGATGCTGGCCCGCGCCGACGCCGGGAGTTACGAGGACGTCGACACCGCCGCGCCGTACCCCGGCCTGGTCAGCCTCGGCACCATGGACGACTCCCGGCTGCTGCTCAACCTGGAGTCGGTCCCCGGCATCGTGTCGCTGAGCGGCCGTGAGGAGGACCGGGCGGCCGTGTTCGCGTCCGTCGCCGCCGAGCTGGCCACCAACGGCTGGTCGGACCGCATGACCATCACCCTCGTCGGGTTCGGCGAGGACCTCACCGCCCTCGCGCCCAGCCGGCTGCGCCACCTCGACGGCATCGAGGCGCTGATCGAGACGATGGAGGCGGAGACCCGGCAGCGGCGCGGCGCGCTCGGCGCGGCCGGGCACGACTCCGTGCTGACCGGCCGTACCGGCCCGGCGCAGCACACCCGTTGGGCCCCGCACCTGGTGCTGCTCGCCGCCGAGCCGTCCCCCGACGACGCCATGACGCTCGCCGAACTCGCCGCGGACGCCAGTCGTCTCGGCATCGGCTACCTCGTCGGCACCGGAAGCGGCGATCTGCCGGGCGCCGCCTGGGAGATGGAGATCACCGGCGCGGGCAAGCTGCTCGCCCCGCTGCTCGGTCTGGAACTCGACGCGCAGCTGCTGCCCGCCGCGCAACAGCGCGCGGTGGTCGAGCTGTTCACCGAGTCCGACCCGGAGCGCAGCCCCGACGGGCCCGGCAGCACGCCGCCGTTCCTCGTCGACATCAGCGAGCAGGGCCGGCCCGCCGTGTACGCGCGCCTGGTCGGGACGTACGAGATCATCGGTCTGGAGACGCCCGACGGCGAGCGTAGCGCGCTGCTGCACGAGGCGCTGGCGCTGCTGCTCCTGCACCGCGAGGGCGTCCACCCGCGGGTGCTGTCCTCCGCGCTGTGGCCGCGCGGCGTCACCGACGACGTGCGCGAGGCGCTGATCGGCCGGCTGCGGGACTGGCTCGGCACCGACCCCGACGGCAGCCCGCGACTGCGCACCGACGACACCGGCCGGCTGACCCTCGCCAAGTCCGTGGTCTCCGACCTGGACGTGCTGCGCTCGCTGTACCACGAGGCGACGCAGGGCAAGGGCGTCGACAGCCGGGCGGTGCGCGGGCGGCTGCTCACCGACGCCCTGGTGCTGGTGCGCGGCCCGCTTCTCGCGGACCGGCCCGAGGGCCGCTACCGCTGGCTCACCCACGAGATCGTCGACGCGCAGCTGCCGCTGCTCGTCGCGGACACCGGGCTGGCACTCGCCGAGTTCCACCTGGAGAAGGGCCGCGCCGAGAAGGCCATCGAGGCGCTGAACGCCGCGCTGCGCACCGCTCCGGCCGACGAGCGGCTGTGGAACGAGCTGCTGCGCGCCACCCACGCCCTCGACGACCCGGCGCGGCTCACCGCCCTGGCGTCCGACCTGGTCGCCCGCGGCGGTGCCCGCGGGCTGCCGCCGCGCACCGAGGCGCTGCTCGACGAACTGCTGCCGACGTGGCGCGACGCTGTCGCGGCGGCCGGCTGAGCGGCCGGACGGGATGACCGACGGCCTGGAGGTCGCGCTGATCGCCGTCGCCGCCCTGTGGGGCGCGGCGGCCGGCGCGGTGCTGCCCCGCGCGGCACACCGGTTCTCCGTCCCGGCCGGGGAGGCGTGGCGCACGGCGTGCCCGGGCGGGCACCCGCTCACCGGCTGGCTCGGACCGGCCCGCTGCCGGGGCTGCGGGGGGACGCCGTACGGCAAGGGCGCCGCCGTGCCCGCCACGGTCACCGCGCTGGTGTGCGCCGCCCTCGCGGCGGCCACCGGGACCCGCCCCGAGCTGGCGGTGTGGCTGCTGCTGGCGCCCGCCGGCGTGCTGCTCGCGACCGTGGACCTCCGGGTGCAGCGGCTGCCCGACCCGCTCACCCTGCCGTTCGCGGCCACCGCCCTCGTGCTGCTGGGCCTGACCGCGCTGGTGCCCGAGCACGCGGGGGAGTGGACGGACGCCCTGCTGGGCGCGCTCGCGCTCGGCGCGGGCTACTTCGTGCTGTTCCTGGTCAACCCGTCCGGGATGGGCTTCGGTGACGTGAAGCTGGCGCTCGGGGCGGGCGCGGTCCTCGGCTGGTACGGCTGGCCCACCGTGCTGCTCGGCACCCTCGCCGGGTTCCTGTGCGGGGCGCTGTACGGCGGGGCGCTGGTGGTCGCCCGGAAGGCGGGGCGCAAGACGTCCATCCCGTTCGGCCCGTTCCTGATCGGCGGGGCCTTCGCGGGGCTGCTGATGGGCGCGTACGCGGCCTGACGTCAACGGGCGCAACCGGCTGACGTACGCTGATTCCGTCCGTCCACACCCCTGCGAAAGGGACACCGGTGACCGAGAAGGCCGACCTTCAGCCCGTCCTCGACCGTGCCGCCGCCGGTGGGCGGATCACCCCCGAAGAGGCCCTGGTCCTCTACCGGGACGCCCCGCTGCACGCGCTGGGTGCCGCCGCCGACGCCGTCCGCCGGCGCCGCTACGCGGGCACCGAGCACATCGCCACGTACATCATCGAGCGGAACATCAACTACACGAACGTGTGTGTCACGGCGTGCAGGTTCTGCGCGTTCTACGCGGCCCCCAAGGACACCGCCAAGGGCTGGACCCGCGACCTCGACGACATCCTGCGCCGCTGCGCGGAGACGGTCGAGCTGGGCGGCACGCAGATCATGTTCCAGGGCGGCCACCACCCGGACTACGGCGTCGAGTACTACGAGAAGCACTTCGCGGCCATCAAGAAGGAGTTCCCGCAGCTCGTCATCCACAGCCTGGGGGCGAGCGAGGTCGAGCACATGGCGCGGATCTCGAAGGTGAGCGTCGAGGAGGCGATCACGCGGATCCACGCGGCCGGTCTCGACTCCTTCGCCGGCGCCGGCGCGGAACTGCTCCCGGAGCGCCCGCGCAAGGCGATCGCCCCGCTGAAGGAGTCCGGCGAGCGCTGGCTGGAGATCATGGAGATCGCCCACAACCTGGGCGTGGAATCCACCTCCACCATGCTGATGGGCACCGGCGAGACCAACGCCGAGCGGATCGAGCACCTGCGGATGATCCGGGACGTGCAGGACCGCACGGGCGGCTTCCGCGCGTTCATCCCGTACACCTACCAGCCGGAGAACAACCACCTGAAGGGCCGTACGCAGGCGACGCTCTTCGAGTACCTGCGGATGATCGCCATCGCCCGGATCTTCCTGGACAACGTGGCGCACATCCAGGGCTCCTGGCTGACCACCGGCAAGGAGGTCGGCCAGCTCTCCCTGCACTACGGCGCGGACGACCTCGGCTCGATCATGCTCGAGGAGAACGTGGTCTCCTCCGCCGGCGCCAAGCACCGCTCCAACCGGCTGGAGATCATCGACCTGATCCGCAAGGCGGGCCGGGTCCCGGCGCAGCGCTCGACGACGTACGAGCACCTCGTCGTGCACGACGACCCGGCGAACGACCCCGTCGACGAGCGGGTGGTCTCGCACATCTCCTCCACCGCCCTCGAGGGCGGCACGGCCCACCCGGAGCTGAAGCTCCTTCCCGCCAACTGACGCGCCGGTGCTGACCCTTCACGTCGCCGACGCCTCGCCCGGGACGGCCGTCCTGGTCGACGGCGCGCTCGTCGCGGCCGTCGGCCCGCACGAGGAGCTGGCCGCCGCCCACCCGGACGCCCGGCTGCGGCGGTGGCCCGGCATCATGACGCCCGGACTGCTCAACCCCTACGGCCCGGAACTGCTGGAGCAGGCCTACCACCCCGACCCGCGTGAGGCGGACCGGCTGGGTACCGAGCCGCTGTTCGGGCTGCGCGCGCGGGCCCTGCTCGCCTCCGGGCCCTCCGCGCGGGGCGCCAGCGCGCGCCGCGGGGTGCAGCGCCTGCTGGCGCACGGCACGGTCGCGGTCGCCGGTGAACTGCGCAGCCGCGAGGCCCTGGACGCGGTGCGCAGGGCCGGGATCGCCCTGGCGGGGCGTCCGGCCGCACTGCCCGGGACTCCGGCACTGTCCCCGGTGCCGCTGGTGCTGCTGCCGTCTCTCGCCGTGGGGAAGCCCGCGCGGTTCGCGGTGTTCGACGTGCCCGACCGCGACGCCCTGGTCCGCGAGGGCGCGTCCACGTGCGTGGCGACCGTCGTGGCCGGACGTCTGGTGCACCGGCGGCGCTGACCGCCGGCCGGCCGGTCCTCAGCCCGCGAGCGTCTCGCCGAACGCGCCGTCCTCCTGCTCCACCCCGCTGCAGTCCGTCAGCGGGTCGTCGGCGTCCTTCTCGCAGGGGCGGTCCCGGAACGCCGACCACGCCGACAGCCACGCCACGCCCTTGTCCTCGGCGAAGGCGCGGACCTGCGCCGCGTCCTGAAGCGTGAACGTCTCGCCCTTCACGTCGTTGACGCCGAGCATCGGGGTGAGTGCCATGCCCCGCCAGGCCGCCGCATCCGACAGGCCGAAGACGTCCCGGAGCTGGGCGTGCGCCGACCGGGCGGCGGTGAGGGCGTAGTCGCCCATGTCGCCGTCGTAGGACTCGGCGTAGTTCATCGTCATGAGGTTGACGGTGGCGACCTGGACGCCGTGGTCGTTCGCCGACTCCAGCAGCTCCAGTCCCTCGTCGTCGAGGCCGGACGGCATGACCGGGAGGGTGAACGTCACCTCCAGATCCTCGCGTTCCTCCTGGAGGAGGGCGATCGCCTGCGAACGCCGGTCCACGGAGGCGGAGTCGGCGAGTTCGTCGCCCTCGATGTCGAAGTCGGCGCGGGTGGAACCGGCCGCGTCCAGTGCCGCGCCGTACGCCTCGGCCAGGTCCTCGGGGGTGTCGCAGGCGGCCGCCAGTTCGTCACCGTGGGCGCCGCCGAAGGAGACCCGCACATCGGCGCCGGACCGGGTGAGCCCGGCGATCCGGGAGGTCACCTGCGCGTCGTCGACGTCCTGGACGCCGTCCCAGGCCGGGGTGCAGCCGCCGTCGGAGGAGATGACGAACGCCAGGTTGTACGTCGTGGGGGAGCCCGCCGCGTCGGTGCCGGAGGCGGTGGAGGCGTTGACGTAGGGCGCGTACGCGGGGGCCGGCGCGGCAGACCCCGAGTTCGCGTCCGCCGCGTCGTCCCCGGCGGAGCAGCCCACGCCGGCCAGGGCCAGCGAGGCGAGGAGGGCGAACCCGGCAGCGGAGGACAGCGGACCGCGCATCGGGTTCGTTCCGTTCATGAGACGACGTCGGAGGGGGGTCACCATGGCACACGAGTCTGTGCGGTTTCTGAGGATGTACACCCGGATTTCGGTGATTCTCGGCGGACGGCCCGGTTCGTGTGATTCCTCGGGGGACCCACAGGGTACGCGGGCGCGGCGACGGGCGGGACGTGGGACCGGCCGCCGGCGGGGACGCCGTACGGCCCGGGACGAGCCGACGCCTCCGCCGGACGGGCGGGCTGCAAGAATGGGCGCGTGACCCGCGCATCCCTGGACAAGCAGCCGCACGAAGTCGCCTCGATGTTCGACGACGTCGCGGAACGGTACGACCTGACCAACGACGTGCTGTCCCTCGGACAGGACCGGCGCTGGCGCAAGGAGGTCGCGAAGGCGGTCGACGCGCGGCCCGCGCAGAAGGTCCTGGACCTGGCGGCCGGCACCGGCACCTCGTCGATGCCGTTCGCCCGCACCGGCGCCTACGTCGTGCCCTGCGACTTCTCCCAGGGCATGCTCCGGGTCGGCAAGCGGAACAACGCCTGGCTGCCGTACACGGCGGGCGACGCGACGCGGCTGCCCTTCAAGGACGACGTGTTCGACGCCGTCACCATCTCCTTCGGCCTGCGCAACGTGCAGGACTTCGACGCGGCGCTGCGCGAGATGCACCGGGTGACCCGGCCCGGCGGGCGGATCGTCATCTGCGAGTTCTCGCACCCGACGTGGGCGCCGTTCCGCACGGTCTACACCGAGTACCTGATGCGGGCGCTGCCGCCGGTCGCCCGCGCGGTGTCGTCCAACCCGGACGCCTACGTGTACCTCGCCGAGTCCATCCGTGCCTGGCCGGACCAGGCGGGACTGGCCGGACGGCTCCAGCGGGCCGGCTGGTCCAAGGTGGCGTGGCGCGACCTCACCGGCGGTGTGGTGGCGCTGCACCGGGGCTTCAAGGAGAGCTGAGCACCACGACACGCGCGGCGGCCCCGGCGCCGGGTTCGTCCCGTTCGCACCGGAGTCCGCCCGGCGGCGGCAGCGGGCCGCGCGGCTCGCGCACCCCGCCGCCTCCCTCGCCCTCGCCGAAGTCCAGCCACACGTGCACCACGGAGTGGCGGGGCACCTCGGTGCCGGGCTGCGGGTACTGGCGGACCACGTAGTCCACGACGGCGTGGCGGAAGTCCGGCCGGCCGGGCGCCTCGACGGACAGGCCCCTGGCCCGCGCCGACTCGCGCGCGTCCACGGCCATCAGGCCGACCAGGCGCGGCACGCGCACCCCGGACGTCCTGGAACTCTCGGGTGTCATACGCACGGACGTCACCCCCAGCGGTACCGGCAGGGTAGGCCGGTGGCGCGCCCGACGGAAGCATTCTGTGGCGTTCCGTGACAATCGACTACCGGGAGTGACGCAGCGGTGGGCGTGGCGCGGTCAGAGGTCGAGCCGGTAGCAGTGGCCCTCCCGCCGTGACGTCGGCGAGGTGAACGTCTCGGCGAGACGCATGCCCAGCCGCTGGGTGACCGCCGCGGACCGGGCGTTGCGGGTGTCCACCATCGCCACCACGTGCCGCAGACCCGTCGCGCGCACCCGCTCCAGCGTCTCCACGGCCGCCGCCGTGACGTACCCCTTGCCCCAGTGCTCCCGGGCGAGCCGCCAGCCGATCTCGACCTCACCGGCCGGGCCCCACGCGTGCGGCCAGGGCTGGGCGCCGGTGAAGCCGATGACCCGGCCCGTGTCGTCGAGCATGCTCCACAGGCAGAAGCCCCGTTCGGCGTCGTGCCGGCGCTGGCGCGCGGTGAGTTCCTCGTAGACCGACAGCTCCGCCGCCTTCCCGCCGTGGAACTCCATCACGTCCGGGTCGTCGAAGATGCGGTGCCAGGTGACGGCGTCCTCGTCGGTGGGGACTCGCAGCCGTACAGCGGGGAGAGCTCGGTTCACGGGGCAGCCCTTCAGCCGGGTGATCACGTCCGCTGAATAGACTGCCTGTGTCCAGTGCCGGTCGGCACGAAGATTTCGAACCTTGGGGAGATCCCGCCGTGACCGAGCCCCTCTCCGACAACACCGCCGATGTGATCGTCGTCGGCGCGGGGCCAGCCGGCTCCACCACCGCCTACCACCTGGCCCGGTCCGGACTCGACGTGCTCCTGCTGGAGAAGACCGAGTTCCCCCGGGAGAAGGTCTGCGGCGACGGCCTGACCCCGCGCGCCACCAAGCAGCTCGTGGCGATGGGCATCGACATCTCCGAGGAGGCCGGCTGGCTGCGCAACAAGGGCCTGCGCATCATCGGCGGCGGCGTCCGCCTCCAGCTCGACTGGCCGGAACTCGCCTCCTTCCCGGACTACGGACTCGTCCGCAAGCGCGACGACTTCGACGAGCAGCTCGCCCGGCAGGCCCAGAAGGCGGGCGCCCGGCTCCACGAGCGGTGCAACGTGGGTGCGCCGCTCATCGACGACCGCACCGGCCGCATCACGGGCGTGAAGGCCAAGCTCGGCGAGGACAAGCGGGAGGTCACCTTCCACGCCCCGCTGGTGGTGGCCGCCGACGGCAACTCCACCCGGCTGTCCCTCGCCATGGGCCTGCACCGGCGCGAGGACCGCCCGATGGGCGTCGCCGTGCGCACGTACTTCACCTCGCCCCGCCACGACGACGACTACCTGGAGTCCTGGCTGGAGCTGTGGGACCGCCGCGGCCCGCAGGACCGGCTGCTGCCCGGCTACGGCTGGATCTTCGGCATGGGCGACGGCACCTCCAACGTCGGCCTCGGCGTGCTCAACACCTCCGACTCCTTCAAGGAGCTGGACTGGCGCGAGGTCCTCAAGGCCTGGTGCGCGTCCATGCCGGAGGACTGGGGCTACACCCCGGACAACATGACCGGCCCGATCCGCGGCGCCGCGCTCCCCATGGCCTTCAACCGCCAGCCGCACTACACGCGCGGGCTGTTGCTCGTCGGCGACGCGGGCGGCCTGGTCAACCCGTTCAACGGCGAGGGCATCGCCTACGCGATGGAGTCCGGGCAGATCGCCGCCGACGTCATCGTGCAGGCCCACGCGCGGGCCACCCCGGCCCAGCGGGAGATCGCCCTTCAGCGTTACCCGCGCGTCCTGAAGGACACCTACGGCGGCTACTACACGCTCGGCCGCGCCTTCGTGAAGCTCATCGGCAACCCGAAGGTCATGCAGATCGCCGCCCAGCGCGGCCTGACGCACCCGATGCTGATGAAGTTCACGCTGAAGCTGCTCGCCAACCTGACCGACCCGACGGGCGGCGACGCGATGGACCGCATCATCAACGGCCTGAGCAAGGTCGCCCCCAAGGCGTGACCGGCGGCGGGCATGTCCGGCATGGCCGGGCACGGTGTCCGATCGTGATCGTCGCGTGACGCGTCCGTGAACAACTGATCGACTCCGGGCGGTGTCGAACGGGACGTGACCCAGTCGGGCACGTCCCGTTCGACGAAAGAGCCATCCATGACACAGCAGGCGAGACGGCTGCGCGCGCGGCTCGCGGCACTGGGAGCGGTGGGCGCCACGGCGCTGGCCGCCGTCGGAGTCCAGGGCGCGGCCCACGCGGCCGACGCCCCGCTCCCGGTGGTGATCACGGGCGAGGACCGGGTGGACCTGTCCCTCCACTCGGACAACGGCGACCCCACCGAGCCGCAGGTCGACCTGCGGCTCGACGCCCCCGGCACGCCGTTCGAGGGCGACGGTGAGGTCCCGCCGGTGCACCTCGGGGACTACACGATCCGCATCGACGCCCGCGGGCTGAAGGGCGTCGCGAAGGCCGACCTGCCCTGCGACGCCGACGGCCTGGTCGCCATCTGCTCGGGCTACGACCTGTACGCGGGCACGGACTTCAACCGGGTCGGCGGGATCAGGCTGGACCTCGCCGACGACAGCGAGGCCGGGGACACCGGGAAGATCGTCGTCACCGGCGAGGGGGAGGGCCTGGAGTTCCGGCCGCTCACGATCGACGTGCGCGTCGGCGGGCCCGAGCTGCTGAACCGCGAACTCTCCGCGCCGGACGGCCTGAAGGCCGGCGAGGACTTCGAGCTTCCGCTGGGCGTGATGAACGTCGGCGGGCTGCCGGCCGAGGGCACGGTGCTGCGGCTGCTCGGCTCGCGCGGACTGTCCTTCCCCGACCCCTACGGCAACTGCTCGTCGTCCGAGGTGAACACCGGGGACCTGCTGCGGCAGCGCACCGAGGTGCTCTGCACCTTCCCCGACACCCTCGACGCGGGAACGGCGTACACGCTGTCCCGGCAGGTGCGGGTGCGGACCGCGGACTTCGCGCTGAACGACATCTTCTCGTACTCGTTCCGGCCGCTGGAGCCGGGCGAGGAGAAGACCCTGCACCGGGGTGAGCGGCGCCGGCAGGGCAGCGGACCGGACCTGGCGCTGGAGCGGGCCGGGGACGCCGACCCCGCGCAGTACGTCAGGTACGCCGAGCTGGACCTGCCGAAGACCAACAGCTACGACCTGGAGCTCACCGGCGCCTCCGCGTCCGGCGCGGCCGGGGACACGGTCGCGGTGGAGATCGGCTTCCGCAACAACGGGCCGGCCTGGATCGGCGCCCTGCGGTCCGGCGGGGAACCGTTCTCCTTCACGGTGGTCCCGCCCGAGGGGTCGACGTTCACCAAGACGCCGGAGCGGTGCACGCCCGCCGGCGTCGACGGCAGCGAGCCCGGCTACATCTGCTGGGCGCCGACCCCGCTGCTGGAGGACGCCCGGCTCACCTTCCCGTTCGCACTGCGCGTCGACCGGGTCGTGGAGGGCGCCAAGGGCAAGGTGGCGCTGCCGGAGTGGGACAACCCCTACGACTCCGACCCCGCGAACGACACCGCGTGGATCGTGCTGAACGCCCCTGACGCGCCTGACGCGCCGGGCGACGGCGGCGCGGGCGGGTCCGACGGCGGCCCGTCGGCCGGCCCGTCCGCGCCCGGCACCGGTGACGAGGGCGGCTCCGGCGGACCGGACAGCGGGACGAACGGGACGAACGGCACCTCCGGCGGCGCGGCGGGCGGCGGCACCGGCGGCGGTCTGGCGTTCACCGGCACTCAGGGCGTGGGTCTGCTCGGCGGCGCCGCACTGCTCGCGCTGGGACTCGGCGCGGGCGTCGTGGCGCACCAGCGCCGCCGCGCACGGCGCGAGGGAGGGGCGGCCGTCTGACGCGCGGGTCGCTGTGACGCCCCTGTGGGGGCCGGAGTCCGCGGCGCCGGACTCCGGCCCCCGTCGCGTGTCCGGGGCCCCGTGAGGGCCCCGTCACGGGCCCGGCGGGGTCGCGATGGTGTTCCGCGCGCGGCCAACGCACGCCACGCAGGGTGCAATTCCGGCATTACGGTGATCTTGCCCCGCCGTGCGGTCGTGCGCGGCCACCGCGGTGGCGTCCTGCGCGGTCACCGCCAGGGACGGCGTCCCGTGCGGGCCCGTCCGGCGGCACGCGGAGGGCCGCCGCCTCCGTGAGGCAGCGGCCCTTCCGTCCGTGGGGCGCGGCTCAGAGCACGCGCACGGCACCCGACGCCGGGTAGCCGGAGAGGTCCTGGATGACGACGCCCTTCGAGGGGTTGGCGGCGTCCAGGTACTGGCCGTTCCCGATGTAGACACCCACGTGGTACGCGGAACCCTTGCCGCCCCAGTAGAGGATGTCGCCGACCTCGACCTGCGACAGCGGGATGTCGGTGCCCACCATCGACTGGTCCTGGGAGACGCGCGGCAGGTCCACACCGACCTGCTTGAACGCGGCCTGCACCAGGCTGGAGCAGTCCCAGGCGTTGGGGCCCGTGGCACCCATGACGTAGGCGTCGCCCACCTGCGCCTGGAGGAAGGCGATGACCGTCGCGACGCTGCCGCTGGCCGGCGCGGAGACGGTCGCGCTCTGCGTGGTGAGCGAGGGGCGCTCGGCGTCGCGGGCGGCGCGCTCGGCGGCTGCCGCGCGGGCCTCCTCGGCCGCCTTCTTCCTGGCCTCGGCCTTCTTCTTGGCCTCCGCGAGGTCCGCCTTGGCCTGCTTGGCGGCCAGTTCGGCCGCCGCGTCGCGCTCGGCCTGCAGCTGGTAGTTCGCGGCCGCCTGCTGGGTGGCGTCCGCGGACTGGGCGACCTGGGCGGCCAGGTCGGCCGTCAGGGTGGGCAGTTCGAGGGTCTGCGTCACCGGCTCGGCGGCGTTCGCCGAACCCGACGCCCCGGCCACTGCCAGGGTGCTGAGGACGCCACCGGCAACTCCGGCCCGCATCGCGATCGTGGAGGGCGCGGTGCGGCGGGGTTTCCGGTGGCTGCGTATGTGAGCGGTGTGGGACATGGGAACAACCGGTACCAGGGGCTGCTTCATATCTTCAAGAAACGTGTGCTGCGCCACAGTTGTTCAATCAGGCGCCCAAATTCCCCGCGCGTCCCTCCCCATTGACGCCACAACGGACATTGCGGGCGGCCGTGACCGGGCCGTGATCACGTACTTTCATCGTTACGCCCGAATTGCTCCCCGCTTACCACTGGTTGGGTTGGTTGGCCAAGCCCCGTTCCTGAGGGCCTCTCAGAAGTGTGACGGAGGTCACGGAACGATTGGGGTCGTCAGGGCGTCCGGCGGGCCGGCGAGCACATCCGTGCGGACCGCTTGTCCGGTTCGCGGCTCCTGAGGCGCCTTCATGAGGTGAAGTGCCCGGTTTGCCCCGCCCGAGTCGGCCGCGCGGCGGGGGTGTTGGGCAATCGGGGCGCGGTCCGGACTTCGTGAACGCGTGCACACGTCCACATCGCGCCTCGCGACCCCCCTCATGTGTGAACGCGTCCTCTATCAAGCGATCGCGTCCAACACCAATTTGCATGCAGAGGAATCGTCTTGATATGGAGACGCCTCCTCCGGTACCCCTCTGAGCTGCATCGACCGGTCAAGATGTCACCTTTGGTGATCACGCGGACGCTTGGCGTGTGAAGATCACTGCTCATCCGACTTCATGATCGTTCGTCAGGTGGTGGAGATCACAAAGCTTGTGCAATACCCCGTGTCGCAGATCACAGACCCACAGGCATAAGATGCGGAGCGGTTGGGCTTGTGACCTGCTTCACATGTTCTCGATCTTCGCCGGGGCGGGCGTGGTTCGAGGGGCTGATGAGGCGGACGGGCCCACTGCACAACCGCCAGCAGTCAGTGCCGACTGAGAGGAGCGAGGAGCGGTGAACGCGTATGCGCCCATCCTCGTACTGGGAGCCCTCGGGGCAGGCTTTGCGATCTTCTCCGTGGTCATGGCCACGCTGATCGGTCCGAAGCGGTACAACCGGGCGAAGCTCGAGGCCTACGAGTGCGGCATCGAGCCGACCCCCACGCCGGCCGGCGGCGGGCGCTTCCCCATCAAGTACTACCTGACGGCGATGCTCTTCATCATCTTCGATATCGAGATCGTCTTCCTCTACCCCTGGGCCGTCACCTTCGACGCCCTGGGGATTTTCGGGCTCGTGGAGATGCTGCTCTTCGTGCTCACCGTCTTCGTCGCGTACGCGTACGTATGGCGGCGCGGCGGCCTGGAATGGGACTGAGGGGCCACTAAGTCATGGGACTCGAAGAAAAGCTGCCGAGCGGATTCCTGCTGACCACCGTCGAGCAGGCCGCGGGCTGGGTGCGCAAGTCGTCCGTCTTCCCCGCCACGTTCGGCCTCGCCTGCTGTGCCATCGAGATGATGACCACCGGCGCGGGCCGCTACGACCTGGCGCGCTTCGGCATGGAGGTCTTCCGCGGCTCGCCGCGGCAGGCGGACCTCATGATCGTCGCCGGGCGGGTCAGCCAGAAGATGGCGCCGGTGCTCCGGCAGGTCTACGACCAGATGCCGAACCCGAAGTGGGTGATCTCCATGGGGGTCTGCGCCTCCTCGGGCGGCATGTTCAACAACTACGCGATCGTCCAGGGCGTCGACCACGTCGTCCCGGTCGACATCTACCTGCCCGGCTGTCCGCCCCGCCCCGAGATGCTGATGGACGCCATCCTCAAGCTCCACCAGAAGATCCAGAGCTCCAAGCTCGGCGTGAACGCCGAGGAGGCGGCCCGCGAGGCGGAGGAGGCGGCGCTCAAGGCCCTGCCCACGATCGAGATGAAGGGGCTGCTGCGATGAGCGACGCGAACAACACCGCGGGTGACGACGTGAACCCGGAGAAGGAACTCTCCGCCGAGAACCTCCCCGGCCAGCGCGGTGAGGGCGGCGAGCAGATCCGCGTCCAGCGCGGCATGTTCGGCGCCAACAACGGCGGCGACACCTCCGGTTACGGCGGCCTGGTCCGCTCGGTCCGGCTCCCGGGACCGGCGGCCCGCCCCTACGGCGGCTGGTTCGACGAGGTCGCCGACGAGCTGGAGGGGGCGCTGGAGGAGCAGGACCTGCTCCCGGAGAACGCCATCGAGAGGACGGTCGTCGACCGCGACGAGATCACGTTCCACATCGAGCGCGAGCACCTCGTGCGGGTGGCGAAGACCCTGCGCGACGACCCCGCGCTGCGGTTCGAACTGTGCACCGGCGTCAGCGGCGTGCACTACCCGGACGACAAGGGGCGCGAGCTGCACGCCGTCTACCACCTGCGCTCGATCACCCACAACCGGGTGATCCGCCTGGAGGTCGGCGCACCGGACAGCGACCCGCACATCCCGTCGCTGTTCTCCGTCTACCCGACGAACGACTGGCACGAGCGCGAGGCGTACGACTTCTTCGGCATCGTCTTCGACGGTCACCCGGCCCTGACCCGGATCATGATGCCGGACGACTGGCAGGGCCACCCGCAGCGCAAGGACTATCCCCTCGGCGGCATCCCCGTCGAGTACAAGGGCGCCCAGATCCCGGCTCCGGACCAGCGGAGGTCGTACTCGTGAGCACGCACGCAAACCCTCGCGAGACCACCGAGGGCACCGTCTACACCGTCACCGGCGGCGACTGGGACGAGGTCGTCGAGACCGCGGCCAAGGCCGACGACGAGCGGATCGTCGTCAACATGGGCCCGCAGCACCCGTCCACCCACGGAGTGCTCCGGCTGATCCTCGAGATCGACGGCGAGACCGTCACCGAGGCCCGCTGCGGCATCGGCTACCTCCACACCGGCATCGAGAAGAACCTCGAGTACCGGACGTGGACCCAGGGCACCACCTTCGTGACGCGCATGGACTACCTGACGCCGTTCTTCAACGAGACGGCGTACTGCCTCGCGGTCGAGAAACTGCTGGGCATCGAGGACCAGGTGCCCGACCGCGCCACGATCATCCGGGTGCTCCTCATGGAGCTCAACCGGCTCTCCTCCCACCTGGTGTGCATCGCCACCGGCGGCATGGAGCTCGGCGCCACCACGATCATGATCTACGGATTCCGTGACCGTGAACTCATCCTCGACATCTACGAGCTGATCACCGGCCTGCGGATGAACCACGCGTACATCCGGCCCGGCGGACTCGCCCAGGACCTGCCGCCCGGCGCGGTCGACCAGATCCGCGAGTTCGTCAAGAAGATGCGGAAGAACCTCCCCGAGTACGACAAGCTCGCCACCGGGAACCCCATCTTCAAGGCCCGCATGCAGGACGTGGGGTACCTGGACCTGGCCGGCTGCATGGCCCTCGGCGCCACCGGCCCGGTGCTGCGCTCCACCGGCCTGCCGCACGACCTGCGCAAGGCGCAGCCGTACTGCGGCTACGAGACGTACGACTTCGACGTCCCGACCGCCGACACCTGCGACTCCTACGGCCGCTTCCTGATCCGGCTGGAGGAGATGCGCCAGTCGCTGCGCATCGTCGAGCAGTGCCTGGACCGGCTCCAGCCCGGACCGGTCATGGTCGAGGACAAGAAGATCGCCTGGCCCGCCCAGCTCGCCCTGGGACCCGACGGACTCGGCAACTCCCTCGACCACATCAAGCAGATCATGGGCACCTCCATGGAGGCCCTGATCCACCACTTCAAGCTGGTCACCGAGGGCTTCCGGGTCCCGCCGGGCCAGGCGTACGCGGCCGTGGAGTCACCCAAGGGCGAACTCGGCGTGCACGTCGTCTCCGACGGCGGCACCCGCCCCTACCGGGTCCACTTCCGCGACCCGTCCTTCACCAACCTTCAGGCCATGGCGGCGATGTGCGAGGGCGGCCAGGTCGCCGACGTCATCGTCGCCGTCGCGTCCATCGACCCCGTGATGGGAGGCGTCGACCGGTGACCACCTCTTCTTCCGAGCGGGGCGTCAGCCTGGGCATGCCGGAACTGCCCGCACCCGCCTACCCGGACGACGTCCGGGCCCGGCTGGAGACCGACGCGCGCGCGATCGTCGCCCGCTACCCGGACTCCCGGTCCGCCCTCCTGCCGATGCTGCACCTGGTGCAGGCCGAGGAGGGGCACGTCACGCGCACCGGCATGCGGTTCTGCGCCGACATGCTCGGCCTGACCACGGCCGAGGTGACCGCGGTCGCCACCTTCTACACCATGTACCGGCGCCGCCCGAGCGGCGACTACCAGGTCGGGGTGTGCACCAACACCCTGTGCGCGGTGATGGGCGGCGACGCGATCTTCGAGGAGCTCCAGGAGCACCTGGGCGTCGGCAACGGCGAGACCACCGCCGACGGCAAGGTCACCCTGGAGCACATCGAGTGCAACGCGGCCTGCGACTACGCGCCCGTGGTGATGGTCAACTGGGAGTTCTTCGACAACCAGACCCCCGAGAGCGCCAAGCGCATGGTCGACGACCTGCGCGAGGGGCGTCCGGTCGCGCCCACCCGCGGCGCGCCGCTGTGCACGTTCAAGGAGACCGCCCGCATCCTGGCCGGCTTCCCCGACGAGCGCGAGGGCGCCGTCGAGGCCACCGGCAGCGCGGGGCCCGCCTCCCTGATCGGCCTGAAGCTCGCCAAGGGCGAGGCCGCCCCCGCGCGCGTGGTGCACCCGCGCGGCGAGGCGCCGCAGGACGCCCCGCCGCACGAGCCGTCGCCCACCGAGCACCTCAGCTCGCACGACGCACCGCAGGACACGGCGGCCTCCGACCCGGCCCACCCGTCAGGACCTGCCGCCGAGGAGGGGGAGTGATGACCTTGGCACCCGAACTGAAGGACACCAGCCCGGAGAAGCTGCTCTCACCGGTGCTGTCGGCCTTCTGGGACGAGGACAAGTCGTGGACGCTCGACGTCTACCGGCGGCACGACGGGTACGAGGGGCTGCGCAAGGCGCTCGCCATGTCACCGGACGACGTCATCGCGTACGTCAAGGAGTCCGGACTGCGCGGACGCGGCGGCGCCGGCTTCCCGACGGGCATGAAGTGGCAGTTCATCCCGCAGGGCGACGGCAAGCCCCACTACCTCGTCGTCAACGCCGACGAGTCGGAGCCCGGGACCTGCAAGGACATCCCGCTGCTCTTCGCCAACCCGCACAGCCTCATCGAGGGCATCGTCATCGCCTGCCACGCCATCAGGTCGTCGCACGCCTTCGTCTACCTGCGCGGTGAGGTCGTCCCCGTCCTGCGGCGGCTGCACGAGGCCGTGCGCGAGGCCAAGGAGGCCGGCTTCCTCGGCGAGAACATCCTGGGCAGCGGACTCGACCTCGAACTCACCGTGCACGCGGGCGCGGGCGCGTACATCTGCGGTGAGGAGACCGCGCTGCTCGACTCGCTGGAGGGCCGCCGGGGCCAGCCCCGCCTGCGTCCGCCCTTCCCCGCCGTCGCGGGCCTCTACGCGTGCCCCACCGTGGTGAACAACGTGGAGTCCATCGCGTCGGTTCCCGCCATCATGAACCGGGGCAAGGACTGGTTCCGGTCGATGGGCAGCGAGAAGTCCCCGGGCTTCACGCTCTACTCGCTCAGCGGCCACGTCGCGAGCCCCGGCCAGTACGAGGCGCCGCTGGGCATCACCCTGCGCCAGCTGCTCGACATGAGCGGCGGGATGCGGCCGGGCCACCGGCTGAAGTTCTGGACGCCGGGCGGCTCGTCCACCCCGATGTTCACCGACGAGCATCTCGACGTCCCGCTCGACTACGAGGGCGTCGGCGCCGCGGGCTCCATGCTCGGCACCAAGGCACTGCAGTGCTTCGACGAGACCACCTGCGTGGTCCGCGCCGTCACCCGCTGGACCGAGTTCTACGCCCACGAGTCCTGCGGCAAGTGCACCCCCTGCCGCGAGGGCACGTACTGGCTGGTCCAGCTGTTGCGCGACATCGAGGCCGGCAAGGGACAGATGTCCGACCTCGACAAGCTGAACGACATCGCCGACAACATCAACGGCAAGTCCTTCTGCGCCCTCGGCGACGGCGCCGCCTCGCCGATCTTCTCCTCGCTGAAGTACTTCCGCGAGGAGTACGAGCAGCACATCACGGGCCGTGGCTGCCCCTTCGACCCGGCCGCGTCGACGGCCTGGGCCGACCGTACGGAGGTGCACGCATGACTGTGACCACCAACGCTCCCTCCGGCGGGGGAGAGGCGGCGGTCCCGCCCGAGGACCTCGTGACGCTGACCATCGACGGCGCCGAGATCAGCGTGCCCAAGGGCACCCTGGTCATCCGGGCCGCCGAGCAGCTCGGCATCGAGATCCCCCGGTTCTGCGACCACCCGCTGCTCGCGCCCGCCGGCGCCTGCCGCCAGTGCATCGTGGAGGTCGAGGGCCAGCGCAAGCCCATGGCGTCCTGCACCATCACCTGCACCGACGGGATGGTGGTGAAGACGCAGCTCTCCTCCCCGGTCGCGGAGAAGGCCCAGAAGGGTGTGATGGAGCTGCTGCTCATCAACCACCCGCTGGACTGCCCGGTCTGCGACAAGGGCGGCGAGTGCCCGCTGCAGAACCAGGCGATGTCGCACGGCAACGCCGAGTCCCGCTTCGAGGGCAAGAAGCGCACCTACGAGAAGCCCGTCGCGATCTCCACGCAGGTGCTGCTGGACCGTGAGCGGTGCGTGCTGTGCGCCCGCTGCACCCGGTTCTCCAACCAGATCGCGGGCGACCCGATGATCGAGCTGGTCGAGCGGGGCGCGCTGCAGCAGGTCGGCACCGGCGAGGGCGACCCCTTCGAGTCGTACTTCTCCGGCAACACCATCCAGATCTGCCCCGTAGGCGCGCTGACCTCGGCCGCGTACCGGTTCCGCTCCCGCCCGTTCGACCTGATCTCCTCGCCGTCGGTGTGCGAGCACTGCTCGGGCGGCTGCGCCACCCGCACCGACCACCGGCGCGGCAAGGTCATGCGGCGGCTCGCCGCCGACGACCCCGAGGTCAACGAGGAGTGGATCTGCGACAAGGGCCGCTTCGCGTTCCGGTACGCCCAGCAGCGGGACCGTCTCGGCACCCCGCTGGTGCGCAACGCGGAGGGTGACCTGGAACCGGCGTCGTGGCCGGACGCCCTGCAGATCGCGGCGCAGGGCCTGCTGGCCTCCCGGGGCCGCACGGGCGTGCTGACCGGCGGCCGGCTGACCGTCGAGGACGCCTACGCGTACAGCAAGTTCGCCCGGGTCGCGCTCGCCACCAACGACATCGACTTCCGGGCGCGGGCGCACAGCCCCGAGGAGGCCGACTTCCTCGCCGCGCGCGTCGCGGGACGGGGCCGCGACCTGGACGGCAGCGGTGTCACCTACACCTCCCTGGAGAAGGCCCCGGCCGTCCTGCTGGTCGGGTTCGAGTCCGAGGAGGAGGCACCGGGCGTCTTCCTGCGGCTGCGCAAGGCCTGGCGTGGACACGGGCAGCGCACCTTCGCCCTGGCCACGCACGCCACGCGCGGTCTCACCAAGGCCGGCGGCACGCTGCTGCCGGCGGCCCCCGGCACCGAGACCGAGTGGCTGGACGCGCTGGCGAGCGGAGTCGGCCTGGAGGGCGACGGGGCCGTGGCCGCCGAGGCGCTGCGCGCCGAGGGCGCGGTCGTCGTCGTCGGCGAGCGGCTGGCCGCCGTACGCGGCGGGCTCACCGCGGCCGTACGGTTCGCCACCGCGACCGGCGCCCGGCTGGTGTGGATCCCGCGCCGGGCCGGGGAGCGGGGCGCGATCGAGGCGGGCGCGCTGCCGTCGCTGCTGCCGGGCGGGCGCCCGGCGACCGACCCGCGCGCCCGCGAGGAGGTGGCGGCCCTCTGGGGCGTCGCCGAACTGCCGCACCGCTACGGCCGGGACACCGCCCAGATCGTCGAGGCGGCCGCCCGCGGCGAGCTGCAGGCGCTGCTGGTGGCGGGCGTGGAGGTCACCGACCTGCCCGACCCGGCCCGCGCGCGTGCCGCGCTCGCCGAGGCCGGGTTCGTGGTCTCCCTGGAACTGCGGCCCGGTGAGGTCACCGAACTCGCCGACGTGGTCCTGCCGGTCGCCGCGGTCGCGGAGAAGGCGGGCACCTTCCTCAACTGGGAGGGCAGGGTGCGGCTGTTCGAGGCGGCGCTCAAGCCGGACCAGATGACCCGGCGGCTCCCGCCCACCGACGCGCGCGTGCTGCAGATGCTCGCCGACGCCATGGACGTCCACCTGGGCCTGCCGGACCTGCGCACCGTCCGCTCGGAGATCGACCGGCTCGGCGTGTGGGACGGCCCGCGCGCCGCCGACCCGGTGGAGACCGCGGGCGCCCTGCCCCGGCCGGCCGCCGGCGAGGCGGTGCTGGCCGGGCACCGGCTCCTGCTCGACCTGGGCGTGCTCCAGCAGGGCGACGAGGCGCTGGCGGGCACCCGGCACGCCGCCCACGCCCGGCTGTCGGCCGCCACGGCCGCCGAGGTCGGCGTCAAGGACGGCGACACCCTCGCGGTGACCGGCACCGCCGGGACCCTCGAACTGACCCTGTCCGTCACCGAAATGCCCGACCGGGTGGTCTGGCTCCCGCTCAACTCCACGGACGGCGGGGTCGCTTCCGGCACCGGGGCACTTCCCGGCTCCCTCGTCCGCATCGGCCCGGCGACCCTCGCCGGTGAGGCTCCCCAGGAGGTGGAGGCATGAGCCCGTACCTCGCCGCTGAAGACCTCTCGATGTTCGGCCGCGATCCCTGGTGGCTGATCCTCGTCAAGGCGGTGTTCTGCTTCGCCTTCCTGATGGTGACCGTGCTGCTCTCCATCGTCATGGAGCGCAAGGTCGTCGCCTGGATGCAGCTGCGCGTCGGCCCCAACCGGCACGGCCCCTGGGGCATGCTCCAGTCGCTCGCCGACGGCGTGAAGCTGATGCTGAAGGAAGACGTCATCGTCAAGCGCGCGGACAAGGCGGTCTACGTCCTCGCGCCGGTCGTCGCCGCGATCCCGGCCTTCATGGCGTTCGCGGTGATCCCCTTCGGCCCGGCCGGCAACGAGATCTCGATCTTCGGCCAGCGCACCACGATGCAGCTCACCGACCTGCCGATCGCGGCGCTCTACATCCTCGCGGTCGCCTCGGTCGGCATCTACGGCATCGTCCTGGCGGGCTGGAGCTCCGGCTCCACCTACCCGCTCCTCGGCGGCCTGCGCTCCTGCGCGCAGATGATCTCCTACGAGATCGCCATGGGCGCCGCGTTCGCCTCCGTCTTCCTCTACTCGGGGTCGATGTCGACGTCGACGATCGTCGAGGCGCAGGCCGACCGCTGGTACGTGCTGCTGCTGCCGGTGTCGTTCCTGATCTACATCGTGACGATGGTCGGCGAGACCAACCGCGCCCCGTTCGACATGCCGGAGTCCGAGGGCGACCTGGTCGGCGGCTTCAACACCGAGTACTCGTCGATCAAGTTCGCGATGTTCATGCTCGCCGAGTACATCAACATGGTGACCGTCTCGGCGGTCGCGGTGACCCTGTTCCTGGGCGGGTGGCGGGCTCCCTGGCCGGTCAGCACCTTCTGGGAGGGCGCCAACCACGGCTGGTGGCCGATGCTCTGGTTCACCGGCAAGCTGCTGACCCTGCTGTTCGGCTTCGTCTGGCTGCGCGGCACGCTCCCGCGCGTCCGCTACGACCAGCTGATGAAGCTCGGCTGGAAGGTCCTCATCCCGGTCTCCCTGGTGTGGCTGATGGCGGTCGCCACCGTGCGGGCGCTGCGCAACGAGAACTACGACTTCGCCGACATCGCGCTCTACATCGCCGGCGCCGTCCTCGTTCTGCTGCTGCTCTCCTTCGTCGCGGACATGTTCCGCGGCCGGGGCCAGGACACCGGGGAGCCCGTCGACCAGCCTCCCTTCGACCCGATGGCGGGCGGGTTCCCCGTGCCGCCGCTGCCCGGGCAGGAGCTGCCGCCGGTGCCGCGACGCCGTCCGCGCCGGGAGCGGGAGCTCGTTGTCAGTGGCGGACCCGATACTCACAGTGACGAATCCCAGGGCGGATCGACGGATGGAAAGGAGGCGTCCGATGGCTGAGGAACCGAAGGACACCAAGCCCGGTTTCATGAACCCGGCGGCCGGCTTCGGCGTGACCTTCAAGGCCATGTTCAAGAAGCGGCTCACCGAGCAGTACCCGGAGCAGCAGAAGACCACCGCTCCGCGCTTCCACGGACGGCACCAGCTCAACCGCCATCCGGACGGCCTGGAGAAGTGCGTCGGCTGCGAGCTGTGCGCCTGGGCCTGTCCCGCCGACGCGATCTACGTGGAGGGCGCGGACAACACCGAGGAGGAGCGCTACTCGCCGGGCGAGCGGTACGGCCGCGTCTACCAGATCAACTACGCCCGCTGCATCCTGTGCGGCCTGTGCATCGAGGCGTGCCCCACGCGCGCGCTGACGATGACCAACGAGTTCGAGCTGGCCGACTCCAGCCGCGCCAACCTCATCTACACCAAGGAGCAGCTGCTCGCGGGCCTGGAGGAGGGCATGGTCGACTCCCCGCACGCCATGTACCCGGGCACCGACGAACAGGACTACTACCGGGGCCTGGTGACCGAGGCCGCGCCCGGTACCGAGCCCCAGGTCGCCCACTCCAAGGGCGAAGTGGTGCAGGAGGCCGACTCGACCTTCGGTCCCGAGGAGCCCGCGTCGGAGAAGGTGGTCGGGCGATGACCGGGCAGCTCGCCGCCTACTCCACCTCCACCGGAGAGGCCTTCCAGTTCTGGGTGCTGGGCACCGTCGCCGTGATCGGCGCGCTGTGCACCGTCTTCATGCGGCGGGCCGTGCACAGCGCGCTCTGCCTGGCCGGCACCATGATCATCCTGGCCGTGTTCTACCTGGCCAACGGCGCCTACTTCCTGGGCGTCGTACAGATCGTCGTCTACACCGGCGCGATCATGATGCTGTTCCTGTTCGTGGTGATGCTGGTCGGCGTCACGGCCGCGGACTCCCTGAAGGAGACCATCAAGGGCCAGCGCTGGCTGGCCCTGCTGTGCGGCCTCGGCTTCGGCGTCCTGCTGGTGGGCGGCATCGGCAACGCCTCGCTGAACGAGTTCAACGGCATCGGCGAGGCGAACTCCGGCGGGAACGTGCAGGGGCTCGCCTCCCTGCTGTTCACCAAGTACGTGTTCGCCTTCGAGATCACCGGCGCCCTGCTCATCACGGCCGCCGTCGGCGCCATGGTGCTCACCCACCGGGAGCGCACCGAGCGGGCCAGGACCCAGCGGGAGATGGCCGAGCAGCGCGTCCGCGAGGGCACGTACCTGCCGCCGCTGCCCGCTCCCGGCGTCTACGCCCGGCACAACGCGGTGGACATCGCGGGCCTGCTGCCCGACGGCACCCCCTCGGACCTCACCGTCAGCCAGACGCTGCGGGACCGCGGCCAGGTCCGTGACGTGTCGCAGGAGGCGATCAACGACCTGCGGGCGATGGAGCAGCGCGCGGAGGAGCGCCTGGAGCGCCGGGCGATCGATCCGCCGAACTTCAAGCGGGCCGAGGAGGCGTCGAAGTGAATCCCGTCAACTACCTGTACCTGGCGGCGCTGCTGTTCACCATCGGCGCCACCGGTGTGCTGATCCGGCGCAACGCGATCGTCGTGTTCATGTGCGTCGAGCTGATGCTCAACGCCTGCAACCTCGCGTTCGTCGCCTTCTCCCGCATGCACGGCAACCTCGACGGCCAGATCATCGCGTTCTTCACGATGGTCGTCGCCGCCGCGGAGGTCGTGGTGGGGCTGGCGATCATCGTGTCCCTGTTCCGTTCCCGCCACTCGGCCTCGGTCGACGACGCCAGCCTGATGAAGCTGTGAGGGGCTGCTGAATCGTGGAGAACCTGATTGCGCTGCTGGTGGCGGCGCCCCTGCTCGGAGCGGCGGTCCTGCTGTGCGGCGGACGCCGGCTGGACGCCGTCGGCCACTGGATCGGCACGGCACTGGCCGCCGTCTCGTTCGCCCTCGGCCTGGTGCTCTTCAGCGACCTGCTGGGCAAGGGCGCCGAGGAACGCACCCTTACGCAGCACCTGTTCAGCTGGATCCCGGTGGAGGGCTTCCAGGCGGACGTCGCCTTCCGGCTCGACCAGCTGTCGATGACGTTCGTGCTGCTGATCACGGGCGTCGGCTCGCTGATCCACCTCTACTCCGTCGGGTACATGGAGCACGACGAGCGGCGCCGCCGCTTCTTCGGCTACCTGAACCTCTTCCTCGCGGCGATGCTGATCCTGGTCCTCGCCGACAACTACCTGCTGCTGTACGTCGGCTGGGAGGGCGTCGGTCTCGCCTCCTACCTGCTGATCGGCTTCTGGCAGCACAAGCCCAGCGCGGCCACCGCCGCGAAGAAGGCCTTCCTGGTCAACCGCGTCGGAGACATGGGCCTGTCGATCGGGATCATGCTGATGTTCCTGTGGTTCGGCACCTTCGCCTTCGGGCCGGTGCTCGGCGGCCACGGGGAGGCCGGTCTCGCCGGTGAGGCGGGCGAGGGCAAGCTGACCGCGATCGCCCTGATGCTGCTGCTCGCCGCGTGCGGCAAGTCCGCCCAGGTGCCGCTGCAGTCCTGGCTCGGGGACGCGATGGAGGGCCCGACCCCGGTCTCGGCCCTCATCCACGCCGCGACCATGGTGACCGCGGGCGTCTACCTGATCGTCCGGTCCGCGGCCGTCTTCAACGGCGCCCCGGACGCCCAGCTGGTGGTCACCATCGTCGGCGCGGTCACGCTGCTGTTCGGTGCGATCGTCGGTTGCGCCAAGGACGACATCAAGAAGGCGCTGGCCGGTTCGACCATGTCGCAGATCGGCTACATGGTGCTGGCCGCGGGCCTCGGCCCGATCGGCTACGTCTTCGCGATCATGCACCTGGTGACGCACGGCTTCTTCAAGGCCGGCCTCTTCCTCGGCGCCGGCTCGGTCATGCACGGCATGAACGACGAGGTCGACATGCGCCGTTACGGCGGCCTCAGGAAGTACATGCCGGTCACGTTCGTCACCTTCGGGCTCGGCTACCTCGCGATCATCGGCTTCCCGGGGCTGTCGGGTTTCTTCTCCAAGGACAAGATCATCGAGGCGGCGTTCGCCAAGGGCGGCACGGAGGGCTGGATCCTCGGCGCCTGCGCCCTGCTGGGCGCGGCCATCACCGCGTACTACATGACGCGCGTGATGTTGATGACGTTCTTCGGTGAGGAGCGCTGGCGCAACGCGCCCACGCCGTCCCCGGCCGCCCCGGACGTCGAGCCGGCCGCCGAGACGCGCGGGGAGTACGAACCGCCGCACCCGCACGAGTCGCCGAAGTCGATGACCGTCCCGATGATCGTGCTGGCCGTCGGATCGGTCGCGGGCGGCGCGTTCTTCAGCATCGGCGACCGCTTCGTGCACTGGCTGGAGCCGGTCACCGGGCACGCCCACGGGCACCCGCCGGTCAGCGCGCTGACGGTGACGCTGTCCACGGTCGCGGTCATGGTCATCGGCGTGGCGATCGCCTGGGCGCAGTACGGACGGCGCCCGGTGCCGGCCGTCGCCCCGCGCGGTTCGCTGCTCACCCGGGCCGCCCGCCGCGACCTGCTCCAGGACGACTTCAACCACGTGGTCCTGGTCCGCGGCGGCGAGCACCTCACCCGCTCGCTGGTGTACGTCGACCACACCCTGGTCGACGGCGTCGTCAACGGCACGGCGGCCTCCGTGGGCGGCCTGTCCGGGCGGATGCGCAGGCTGCAGAACGGCTTCGCGCGGTCCTACGCGGTCTCGATGTTCGGCGGCACGGCGGTCCTCGTCGCCGCGACCCTGCTGATGAGGGCGGTCTGATACCGATGTCCTTTCCTCTCCTGACAGCGACGGCGGCGCTCCCGGCCATCGGGGCGATCGCCACGGCCGCCGTACCGGCCGCGAAGCGCACGGCCGCCAAATGGCTGGCCCTGCTGTTCTCGCTGGCCACCCTCGCCCTCGCGATCACCGTCCTGGTCCGCTTCGACCCGGACGGCGACCGCTACCAGCTCACCGAGTCCCACTCCTGGATCGCCGACTTCGGCGTCCGCTACGAACTGGGCGTGGACGGCATCGCGGTGGCGTTGATCGCGCTGACCGCCCTGCTGATCCCGTTCATCGTGCTGGCGGGCTGGCACGACGCCGACCCGCTGGAGACCGGCAGCAGGCGGTGGCGGCCGACGCAGGGCTTCTTCGCCCTGATCCTGGCCGTCGAGGCGATGGTGATCATCTCCTTCGAGGCCACCGACGTCTTCCTCTTCTACATTTTCTTCGAAGCCATGCTCATCCCGATGTACTTCCTCATCGGCGGCTTCGGGGACCGTGCGCACAAGGACGGCGAGGAGAAGGCGGCGACCCAGCGGTCGTACGCGGCGGTGAAGTTCCTGCTGTACAACCTGGCCGGCGGTCTGATCATGCTGGCCGCGGTGATCGGGCTGTACGTGGTCGCCGGGAACTTCTCCCTCACCGAGATCGCGCAGGCCCGCGCGAACGGCGAGCTGGAGATGGCGACCAGCACGGAGCGCTGGCTGTTCCTCGGCTTCTTCTTCGCCTTCGCGGTGAAGGCGCCGCTGTGGCCGCTGCACACCTGGCTGCCCAACGCCATGCAGGAGTCCACCGCGCCGGTCGCCGTGCTGATCACGGCGGTCGTCGACAAGGTGGGCACCTTCGCGATGCTGCGCTTCTGCCTCCAGCTCTTCCCGGAGGCCAGCAAGTGGGCGACCCCGGTGATCCTGGTGCTGGCGGTGATCAGCATCATCTACGGCGCGCTGCTCGCCGTCGGCCAGCGCGACATCAAGCGGCTGATCGCCTACGCCTCGATCTCCCACTTCGGCTTCATCGTGATGGGCATCTTCGCGATGACCAGCCAGGGCCAGTCCGGGGCGACGCTCTACATGGTCAACCACGGCATCTCGACCGCCGTGCTGATGCTGATCGCCGGGTTCCTGATCTCCCGGCGCGGCTCGCGGCTCATCGCCGACTTCGGCGGTGTGCAGAAGGTGGCCCCGGTGCTCGCCGGCACCTTCCTGATCGGGGGCCTGGCGACCCTCTCGCTGCCGGGGCTCGCGCCCTTCGTCAGTGAGTTCCTGGTCCTGGTCGGCACGTTCACGCGCTATCCGGCGATCGGCATCATCGCCACCTTCGGCATCGTGCTCGCCGCGCTCTACACCCTCGTCCTGTACCAGCGGACGATGACCGGCCCGGTGAAGCCGGAGGTCGCCGCGATGCCCGACCTGCGGGTCCGGGAGATCGCGGTGGTGGCGCCGCTGGTCGTGCTGCTGGTGTTCCTGGGCGTCTACCCGAAGCCCGTCACGGACGTCGTGAACCCGGCGGTGGAGCACACCATGTCCGACGTACAGAAGAAGGACCCCCAGCCCGAGGTGGAGGCGGCCAAGTGAGCGCAACAGCAGCCGTCCACAGCCTGTGGACAACCGCGGCCGATCCGATCGCCAAGATCGACGCACCCAAGATCGAGTACGGGCAGCTCGCCCCCACCCTGATCGTCGTCGGCGCGGCGCTCGTCGGGGTGCTGGTCGAGGCGTTCGTGCCGCGCAGGTCCCGGTACTACGCGCAGATGTTCGTCGCCGTGGTGGCGCTGGCCGCAGCGTTCGCCGCCGTGGTGGCGCTCGCCGCGGACGGGTACGCCACCACCAAGGCGGGCATCGCGGCGATGGGCGCCATCGCCGTCGACGGGCCGGCGCTCTTCCTGCAGGGCACCATCCTGCTGACGGCGCTGGTGGGCCTGTTCACCTTCGCCGAGCGCCGGCTCGACCCGGAGGCGCACGGCAACCGCGTCGACTCCTTCGCCGCGCAGGCCGCGGCCGTCCCCGGCAGCGACGCCGAGAAACGGGCCGTCAAGGCCGGGTTCACCACCACCGAGGTGTTCCCGCTGCTGCTCTTCGCGGTCGCGGGCATGCTGGTCTTCCCGGCGGCCAACGACCTGCTGACGCTGTTCGTGGCCCTGGAGGTCCTCTCCCTCCCGCTGTACCTGCTGTGCGCGCTGGCCCGCCGCAAGCGGCTGATGTCGCAGGAGGCGGCGGTCAAGTACTTCCTGCTCGGCGCGTTCGCCTCCGCGTTCACGCTGTTCGGCATCGCCCTGCTGTACGGCTACGCGGGCTCCATGTCGTACGCGACGATCGCGCAGGTCGTCGACGGCACGGTGCCGGAGATCACCCCGGCGCTCGCCGACACCATGGGCAACGACGCGCTGCTGCTGATCGGTGCCGCGTTGCTGGTCATGGGCCTGCTGTTCAAGGTCGGCGCGGTGCCCTTCCACATGTGGACGCCCGACGTCTACCAGGGCGCCCCCACACCGGTCACCGGCTTCATGGCGGCGGCCACCAAGGTCGCGGCCTTCGGCGCCCTGCTGCGCCTGCTGTACGTGGTGCTGCCGGGCCTGCGCTGGGACTGGCGGCCGGTCATGTGGGGCGTTGCCATCGTCACCATGCTGGCCGGCGCGATCGTGGCGATCACCCAGACCGACATCAAGCGGCTGCTGGCCTACTCCTCGATCGCGCACGCGGGCTTCATCCTCGCGGGTGTCATCGCGGCCACGCCGTCGGGCATCTCGTCGGTGCTGTTCTACCTGGCGGCCTACTCCTTCGTGACGATCGGCGCCTTCGCCGTGGTCACGCTGGTCCGGGACGCCGGCGGCGAGGCGACCCACCTGTCCAAGTGGGCGGGCCTGGGCCGGCGCTCCCCGCTGGTGGCGGCGGTGTTCGCGGTGTTCCTGCTGGCCTTCGCGGGCATCCCGCTGACCTCGGGCTTCGCCGGGAAGTTCGCCGTGTTCAAGGCGGCGGCGGAGGGCGGGGCGGCCCCGCTGGTCGTGATCGGTGTGATCTCGTCCGCGGTCGCGGCGTTCTTCTACATCCGCGTCATCGTGCTGATGTTCTTCAGCGAGCCGCGCCCCGAGGGCCCGACCGTCGCGGTGCCGTCGCCGCTGACGATGACGGCGATCGGGGTCGGCGTGGCGGTCACGGTGGTGCTCGGTGTGGCACCGCAGTACTTCCTGGAGCTGGCCGGGGACGCGGGGGTGTTCGTGCGCTGAGGCGCACGCCCGCCGGACGACTGGCGCGGCCCGGTACCCCTCGGCGGGGTGCCGGGCCGCGGTCGTTCCCGGTCACGTTCCGCTCCGGGACGGAGCGTTCCGTGCGGGCCTGTGGACAACTCCGGGGCTGTCGGTGCGGGCGCCTAAGGTGGACGCAGTGGTCGAGGGACGGCCGCGGGGTACGGGATGTACGGGACGGGCGGTGTCGCCGGGATGACAGTGACGGACAGTGGGGCGCTGGCGGCGCTGCACCGGGTCTTCGGCTACGAGGCCTTCCGCGGCGAGCAGGAAGCCGTCGTCGACCATGTGATCGCGGGCGGCGACGCGGTCGTGCTGATGCCGACCGGCGGCGGCAAGTCGCTCTGCTACCAGATCCCGGCCCTGGTCAGGCCCGGCACGGGCGTGGTCGTCTCCCCGCTGATCGCGCTGATGCAGGACCAGGTCGACGCGCTGGGGGCGCTCGGCGTGCGGGCCGGCTTCATGAACTCCACGCAGGACTTCGACGAGCGGCGGACCGTCGAGGCCGAGTTCCTCGCCGGTGAGCTCGACCTGCTGTATCTGGCGCCGGAGCGGCTGCGCCTGGACAGCAGCCTCGATCTCCTCTCCCGCGGCAAGATCTCCGTCTTCGCCATCGACGAGGCGCACTGCGTCTCCCAGTGGGGCCACGACTTCCGGCCGGACTACCTCACGCTGTCCGTGCTGGGGGAGCGGTGGCCGGACGTCCCCCGGATCGCCCTCACGGCGACCGCCACGGACGCCACCCACCGGGAGATCACCGAGCGGCTGGGCATGCCCGACGCCCGGCACTTCGTCGCCAGTTTCGACCGGCCCAACATCCAGTACCGCATCGTGCCCAAGGCCGACCCGCGCAAGCAGCTGCTGGCCTTCCTGCGCGAGGAGCACGCGGGGGACGCGGGCATCGTGTACTGCCTCTCGCGCAACTCGGTGGACAAGACCGCCGAGTTCCTCGCGCGCAACGGCATCGAGGCGGTGCCGTACCACGCGGGGCTCGACGCGGGGACGCGTCACGCGCACCAGGCGCGGTTCCTGCGGGAGGAGGGGCTGGTCGTGGTGGCGACCATCGCCTTCGGCATGGGCATCGACAAGCCGGACGTCCGCTTCGTCGCCCACCTCGACCTGCCCAAGTCGGTCGAGGGCTACTACCAGGAGACCGGCCGCGCGGGCCGCGACGGACTGCCGTCGACGGCGTGGATGGCCTACGGGCTCAACGACGTCATCCAGCAGCGCAAGCTGATCCAGTCCGGCGAGGGCGACGAGGCGTTCCGGCGGCGGGCCAATCAGCACCTGGACGCCATGCTCGCCCTGTGCGAGACCGTGCGGTGCCGGCGCGGACAGCTCCTCGCCTACTTCGGCCAGGAGCCGGGCGGGGAGAACTGCGGCAACTGCGACACCTGCCTGGCCCCGCCCGAGACCTGGGACGGCACGGTGGCGGCGCAGAAGGTGCTGTCCACGGTGGTGCGGCTGCAGCGCGAGCGCGGGCAGAAGTTCGGCGCCGTGCAGATCGTGGACATCCTGCTGGGCCGGCGCTCCGCCAAGGTCATCCAGTTCGACCACGACCAGCTCTCCGTGTTCGGGATCGGCGGCGAGCTGAGCGAGGCGCAATGGCGCGGTGTGGTCCGCCAGTTGCTCGCCCAGGGACTCCTCGCGGTCGAGGGGGACTACGGCACGCTGGTGCTGACCGAGGCCAGCGGGGCGGTGCTGCGGCGGGAGCGGGAGGTGCCGCTGCGCAAGGAACCCGAGAAGCCGGCGCCGGCGAAGGGCGCGGCCAGCCGGGGCGAACGCAAGGCCAAGGCCGCCGCGGCGGAGCTGCCCGAGGCCCTTCGGCCCGCGTTCGAGGCGCTGCGCGCCTGGCGGGCCGAGCAGGCCAAGGAACAGGGCGTCCCGGCGTACGTCATCTTCCACGACGCCACGCTGCGGGACATCGTCACGGCGTGGCCCACCTCGGTGGCGGAGCTGGGCGGGATCAGCGGCGTGGGCGAGAAGAAGCGGGCGACGTACGGGGAAGGGGTGGTGGCCGTGCTGGCGGGACTGTCGGCACCGGCACCGGCACCGACCCCTGCACCGGACGCCACCGCCGCGCCCGCCGCCGTGCCCGACGTCCACGAGGAGGCCCCGGACGACTGGCCCGACGAGGAACCCGACTGGTCCTGAGCGGCCCTGGCCATCCGGCCACCCGACACCGCGGCGGCCGTCAGCCGCTTGGCGGCACGTCGGCTACGGCAGCGCCGTGAGCCCCGGGGCGAAGGTGATCAGGAGGGGGACGAAGGGGACCAGGGCCGCCGCGGCCGTCGTCAGGGCGCGGTGGCGGCGGTCCAGGCGGGGCGGCGGCTCCAGGAGGCGGTCGACGCGCTCGCCGAGCAGGCGGTGGCTGGAGGCACAGGACAGCACGCCCCGGTGCTGGTTGAGCTCGATCAGCGCGAGCGCGGTGGTGAGATGGCCGCAGCGGCGGGAGGCCGTGTCGTCGGCGGACAGCTCCACCAGCCGGTGGGTCTGCTCGCAGAAGTGGGCGAACAGCGGGACGCGCGGGAAACCCGTCGCCAAAGCCGTCGACAGGTGCAGCAGCCAGTCGTGGCGGGCCCGGGCGTGGCCGCGCTCATGGGTGAGGACGGCGTCCAGCTGGTGGTCGGTGAGGCGCTGCAGGGCGCCGGTGGTGACGATGAGCTGGGGCGGGCTGCCCGGCATCCACCAGGCGTCGGGATACTCCTCCTCCAGCACCAGCAAGGGGCCCCGCCCCTCGGGGAGCCCCGCGGGCAGGTCGGGCGCGCGGTCGCGCAGGTGCTCCCGGGCACGGAAGCGCCGGCGGCGGGCCTCGACCAGCTCGCGCCCCAGCATGGCCGTGGTCCACGCCGCGCCGGACGCCAGCAGCACGGTGAGCACGGTCGTCCACGGCGAGACGGCGGACAGGTCGTAGGCGGCGGTCACGGCGGGCGGAGCGGGCGCGAAGAGCTGGGCGCGGACCGTGCCGAAGACGGCCGCGGCGCCCAGCGCCAGCGCGGTCAGACAGCACAGCAGCACGGTGGCGACCAGGCACTGCCACACCCACAGGGCGACCACCGGCTCCCGTTCCGGCCACTTGGCCCTGGTCAGCACGCGGGGGACGGGCACGGCGGCCGTCACGGCGACCACGCTCAGCAGGAGCAGGCAGTACGTCATGCCACGGGCTCCGGATCCTGTCGGAAGAAGCGGCTCGGGACGTGCGGTGGTGCGGGCCGCGCGGCATGGAGAACGACGCACCGCCCGACGCCAAGTATGACGGCGAAGGGCGGTGCGAGTCAGCGTGGTTGCGGGCCTCGGTAGGGCCGCAGGGGTCAGGGCGCCGGGACCACCCGTCCCGTGACCTCGCCGAGGCCCACCCGCACACCGTCCGGACCGGGCGCCCAGGCGGACAGCGTCACCACGTCACCGTCCTCCAGGAACGTTCGCTTGCCGTCCGGGAGTTCGAGCGGGTCACGGCCGTTCCAGGTCAGCTCCAGCAGCGAACCGCGCTCCCGCTCGGTGGGGCCGCTGACCGTGCCGGAGCCGTAGAGGTCACCGGTGCGCAGGGAGGCGCCGTTCACCGTCATGTGGGCGAGCTGCTGGGCGGCCGTCCAGTACATGGTGGAGAAGGGGCACTCGGAGACGTCGTGGCCGTTGACGGTCACGGTGATGCGCAGGTCGTAGCCGCCGGGATCCTCCTGCGCGTCGTCCAGGTAGGGCAGCAGCTCGTGGGTGCGGGCGGGCGGGGCGACGCGGGCCTCCTCCAGGGCGTCCAGCGGGGTGATCCACGCCGACACCGAGGTGGCGAAGGACTTGCCCAGGAAGGGGCCGAGGGGCACGTACTCCCAGGCCTGGATGTCGCGGGCGGACCAGTCGTTGAGCAGGCAGAGGCCGAACACGTGGTCGCGGTAGGCGCCGAGCGGCACGCTGCTGCCCTGCTCGGACGGCACACCCACGACGAAACCGACCTCGGCCTCGATGTCCAGCCGGACGGAGGGGCCGAAGACCGGGGCGGTGTCGGTGGGCGCCTTGCGCTGCCCCGAGGGGCGTACGACGTCGGTGCCGGACACCACGACGGTGCCGGAGCGGCCGTGGTAACCGATCGGCAGGTGCTTCCAGTTGGGGGTCAGGGAGTCGGCCGCGTCGGGGCGGAAGATCTGTCCGACGTTGCGGGCGTGGTTCTCCGAGGCGTAGAAGTCGACGTAGTCCGCGACCTCGAACGGCAGGTGCAGGGTGACGTCGGACAGCGGGTGGAAGAACCGCTCGACGGTCTCCCGGTGCGCCGGGACCGTCACCCACGCGGTGAGCGCGCGCCGCACGTCCGACCAGGCCGTACGGCCCGCCGCCAACAGCGGGTTGAGGGTGGGGCGGGCGAGCAGGGAGGCGTAGGGGGAGCCCAGGGCGTGTGCCGCCGCGCCGGCGTCGAGGACGTGGTCGCCCAGCCGGACGCCCACGGTGCGGTCCGCCGAACCGGGGGGCGAGAACACGCCGTACGGCAGGTTGTGCGGGCCGAAGGGATCGCCCTCGGGGACATCGAAGGGGGGCATCGGGTGCTGCCTCGCTTTCGTGTGCGCGGGTGGGCCACGTGTCCGTGGCCGTGCCACACGTTACGGGGTCGCGTCCGGGTGAGTCCCTGTTAATTCGGCGACGTCCGTGGCCTGCCGGGCGGGCGTCCCGGATCCGCCCGGCCCGCACCGACGCGAGGGACACCGGAACGTCAGGCGGCGCACCGTGTTCCGACCCATCGGGGAAACGGTTCTCAACCGGTCCCGATCGGGCGCCGAAAGAAGGGAAACGGCACCCGAAGCGAGGGCATACGGGCGCGGTGAATCGGACGGTCCTCTTGTCCGTATTCTCTGATCATGGCCGCACCCACCGATTGTTCTCTCATCGCCACCGACCTGGACGGGACGCTGCTGCGCGGTGACGACACCCTTTCCGACCGCGCCCTCGCCGCCCTCGCGCGGGCGGAGCGCGCCGGCGTCCGGCACCTCGTGGTGACGGGCCGCCCGGCCCCCAGAGTGCGGTCGCTGCTCGGCGACCTCGGCTGCACCGGACTCGCGGTGTGCGGACAGGGGGCGCAGGTCTACGACGCCGGGACGGACCGGATGCTGTGGTCGGTCCGGCTGGACCGGGAGCTGGCGGAGACCGCGCTCGGCAAGATCGAGGCCGAGGTGGGTGAGGTGTACGCCGCGGTCGACCAGGACGGGGTCGACGGGCTGACGCTGATCGAACCGGGCTACCGGATGCCGCATCCGACGCTCCCGTCGGTTCCGGTGGAGCGGCGCGACGACCTGTGGGCGCGGCCGATCAGCAAGGTGCTGCTGCGCCATCCGCGGCTCTCGGACGACGCGTTGGCGGCGGCGGCCCGGTCCGTGGTGGGCTCGCTGGCCACGGTGACCATGTCGGGGCCGGGGACGGTGGAGCTCCAGCCGTGCGGGGTCACCAAGGCGACCGGTCTGGCGCTGGCCGCCGAGCACCTGGGGCTGCGTCCCGAGGACACGGTCGCCTTCGGCGACATGCCGAACGACGTCCCCATGTTCCGGTGGGCGGGCCACGGCGTCGCCATGGCCAACGCGCACCCCGAGCTCAAGGCGGTGGCCGACGAGGTCACCCTGTCGAACGAGGACGACGGCGTGGCCGTCGTCCTCGAGCGACTGTTCGGGCGGACGGCCGGGGTCGGCCGTCAGCGGTCGGCTCAGTACGCGCCGAAGACGTTGTCGATCGAGCCGTAGCGGTCGGCGGCGTAGTTGCAGGCCGCGGCGATGTTGGCGACCGGGTCGAACGGGTCGAAGGCCGTGCCGGGCACGTGGTACGCCTGGAAGGTCGGGTCGATGACCTGCAGCAGGCCCTTCGACGGGGTGCCCATGGCGGCGTTGGAGTCCCACAGGTTGATGGCGGCCGGGTTGCCGGACGACTCCCGCATGATGTTGCGGTGGATGGAGTCGTAGGAGCCCGGGATGCCGTTCTGCGCCATGACGTCCATCGCCTCGCGGATCCAGCCGTCGAGGTTCTCCGGGTACGCGGTCGTGGAGGCGGCGGTCGTGGCCTGGGTCGTGGTCGCGGCGGAGGCGCCGGTGGCGCCGAACAGCGGCAGCGCGACCACGGCGACCCCGGTGCCGGCGACGGCGAGGGAGCGGACGAGGCGGCGGCGGGACGAAGCGATGACGGGCATGTCTGGGTTCCTCTCCTACGCCTGCGAGGTGAGCTGTCGGGTTCGGGCGAGGAGAGTGCCCGGCCGTGCCCCTGCGGGCATGGCTTCACCCCGAGCCGTCCCGGCGCGATGTCCGGTACGGCGGCTTACCTGGGTCCCCCGCTCCTGCCGTGCGTGAGTTCGTCGTCGGGTGTGATGCGGGTGGCGGCAGGACTAGGCGTCCACCCGGCAGGCCCGGAACGTATGCGAGAGCACATGTCGGGAACAAGTGCGACGCTCACGCAAGACACCGTTTGATCTTGAGGTGGGTGGTTTTGCGCGCTTGATCCTTTGCGATCGCCAAGCGTCAACTCCGTTGCGTGGGGCGGGATGACGACGCCGTGGGCGCGTGGCCGGCCGACGTGCTCACGCGTGACTCACCTCACGGGACGGGGGACGTGAGCGCATTTGTGGCGTACAGGAATTCGCACAGCAATGACGGCAAATCGGACGTCAGGGCGGGCAGGATGGTTCACCGGTCACTGTGTCCGGGAAACAGAGGAATGTCCGTTGCTATCAGCCGATCAAAAACACTCCGCTTCTGATCCCCTATCGCCCTGCTTGTGACCCCGGGCCCTGGCGGTGATCGAAAGGTGACCGGATACGCTGACTCGAGTGGTGGCAGCGACCTATCGACAAACCGTGTAACCGCCAGCAGACACCAGCAGACAGGAGACCCCTCGTGACCGTCGTCGGGCCGTTCGGGCTGAGCGTGCGGGACCAGGCTCTGGAAGCCGATGTCCAGGCCGGATTGACGGCTGTCGAGGAAGGGCTGCTCGAGGCCACCAAGAGTGAGGTGCCGTTCATCACGGAGGCCGCCCAGCATCTGGTGCGGGCCGGAGGCAAGCGGTTCCGTCCGCTGCTCGTGATGCTCGCCGCCCGCTTCGGCGACCCCTACGCCCCCGGTGTGGTGCCGTCGGCCGTGGTGGTGGAGCTGACCCACCTGGCCACGCTGTACCACGACGACGTGATGGACGAGGCCGAGGTGCGGCGCGGGGTCGCGAGCGCCAACGCCCGCTGGGGCAACTCGGTCGCCGTACTCACCGGCGACTTCCTCTTCGCCCGCGCCTCGCACATCCTGGCCGACCTCGGCCCGGAGGCCGTGCGGGTGCAGGCCGAGGCGTTCGAGCGGCTGGTCACCGGACAGATCCTGGAGACCGCGGGCCCCCAGGACGGACGCGACCCGGTCGACCACTACCTGGACGTGCTCGGCGGCAAGACCGGCTCCCTGGTGGCGGTCTCCTGCCGGTTCGGCGCGATGATGTCCGGCGCCGACGAGACGGTGGTGGACGTCCTCACCCAGTACGGCGAGCGGCTCGGCGTCGCCTTCCAGCTCGCCGACGACGTCCTGGACATCGCCTCGGACTCCCACGAGTCGGGCAAGACCCCCGGCACGGACCTGCGCGAGGGCATCGCCACCCTGCCCGTGCTGCGGCTGCGCGAGCGGACGGCCCGGCTGGGGCTGGCCGAGGACGTCGCCCTGTGCGAGCTGCTCGACTCCGACCTCACCGACGACGCCCGGCACGCCGAGGCGCTGCGGCTGCTGCGCGCCCACCCCGCCCTGGAGCAGGCCCGCCGGGACACCGTGCGCTACGCCGAGGAGGCGCGCGCCGCGCTCGCCCCGCTGCCCGACGGTCCCGCCAAGGCAGCGCTGGTCGAGCTGTGCGACGCGGTCGTGCACCGGGCCGGCTGACCGGCGCCCGTACGGCCCCGTACGCCTTCCGCACCCGGGTGACCCCTACGGGGCGGGTGAGGCACCGTCGTCCCGTGTCATACCGCAGCAGTACGCGCAGTTGAGCCCGCGGTCTGACGATTCCGCCGTCGGGGTTTGGTCAGATGGAACACGACGGACAACACCACTTCTCACCGGTTCGGGTGAGAATGGCGGCTCGGGCCGAGACTGGTGTGAGGACACGAGACGGAAGCCGCCGCCGACGACGGAGGGCACACATGGCACCGTACGCATCCGACGACAAGACGACCGCGGGAGAGGCCGAGGAGCCGCGCACGCTGCGGCGCAGGGCCGCCCGGTACGTCGTCCCTGTCACCGTGATGGGCGTGGCGGCCGCGACGATCGGACTCGTCCCGGCGCTCGCCGACTCCGGTGACCCGGATCTGCCGGAGATCACCGCCGCCCAGCTCATCGAGAAGATCGCGCAGTCGGACGTGGAGCACCTGTCCGGCACCGTGAAGATCACCACCGACCTCGGACTGCCGGACCTCGGCGGGCTGGAGAGCGGTCTGCTGTCCGGCGCGGTCGGCTCCGGGGAGGAGGGCGGCTCCTCCGCCGACCCGTCCGGCCGGCTCACCGAGCTGGCCTCCGGCATGCACACCCTGCGGGTCGCGGCCGACGGCCCGGACCGCCAGAAGCTCTCCCTGCTGGAGAACGCGGCGGAGTACAGCCTCATCCACGACGGCAAGGACGTCTGGGGCTACGACAGCGGCTCCAACGAGGTCTACCACGCCACCGTGGACGACGCGGACGCTCCCGGCGGGCGCGGCGAGGCGCGGCCCCCGGCCACCCCGCGGGACTTCGCGGAGGAGGCGCTGAAGGCGGTCGACGACACCACGTCCGTGAAGGTCGACGGCACCGCCCAGGTGGCCGGCCGGGACGCGTACAAGCTCGTCGTCGAACCCAAGGGGTCCGGCTCCACGGTCGCCGCCATCAGCATCGCGGTGGACCACGAGACGGGCCTGCCGCTGAAGTTCACGCTCACCCCGTCGAGCGGCGGCGCGGCCGTCGTGGACGTCGGCTTCACCAAGGTGAGCTTCGACCGCCCGGACGCCTCCACGTTCGACTTCACCCCGCCGAAGGGCGCCAAGGTGACCGAGGGCGACGAACAGGAGCGCGAGCGCGGCCACTTCGGGAAGCCGGAGCGCGGCCCGAAGCCCCCGAAGGCCGAGGAGGACCTGGCCAAGGGCTTCGACGGGCTGACGATGCTCGGTGAGGGCTGGAACACCGTCGCCACCTTCGACACCGGCAGCGGGGCCGGCCTGCCCACCGCGGAGGCGGGCGGCGACCTCGGCGGTTTCCTCGGCTCGCTCGGCGAGGAGGTCAAGGGCGACTTCGGCACCGGCACGGTGTTCGGCACCCGCCTGGTCAACGCCCTGATCACCGAGGACGGCAAGGTCTACGTGGGTACCGTCACCAAGGACGCGCTGGTGAAGGCGGCCGACGCGGGGAAGTAGGTACCCGCACCCAGCGACGCGGCGAGGGGAACGGGGAAGCCGATGGACGGGACGTCCGCCACGGAGCCGACGCGCGACGGGGCGTCCGGAACGGAGCCGACGCGCGACAGGACACCCGCCACGGAGCCGACGCGCGACGGGGCGTCCGGAACGGAGCCGACGCGCGACAGGACACCCGCCACGGAGCCGACGCGCGACGGGGCGTCCGGAACGGAGCAGGCCGGCGAGGGGTGGGCCGCGGGTGACGGCGTCGTCGTCACCCGCGGACTGACCAAGCGCTACCGCGGCGGACAGCTCGCCGTCGACGACCTGCGCCTGACCGTCCCGGCGGGCAGCGTCTTCGGCTTCCTCGGCCCCAACGGCTCCGGCAAGACCACCACCATCCGCATGCTGATGGGCCTGATCGAGCCGACCTCCGGGACGGCGCACGTGCTGGGGCGGCCCATGCCCCGTTCCGCGCGCGCCGTCCTGCCCCACATCGGGGCCCTCATCGAGGGCCCCGCCCTCTACGGCTTCCTCTCCGGCCGGGACAACCTCCTGCGCCTCGACGCCGCCGACCCCACCGCCGACCCGCGCACCCGGAAGGCCCGGGTGGCCGCCGCCCTGGACCGGGTGGGACTCACGGCCGCGGCCGGCAGGAAGGCGCGGGCGTACTCGCTCGGCATGAAGCAGCGCCTCGGTCTCGCGGCCGCCCTGCTGCGACCGCGCCGGCTGCTGGTGCTGGACGAACCGACCAACGGCCTCGACCCGCAGGGCATGCGGGAGATCCGCGCGCTCGTCCGCGAGCTGGCCACCGACGGGACGACCGTCTTTCTCTCCTCCCACCTCCTCGACGAGATCGAGCAGGTCTGCACGCACGTCGCGGTGATGGCCCGGGGCCGGCTGATCACCCAGGGCCCGGTCGCCGACCTGGCCGCGGGTGCCCGCGCCCGGCTGGTCGTGACCACACCGGACGCGCCGGACGCCACCCGGGTGCTGAAGGAGCAGGGGGTGGGTGACGTCGTCGTGGACGGGGAGCGGGTGACCGGCGAGGTGCCCGGGCGTGACCTCGCCGAGGTGAACGCGGCGCTGGTGACGGCAGGCGTCCGGGTGCGCGGCTTCGGGGTCGAACGGGCTTCGCTGGAGGACGCGTTCGTGGCGCTGACCGGGGAGGGCTTCGATGTCGCGGGCTGAAGCGGTACGGAGGGTGAACCCGCTGTGGACCCTCGGGCTGTTCCGCAGCGAACTGCTCACCACCTTCCGGCGCTGGCGGACCCTCGCCCTGCTGGGCGTGCTGGCGGCCGTGCCGGTACTGGTCGGCATCGCCGTGCGGATCGAGACCGGGGACGGCTCGTCGGCGGGCGGTGGTGGCGGAGGACCGGCGTTCATCTCGCAGATCACCAACAACGGACTGTTCCTGGTCTTCACCGCGCTCGCCGCCACCCTGCCGTTCTTCCTGCCCATGGCCGTCGGGGTGGTCGCGGGCGACGCCGTCGCCGGCGAGGCGTCCGCCGGCACCCTGCGCTACCTGCTGGTGGCCCCCGCCGGCCGTAGCCGCCTGCTGCTCACCAAGTACGCGACGGTCATGGCCTTCTGTCTGGTGGCCACCCTCGTGGTCGCCGTCTCGGCGCTGATCACCGGCGCGCTGCTGTTCCCGCTGGGTGACCTCACGACCATCTCCGGCACCCGGATCAGCTTCTCCGAGGGACTGCTCCGCGCCCTCCTGATCGCCCTGGTCGTCGCCGTCTCACTGATCGGTCTGGCGGCACTCGGCCTGTTCGTCTCCACGCTGACCAACAGCGGCATCGCGGCGATGGCGACCACCGTCGGGCTGCTGATCACCGTGCAGATCGTCGACCAGATCCCCCAGCTGCACGCCCTCCACCCCTACCTCTTCTCCCACTACTGGCTGTCCTTCGCCGACCTGATGCGCGAGCCGGTCCACTGGGACGACCTGACCAAGAACCTCGGCCTCCAAGCCCTCTACGCCGCCGTCTTCGGCTCGGCGGCCTGGGCGCGGTTCACGACGAAGGACGTCACGGCGTAGGACGTCACGGCGAAGGACGTCACCGTGTAGGGAAAGCGCTGGCACGTGCGGGCCGGTTTGTGTGACGGTTCGACCCATGGGCAATTCACGGGCCTACCCCGTCCTGCGGACCACCGACGCGAGCGAGGCGTTCCGGCAGGCCATGCGGTTGTGCGCGCTGCTGAAAAACGTCGAGGACAAGGTGTGGCTGTTCGCCGAACCGGCCACGGTCCGTGAGGTGCGGGAGATCGCCGCGATCGCTCCCGGACTGCCCTTCGACTACTCGGGGAACCGGACCGATCCGGCGACCGGTGACTACCTCCGGTTCGACCTCGACGTGACGGCACTGGACGACGCGGCACTGGCGGAACACCTGCCGCTGACCTTCTACGAGTACGTCGAGCGGGAGCGCGTGGAGGCCGGGATCCTGGCCGCGCTGGGCGACGGCATGGCCTACGTCGAGTGGCACGGCCGCTGGCCGGACGACTCGGACGCGGATGTGGACTGGCCCTCGAAGTACGACGGCATCCAGGTCCTGTTCCACGGTGACGAGGCCCAGAGGGGCGACTGGACGGAGGAGCACACCGTCTTCGTCCATGTGACCAAGTGGGGAGACCTGCCCCTCGCCCAGGAACTCGCCGCCCACATCGGCAGCGAGGTCCTGGGCGAGGAACAGCTCGGCTGGTGAGACGGCGCCGGAGTCAGCCGGCCTCGTACGGGAAGCGGGCGAGGGGGGCGTCCTGTGCGAAGAACGTCTTGGCCCGCGCCAGCGCCCGCGTGTCCCTGAGCACGTCCCCCGGCTTGCTGCCGTTGCCGAGCAGCACCCCGCCGAACCGCATCCCCATGTACGCGGCCGAGTTGTTGAGCGTGCCGACCAGGGGGTCGGCGACCTCGGGCTCCTCGTGCGCGAGCGCGGTGACGCCCCAGAGGGTGCGGCCCGCCATCGTGGCCTTGAAGCCGAGGCCGGGGGTGCGCAGCCAGCCCGCCCAGTGGTCCAGATAGCGCTTGGTAGGCGCCGACACCGAGTACCAGTACAGCGGGGAGACGATCACCAGGTCCGTCGCCGCGAGCGTGGCGTCCAGCAGCAGGGCGGTGGTGCCCCCGGTCGGGCGGACGTGGTCGCTGTCGTGACGCAGGTCCTCGAACTCGGGCAGTCGGTGCGCGGTGAGGTCGATCCACCGCTGTTCCACGTCCGGGGGCAGCTGTTCGGCGGCCCGGCGGGCGAGCAGTGCGGAGTTGCCGTCCCGGCGGGCACTGCCCAGGACGAACAGGAAACGGCGGGTCACGGGCATCGTCAGTCAACCCCCACATAGTCGGCGTTCGCCAGTAACAAGCCTCTGCATCTTATGCACATGCAAGTAATTGTCCAAGGGGCGGGAACCGGGCGGTCGAGGCGGCGGGCATCCGCTGCCGGGCCGGCTCCTCCGCCACGCGCCTCGTGGCCCGGACTCCCCGCCTCTGCCGGGCCACGAGGCGCGTCACGCCCCTCGTGGCCCGGACTCCCCGCCTCCGCTACGGCGTCCTCAGCGGTTCGACCGCCCCCCGCCTCTCCGCCTCCACCGCCACCGAGAGCAGCAGGTCCTCCCGGTCGTGCGGTGCCACCAGGTGGAGTCCCGCAGGGCAGCCGTCGGTGCCGAAGCCGGCCGGGACGCTCAGCGCGGGGTGACCGCTGAGGTTGAACGCCCAGGTGAGCGCGGTCGAGTACACGTCACCGGGGCCGTCGTGGCCGTGCGGCGCGGTGGGCGCCGTGGGGGTGAGGAGCAGGTCGGCGCGGGTGAAGAGGGCGCGCAGACGCTCGTCGTCGGCCGCCCGGACCCGGTGGGCGTCGGTGAGGTCGGCGCCCGGGGTGCGCAGGGCGAGCCAGGCCGGTCCGGGGTCGAGGAGCAGCGGGGCCCGCGGGGGCCGTACGAGGCGTACCACCCCGGCGTCGACGAGCCGGCCGACCGCCTGCCGGGCCAGGGCGACGGGCTCGGCGTCGGGCGACGCGAAGCCCAGGTCGGGGGACCAGACAGCGGTGACGGGGAACGGCGGCGGGGCGGACGGTCCGGCCCGCCCCGACACCAGCCGCCACCACGCCTCCGCGTCCCCCGCCGTGCGGGTGAGGACCCGGGGAGCGGCCAGGCCCGTACGGTCGGGTGAGGGGAACCGGCCGCCCGTGACCTTCAGGCCCAGCACCCCGCACCACGCCGCCGGGACGCGCACCGACCCCGCACCGTCCGAGCCCGTCGCCAACGGCACCAGCCCGGCCGCCACCGCCACCGCCGCCCCCGCCGAGGAGCCACCGGGCGTACGGTCCCCCCGCCACGGATTGACGGTACGGCCGCCCGCCCCGAGCCCCCAGGTCTGCCAGGGCGTCCCCGGACCCGGCACCGAAGTGGCGCCCACGGCGACCGCGCCGGCCCTGAGCAACGGCCCCGCCGCCCGCAGTCCCCGCCGCCCCTTGACCGCGACCGGCACCCCGGCCAGCGGGAGGTCCTCACCGGCGGCGACCCGCGCGTCCACCTCCTCCGCCCGCCGCGGTGCCTCCTCGTCCCACACCTCGACGAACGCGCACAGCACCGGGTCGGCCCGCCCGATCCGCGCGAGCGCCTCCGCGACCACGTCCACGGCCCTGCGTGAGCCTTCCCGTACGGCGGCCGCGATCTCCCGGGCGCCGTCCCCGCTCACCGCACGGCGCCCGTGAGACGGGCCAGCGGCTCCGTCTCACGGGGCAGCCGGCCGCCCAGGTCGCCGAGGCGCCAGTCCGGCACCCACGGCACCCGGTACACGTCGATCACCGACTCGATCCGCCGCACCCTCTGCGCGAGGGGACGCGGGAGCCGTCCCGGCGCGTCCGCCACCAGGACCACGGCGTCCAGGCCGAGCCCGTCCGGCGCATCGCCGCGCCGGAACAGGCCGACGGCCGGCAGCACCGCGTCCAGCCCGGCCGCGTGCGTCCGGGCGACGAGCAGCACCGACCGCGGGGCGGATGGCGCGGGCCAGGCACGTCCGCCGTCGTGACCGCCGTAGACCGCGGCGAGTGTGGAGACCCCCGCGCCGCCGTGCAGACCGATCCAGGAGAAGCTCCGGGCCGTCGCCCGGGCATGCGCGGGCCCCGGCGGGCCCTCCGCCTCCGGTGCCGCCACCGGCCTCCGCAGCCAGATCTCCGGTCCCTGTCCCGTGCCTTCCCGCATGTCCCTCTCCTGCTCGCCGGCCCGATCGTCCATGCCCCGCCGCCCGCACGGAAGTGGGGCCCTCTGCCGTTGGGACGAGCCTGTGACAACGCGGTGACGTGCAGAGCGCGGGCGAGCGGACAGACTCGACGGTAGGTGTACGACCCGAATGAGGGAACGATGACTCGACTCAGCCGCGAGAAGAAGCGAGAACAGCAGCAGGCCGCGGTGCCGGTCGACGTCCGTGTCCCGGCCGACGGGTCGGGCGAGCCGGGAGCCTCGGTCGACGGGGTGCGGGTGATCGCGGGACCCGGCGAGGAGATCCAGCAGGCGGTGCTGGACCGCCTGCACCGCATCGCCGTTGCCTCGGGGCACGCCGTGATCGCCACCGTGCGCGACGAGCGCATCGGGTACGTCGTCCCGCTCCTGGTCGCCCCGGACGGCTCCAGCCGTTTCACGGACCGGCCGACGGCGCTGCGCGCCGCCCAGGGCGGCCACCGGGCCGGCACGACACAGCCGACGCGAGGGGAGCCCGCCCCCGACATAACCGGGGCCCGGCCCCAAACCCCGGATCTTTCCGGGCCTGCCCCGGATCCTTCCGGGCCCGCCCCGGATCTTTCCGGGCCTGCCCCGGATCTTTCCGGGCCTGCCCCGGATCTTTCCGGGCCTGCCCCGGATCTTTCCGGGCCTGCCCCGGGCCCTTCCGGGTTCGCTTCCCCGGACCCGACGCGGGGTCCTGCCCCCGACCTCACGGGGGCCGCCGCCCCGGATCCCGCCCGCACCTCCACCCGGGGCCCGGCCTCCCCCTCACCCGCGCCGCAGCCCCAGGCCGGCGATCCGCCGACGCGTCTTCTGCGCCCGGGCGCGGAGGCCGACGCCCCGGCCGCCCCCGGTCCTCTACGGGACGCCACCCCCACCTTCCCGCTGCGCCCGGTCCCCCGGACCGAGAAACCCCTCGACTCCCCGCCCACGTTCCGGCTGCGGACGGTGGCCGGGCCCGTGCCCCCCGGCACCCCGCCCGGCACGGTCGCGCCCCCGACGGGCGCGTTCGGACCGCCGCCGTCCATGGAGCCGGCGCCCCAGCCGGCCAAGGAGGCCCCGGCGCCGGTTCTCGGCCGGGGCGCGCCCACCGACCTCGTGCTCGACGCCGACCCGGACGCCCGGCCCACCCCGCCACGCGGCTTCGACGCCGTCGCGGAGGCCGTGCTCGGCGACGAGCCCGCCGCCCCCGCGGGCAGCCCCCTCGCCGCACCCCTGGAGCGGATCAACGAGGCCGTCCGGGCGGGCAGGATCGACACGGCGGCCGGCCTGGCCGACGAGACCGTGGCGCAGGCCTCGCGGACCCTCGGTGCGGAGCACCCGGAGGTGCTGCGGCTGCGCGAGCTGACCGCGTACATCGCCTACCTGGCCGGTGAGCCCCTGCGCGCCTTCCGGCTCTCCATGGACCTCGCCGTGGTCTGCCGCCGCGCGGGCGACGCGGAGGCCGCGTACGGCAACGTCCGCAGCGCCGCCACCGCGTGGCGCGGGGTGCGCGACCCGCTGCTCGGCCTGGAGCTGGGCCACGAGCTGACGGCGCTGTGGACCGAGCTCGCCGCCGAGGGCGGACCCGCCGCCGACGAGGCGGACGAGCTGGAGTCCGCCCGCGCCCGCATGGACCGTCTGACCGCCCGCGCCGGCGTCCGCGCCCGGAAGGACTGAGCCGCCCGCACCGGGGAGCCGGCTAGTGCAGGCAGAACTCGTTCCCCTCCGGGTCCGCCATCACGACCCAGCTCCCGCCGGGCTCGTCCACCCGCCGCAGCACCCGGGCGCCGAGCCCCTCCAGCCGGGCCTGCTCCTCGTCGCGGCGGTCGCCACCGGGGTGCAGGTCGATGTGGAGGCGGTTCTTGACCGTCTTCTTCTCGGGCACCCGCTGGAACAGCAGCCGCCGTCCGCGCCCGGTGCCGCTCTCCTCCTCGAAGGGGTCGTCGGGGTGCCGTACGGCGGTCAGGTCACGCCAGGCGCGGCGGCCGTGCGACTCGACGGTGAGTGCCTCGGGCACGGCCCCCGCCGCGAGCAGCTTCTCGATGAGCGCGCTGTTGTCCTCGACCACGTAGTGCAGGGCGGCGGCCCAGAAGCCGGCCTGGGTGTGCGGGTCGGCCGCATCCACAACGAGCTTCCAGTGCACCGGCGTGGCCGGAGTGGGTGTCTGCGTCATGCGCCCGTTATAGGGCGCCGCACTGACAGAGCCGGTTCGCCACGCGTCTACGGCTTGGTCTCCAGCGCCTTGGCCTCCGCCTCGGAGAGCGGCGCGGCGACGGGCACGGACCCGCCGGCGCCCGGCTCGGCGGTGGCCTCGCGTGCGGCCGCCTCGCGCGCGGCGGCCGTCCGCCCGGCGAGGGCACGGGCGGCGCGGCGGGCGGTGCGCAGCGCGTCCCAGGTGAGCAGGGTGAGCGCCAGCCACACCAGGGCGAACCCGGCCCAGCGCTCGGGCGGCATGGCCTCCTTGAAGTAGAGGATGCCGAGCACGAACTGGAAGACGGGGGCCAGGTACTGCAGCAGACCCAGCGTCGACAGGGGGACGCGGATCGCCGCGGCGCCGAAGCAGACCAGGGGAATGGCGGTGACGACGCCGGTCGCGGCGAGCAGCAGCGCGTGTCCCGCGCCCTCGGCGGCGAAGGTCGCGTCACCCTGGGTGCTCAGCCACACCAGGTAACCCAGCGCGGGCAGGAACTGGATCGCGGTCTCGGCGGCCAGCGACTCGACGCCGCCCAGGTTGACCTTCTTCTTCACCAGTCCGTAGACGGCGAAGGAGAAGGCGAGGCACAGCGAGATCCACGGCGGCCGGCCGTAGCCGACGGTGAGGACGACGACCGCCAGGGCGCCGACGCCGACCGCGGCCCACTGGGCGGGCCGCAGGCGTTCCTTCAGCAACAGGACGCCCATCGCGATGGTGACCAGCGGGTTGATGAAGTAGCCGAGGGACGCCTCGACGACGTGCCCGGAGTTCACGGACCAGATGTAGACGCCCCAGTTCACGGTGATGACCGCGGCGGCCACCGTGACGAGCGCCAGCTTGCGCGGCTGCCGCAGCAGCTCGCCGATCCACGCCCAGCGGCGGACGGCCAGCAGCGCGGCGGCCACGAAGACCAGGGACCACACCATCCGGTGGGCCAGGATCTCCACCGCTCCCGCGGGCTTCAGCAGGGGCCAGAACAGGGGGACGAGCCCCCACATCCCGTACGCCGCGAAGCCGTTCAGCAGTCCTATGCGCCGCTCTGCGGCCGGCTTCCCGGTCACGGGCCCCTCCTTCTGTGTCCGACGCGTCCCCAAGACGACCGGGGCCCGCAGACGCGCGCGCGGACCCACCGGACGACGGTAACGCCGGACACCCCCACGTGTCATGTCCGTACCGGCATACGGTCATGACTTGTGGGGGTGGCCGGCCTCCCGCGCGGACCCGAGCCCTCGCGGCCCGGGGATCAGCCCTTCAGCGCGACGGCGATCGCCTCGCCGATCGGCGTGGTCGGTCGGCCGGCCAGCCGGGACAGGTCGCCGCTCTCGACCACCAGCTCACCCTCGGCGATCGAGGCGTCGACGCCCGCGAGGACGGCCGCCACCGGCTCGGGGACCCCGGCACCGGCCAGGATGCCGGTGAGCGCCTCGGTCGTGACCGGGTTGTAGGAGATCTCCCGGCCGGTCTGCCGGCTCAGCTCGGCCGCGTACTCGGCGAAGCTCCACGCCTCGTCGCCGCCCAGCTCGTACGTCGTGTTCTCGTGACCCTCGCCGGTCAGCACGGCGACGGCGGCAGCCGCGTAGTCGGCCCGGGAGGCGGAGGAGACCCGGCCCTCGCCGGCCGCCGCGAGTACCGCGTCGTGTTCCAGCACCGGGGCCAGGTTCTCGGTGTAGTTCTCGTGGTACCAGCCGTTGCGCAGCAGCACGTACGGCACGCCCGAGTCGAGCAGCGCCCGCTCGGTGCCGCGGTGGTCGTCGGCGAGCGCGGCCTTCAGGGTGCCGGGGGCGCTGGTGTAGGCGAGCAGCGCGACACCGGCCGCCTTGGCGGCGTCGATGACGCCCGTGTGCTGCCGCACCCTGCCCTTGTCGAACTCGTTGCCCGAGATCAGCAGGACCTTGTCGCCGGCCGCGAAGAGGCCGTCGAAGGTCTCCGGGGCGTTGTAGTCGGCGACCGCGACCCGCACCCCGCGCTCCGCGAGATCCGCCACCTTCTCCGGGCTGCGGACGACGGCGGTGACCTGCTCCGCGGGGACCTTCTCCAGCAGCTGCTCCACGACGTGACGGCCGAGCTTCCCGCTGGCTCCGGTGACGACGATGCTCATGATGCGACAACTCCTCAGGGGGTGGCTTGGCACTAACTGTACGGCAGGCGCTAACTTTTGGAAAGTGTACGCCCAGGGGCGCGTGGGGCTGCCGGCGTTGCTCTACGATCACGCTCGCGCGTGCAGCCGCCGCTCGGCCCAGGCAGTCAGCCGGGGGCCGTCGCATCGGGGGGTGCAAGGAGCGGACGCACTTCCGCCCCGGCGGCGGCGAGCTCCTACGACTGCCCGTCCGGCTACTTCTGCGGGTGGTCGGGCGAGAGCACCAGGGGCTCGATGTGGAAGACGAACAAGGACGTCGCGGGCCTGGGCAGCTGGGACGACAAGATCCGTTCGTATGTCAACCGCACGAGCCTGATCGCCTGCCTGTACGACGACTTGAACTACGACTCGTGGGGTGGCTACTTCCCTCAAAACCCGAACACGCCTGGCGAGTACAGCAGCTCCCCTACAGCGACGATCAGCTCCATCAGGTTCGTCCGCACCGAGCGTGAGTGCGACCGGCCCGCCTACCCGGGCTGGTACTCCGAGCCGTCCCCCACGGCCGCCGGCTTCGGCGACATGAACGGCGACCGCCGGGCCGACGTCATCACCCGTGACATGGTCGGGCGCCTCTGGTTCACCCCGGGCGACGACACCGGGCGGCTCATCGGCGCGGGCGGCTGGAACGCCATGGACACCCTGACCCGGCACGGCGACTTCAGCGGCGACGGCCGCGAGGACGTCGTCGCCCGGGAGAAGGCCACCGGCAAGCTGTGGCTGTACCCGGGCACCTCCACCGCCCGGCTCGGCGCCCGCCGGCTCGTCGGCAGCGGCGGCTGGAAGACGATGGAGCACCTGATCCCGGTCGGTGACTTCAGCGGCGACGGGCGACCCGACCTGGCCACCGTGACCAACGAGAAGTACAGGATCTACGGCGTCGAGGGCCATCCGGGCCAGTTGATCACCTACCGCGGCCGGGCCGGCGGAACCCTGTACGGACCCCAGCGGACCCACAGCGAGTGGTGGGGCCTCAGCGACTTCTGCTGAGCGCACCCGGCTGACGCGGGGGGGGCCCCGCCCCCCCCCGGGGGGCCGGGGGCCCCCCCCCGGGGGGGGGGGCCCCCGGCGGCCCCCCGGGGGGTTGCGGGGGGGGGGGGGGGGGGGGGGCCCCTGGCGGGGGGGGGGGCGGGGGGGGAGA